>DATAZN010000263.1:0-19052 GCA_036272035.1 Mycobacterium sp. | reverse complement strand
GTTCTACGACTCGTGCCGGGTGTTGCCGCAGGGCGACGAGGAGCCCAACGAACTGCACACCGCTCGGCTGGCGCTCTGCCAGGCGACCCGCCAGGTGATCGCCAACGGGCTGGCCATCCTGGGTGTCAGCGCTCCGGAGCGCATGTGAATGCCCACCCGGCCGGACCCCGGCACGCCGAAGAGTTCCGCCACTCCGGCGTTCCGCCATGCCCGTCGAGCACCCACGAGTTGCTGGAGTTGGCCCCGAATGTGTGGCCGCGCAACGCCGTTCGCGGTGACGACGGAATCGTCAGCGTTGCCGGCGTGTCGCTGCCGTCGCTCGCCCAGGAATACGGCACCCCGTTGTTCGTGATCGATGAAGACGACTTCCGGTCGCGGTGCCGCGAGATCGCGGCCGCATTCGGCGGCGGCGCCAACGTGCACTATGCCGGAAAGGCCTTCCTGTCAAGCGAAATAGCACGCTGGATCGACGAGGAAGGCCTGTCGCTGGACGTCTGCACCGGCGGCGAGCTCGCGGTCGCACTGCATGCCGACTTCCCGCCCGAGCGGATCGCGTTGCACGGCAACAACAAATCGCCCGCCGAGCTGACCGCTGCCGTCAAGGCCGGCATCGCTCATGTCGTGGTCGACTCGATGATCGAGATCGAGCGTCTCGACTCCATCGCGGGCGAGGCGGGCATCGTCCAGGACGTGCTGGTCCGCGTCACGGTCGGCGTCGAGGCGCACACCCACGAGTTCATCTCGACTGCCCACGAAGACCAGAAGTTCGGGCTGTCGCTGGCCAACGGCGCGGCAATGGACGCGGTTCGGCGGGTGTTCGCCAGCGATCACCTCCGACTGGTGGGCCTGCACAGCCACATCGGCTCCCAGATCTTCGACGTCGGGGGCTTCGAAATCGCCGCGCACCGAGTGATCGGTCTGCTGCGCGATGCCGTCGCCGAGTTCGGCGTCGACAAGACCTCGCAGATCGCCACCGTCGACCTCGGTGGTGGCCTTGGCATCTCGTACCTACCCAACGACGACCCACCACCGGTGGGCGAACTCGCCAACAAGCTCAGCGGCATCGTGCGCAACGAGTCCGCGGCGGTGGGTTTGCCGGTTCCGCGACTGGTGGTCGAACCCGGACGCGCCATCGCCGGACCCGGGACCATCACCCTTTACGAGGTTGGCACCGTCAAGGACGTCGGCGTCAGCGCGACGGCACACCGGCGCTACGTCAGCGTGGACGGCGGCATGAGCGACAACATCCGCACCTCGCTGTACGGCGCCGACTACGACGTGCGTCTGGTCTCCCGCGCCACCGACGCAGCAGCGACGATCGCTCGTATCGTCGGAAAGCATTGCGAGAGTGGCGATATCGTGGTCCGCGATACCTGGGTGCCCGATGACGTCGCGCCGGGCGACCTGGTTGCGGTGGCCGCCACCGGCGCCTACTGCTATTCGTTGTCGAGCCGTTACAACCTGATCGGTCGCCCCGCGGTGGTGGCTGTGCGTGATGGACGGGCCCGTCTGATTCTGCGCAGGGAGACGGTCGACGATCTGTTGAGTCTGGAAGTGAGGTGAAACGTGAGCAGCGATGAAAAGCCAGTCGGTGTAGCGGTATTGGGACTGGGTAATGTGGGCAGTGAAGTTGTTCGCATCATCAAGGAGAGCGCTGACGACCTCGCCGCCCGGATCGGCGCGCCGCTGATCCTGCGGGGCATCGGCGTACGCCGGGTGGCCGACGACCGCGGTGTGCCCGTCGATCTGCTCACCGACGACATCGACACGCTAGTCTCCCGCGACGACGTCGACATCGTGATCGAAGTGATGGGGCCGGTCGAGCCGTCGCGCAAAGCGATCCTGTCCGCGCTCGCGCATGGCAAGTCGGTGGTGACGGCGAACAAGGCCCTGCTCTCGGTCTCCACCGGAGAGTTGGCGCAGGCCGCCGAAAACGCCCACGTCGACCTGTATTTCGAGGCTGCCGTGGCCGGCGCCATTCCGGTCATCCGCCCGCTGACCCAGTCGCTGGCCGGCGACACGGTGCAGCGGGTGGCCGGCATCGTCAACGGCACCACCAACTACATCCTGTCCGAAATGGACAGCACCGGTGCCGAGTACGAGCGGGCTCTGGCCGACGCGAGCGCGCTTGGCTACGCCGAAGCCGACCCCACCGCCGACGTCGAGGGTTTCGACGCCGCGGCGAAGGCCGCCATCCTGGCGTCCATTGCTTTCCACACCCGGGTGACCGCCGATGACGTCTATCGCGAGGGCATCACGAAGATCAGCCCGGATGATTTCGTGTCGGCACGCGCATTGGGCTGCACGATCAAACTGCTGTCGATCTGTGAGCGGATCACCACCGACGATGGACAGCAGCGGGTTTCGGCTCGGGTATATCCCGCGCTGGTGCCGCTGGAGCACCCGCTCGCGACAGTCAACGGCGCGTTCAACGCCGTGGTGGTCGAGGCTGAGGCCGCCGGCAGGTTGATGTTCTACGGCCAGGGGGCCGGTGGAGCGCCGACCGCATCCGCGGTGACCGGCGATCTGGTGATGGCGGCCCGTAACCGGGTGCTGGGCAGCCGTGCGCCCAAAGAGTCCAAGTACGCTCAGCTGCCAGTCGCCCCGATGGGAGTGATCGAGACCCGCTACTACGTCAGCATGGACGTCGCGGACAAGCCCGGTGTATTGGCCACGGTCGCGGCCGAATTCGCCAAGCGCGAAGTCAGCATCGCCGAAGTTCGCCAGGAGGGCGTGGTGGGCGAGGGCGGACGCCGCATCGGCGCTCGCGTCGTGGTGGTCACCCACACCGCCACCGACGCCGCCCTGTCCGAAACCGTTGACGCGCTGGCCGAACTCGACGTGGTGCAAGGTGTGGCCAGCGTCCTGCGGCTGGAAGGAACCAACGTATGAGTTCGTCCAAGGCCGCCATCCATCAGCGGTGGCCCGGCCTCATCGAGGCTTACCGGGACCGGTTGCCGGTCGGCGACGACTGGGTCCCCGTCACCCTGTTCGAGGGCGGCACCCCGCTGATTCCCGCAGCCCGACTGTCGGAGAAGACCGGGTGCACGGTGCATCTCAAGGTCGAGGGGCTCAATCCCACCGGCTCTTTCAAGGACCGCGGCATGACGATGGCCGTCACCGACGCGGTGGCCCGCGGTCAGCAGGCGGTGCTGTGCGCGTCGACGGGGAACACGTCGGCGTCGGCCGCTGCGTACGCGGCCCGCGCCGGCATCACCTGCGCGGTGCTGATCCCACAGGGCAAGATCGCGATGGGCAAGCTCGCGCAGGCCCTCATGCACGGCGCCAAGATCATTCAGATCGACGGCAACTTCGACGACTGCCTGGAGGTCGCGCGCAAGATCGTCGCCGATTTTCCGACGATCGCGTTGGTCAACTCGGTCAACCCGGTTCGCATCGAGGGCCAGAAGACGGCGGCGTTCGAGATCGTCGACGTGTTGGGTTATGCGCCCGACATTCATGCCCTGCCGGTCGGCAACGCGGGCAACATCACGGCGTACTGGAAGGGTTACACCGAGTACCACGCTGACGGTGTGATCGACAAGCTGCCGCGCATGCTGGGCACCCAAGCCGCCGGCGCGGCGCCGTTGGTGACCGGCGAACCGGTGAAACATCCCGAGACCATCGCCACCGCGATCCGCATCGGCTCGCCGGCGTCGTGGGGGCCGGCGGTCGCGGCGCAGGAGCAGTCCAACGGGCGCTTCCTGGCCGCCACCGATGACGAGATCCTCGCCGCATATCACCTGGTGGCGGGCACCGAGGGCGTCTTCGTCGAGCCGGCCTCTGCCGCGAGCATCGCCGGTCTGCTCAAATCCGTCGACGACGGCTGGGTCAAGCCGGGCTCGACCGTGGTGTGCACGGTGACCGGCAACGGCCTCAAAGATCCCGATACCGCGCTGCGGGACATGCCGACTGTGGAGCCGGTTCCCGTCGACCCCGTCGCCGTCGTCGCGAAGTTGGGGTTGGTCTAGTGCTTGCTTCCGGGCTGCTGGCCAGTTCGGCGGTCGCGGCCTCCAGTGCCAACCTGGGCCCTGGCTTCGACAGTCTCGGGCTGGCATTGAGCCTCTATGACGAAATCTTTGTCGAGACAACTGATTCCGGGCTGGTCGTCGAGGTCGAAGGAGAGGGCGCCGGGGAGCTGGTGCTCGACGCCGGCCATCTGGTGGTTCGCGCCGTCGAGCACGGGCTGAAGGCCGCCGGTGTCGGCGTGTCGGGCCTGAAAGTGCGGTGCCGCAACGCAATCCCACACTCCCGCGGGCTTGGATCGTCGGCGGCGGCAGTCGTCGGCGGCCTTGCCGCGGTCAATGGTCTTCTCGCACAAGCGGGTTTGACACCGTTGAGCCAGCCCGAGCTAATTCAGTTGTCCTCGGAATTCGAAGGGCATCCCGACAACGCGGCCGCGGCGGTGCTGGGTGGCGCGGTCGTCTCGTGGACCGACTCAAGCGCCGGCCCGCCGGCTTACTCGGCGGCGCCAGTGCGGCTGCATCCCGACATCCGCCTATTCCCGGCCATTCCCACCGAACGCTCGTCGACGGTGGAGGCGCGAGTGCTGCTGCCTACGCAGGTCAGCCACGAGGCCGCCCGTTTCAACGTCAGCCGCGCGGCTCTGCTTGTGGTGGCGCTCACCGAACGGCCTGACCTACTGATGGCCGCCACCGAAGACGTGCTCCACCAGCCGCACCGCGCGCCTGCGATGCCCTCGTCGTCGGAATTTCTGCGGCTATTGCGCCGTTACAACGTGGCAGCTGTGCTTTCCGGCGCCGGACCGGCGGTGATCGGGCTGACTACGGCTGCTGAGCTGCCCGCAGAGGTGCTCGATTATGCCGCTGCAAACGGGTTTGCGGTCAGCGAAATGACGGCGGGGGGCGGCGTACGATGGAGCTCGGGAGTAGCAGTTCCCAGCTAGGCGTCCCCAAGGCGCGGCGGAGGGTGTTCTTGCTTCCGGCATCGAAGCAGGTTATCCTCGGAGCCGTCCAGCAATCGCAGCATCTGTATCTGCGTCGACACTAGGACGAACACCAAATTCTTCTCGTGGACGATGGTTCGCCATTGAAACCGCCATTCCTGGCAATCACCGTTGCAGAGTCGATCTTTGGCAGCACTCGGCGAATTGGCCGAATGCCACGAACCCCTGGCTTGATTCGATCAGCGAGGGAGAGAAAGGAAATCCGTGACTGATACGGACCTCGTTACGGCTGGCGACAGCACTGAAAATGACAAGCTGTCCAACCCCGTGACCCCAGATACTTCCAGCGAGAACGACGCCCACTCGAGCGCGTCGGATGGCTCACTGGCAACCATGGTGCTTCCCGAACTGCGCGCGCTGGCCAATCGGTCCGGCGTCAAGGGCACCTCGGGAATGCGCAAAAGCGAACTGATCGCCGCGATCCGGGAAACCCGGCAGGCCGGCCACGCCAACGGCGCGGCGCCCAACGGTGGCGCCGGCGGCGAATCAGAGAACAACCACGACACCAAGACCGCCAACAACCACAGCGAATCCGCGGTCGAAGACGCACCGCGCACCGATTCCGGCGAGCGGCCATCCTCCGGTGACAACGCGGGGGAGCAGAACCACCGGAACGACAAGAAGCAACAGAACGAGAACGACAGGCCGGCCCGCGATCAGCAGGACAAGTCCGACGACCGCGAGTCCGACAAGGACTCCGACCGTGGCGGCGATCGACAGGGCTCCGGCGGACAACAGAACCGCGGCGGCTCGAACCAAAACCAGCAAGACGACGATGGTGACGGCCGCGGCGGCCGCCGAGGCCGCCGATTCCGGGAACGCAGGCGTCGCGGCGATCGGCCGGGCGACGGTGGCGGCGGCGGTGACACCGAACTTCGCGAAGACGACGTCGTTCAGCCGGTCGCCGGCATCCTCGACGTGCTCGACAATTACGCATTCGTGCGCACGTCCGGCTACCTCGCCGGCCCGCACGACGTCTACGTGTCGATGAACATGGTGCGCAAGAACGGCTTACGCCGCGGCGACGCGGTGACCGGCGCGGTGCGGGTGCCCAAGGACGGCGAACAACCCAACCAGCGGCAGAAGTTCAACCCGTTGGTGCGCTTGGACACCGTCAACGGCGGTCCGGTCGAAGACGTCAAGAAGCGTCCTGATTTCACCAAGTTGACGCCGTTGTACCCGAACCAGCGGCTACGGCTGGAAACCACCCCCGACCTGCTGACCACGCGGGTCATCGACCTGATCATGCCGATTGGCAAGGGTCAGCGCGCACTGATCGTGTCGCCGCCCAAGGCCGGTAAGACGATGATTCTGCAGAGCATCGCCAACGCGATCACTCAGAACAACCCGGAATGCCACCTGATGGTTGTGCTCATCGACGAGCGGCCTGAAGAGGTCACCGATATGACGCGATCGGTCAAGGGCGAAGTCATCGCCTCGACGTTCGACCGGCCACCGTCAGATCACACGTCGGTCGCCGAGTTGGCCATCGAGCGCGCCAAGCGGCTCGTGGAACAGGGCAAAGATGTCGTCGTGCTGCTCGACTCAATCACCCGGTTGGGGCGCGCGTACAACAACGCGTCGCCGGCGTCGGGCCGCATCCTGTCCGGTGGTGTCGACTCAACGGCGCTCTACCCGCCGAAGCGTTTCCTCGGCGCGGCCCGCAACATCGAGGAGGGCGGATCGTTGACGATTATCGCCACCGCGATGGTCGAGACCGGATCCACTGGTGACACAG
The DNA here is from genome assembly GCA_036272035.1 of Mycobacterium sp. Taxonomy (GTDB): domain Bacteria; phylum Actinomycetota; class Actinomycetes; order Mycobacteriales; family Mycobacteriaceae; genus Mycobacterium. The sequence goes on along the minus strand of DATAZN010000263.1, from coordinate 12,348 downwards.
TCATTTTCGAGGAGTTCAAGGGGACGGGTAACGCCGAGCTCAAGCTCGACCGCAAGATCTCCGAGCGTCGGGTGTTCCCCGCCGTCGACGTGAACCCGTCGGGTACTCGTAAGGACGAATTGCTGTTGTCGCCAGATGAGTTCTCGGTCGTGCACAAGCTGCGCCGCGTGCTGTCGGGCCTGGATTCGCACCAAGCCATCGACCTGTTGATGTCGCAACTGCGAAAGACCAAGAACAACTACGACTTCCTGGTTCAGGTGTCCAAGACGACACCGGGCATGGACAACGACTAAAACCGGCGATTAGCACACCGCCTCAGCCGAGCAACATCGCCCGTCCCGCTTTGCAGTCCACGCTGCGGCGGTAACCTGCGCCTGTCGTAGACCGACGGGAAAGTGGTGAGCCGTGGCGGACACTATTCAGCAACTGCTTCGTACACGCCTTGGCGACTCCACGCCCGCGGTCAAATACGGCGATCGGGTCTGGACCTGGCGTGAGCATCTAGCGGATGCCTCGGCGTCCGCCGCCGCATTGATCGGCATCGCCGACCCCGAGCGCCCACTGCACGTCGGTGCGCTGCTGGGCAACACACCGGAGATGCTCACCGCGATGGCGGGTGCGGCGCTCGGTGGCTACGTGTTGTGCGGCATCAACGACACCCGGCGCGGCGCGGCACTGGCCAAAGACATCGTGCGCGCCGACTGCCAGATACTGCTGACCGATCCGGACCATCGCGCGCTGCTCGACGGACTGGACCTGCCCGGAGTTCGCGTCGTTGATATTCCCCCGCAAGCGGGTGGGGGTACCCCCAGCAGCGACGAGTGGTCGGATCTGCTCGCGGCGGCCGGACCGCTGGTGCCGCATCGCGAGGTCGTCCCGACCGACACGCTCATGATGATCTTCACCTCGGGAACCAGCGGCGAACCTAAGGCCGTCCAGATAACCCACCTGACCGTTATCTTCGCCGGCGCCAACCTGATCGGCCGTTTCGATGTCGATTCGTCGGGCACCTGTTACCTGTCGATGCCGCTCTTTCACTCCAACGCCCTGCTCGCGGGCTGGAGCGTGGCGGTCGGCTCCGGCTCGGCGATGGTGCCCGCCACGTTCTCGGCGTCTCGTCTGTTGTCCGATCTACGCCGCTACGGCGCTACCTACATGAACTACGTCGGCAAGCCGTTGGCATACGTACTGGCCACTCCCGAGCAGCCCGACGACGCGGACAACCCGCTACTCGTCGCGTTCGGTAACGAGGCCAGCGACCGCGACATCGCTGAATTCAGTAGGCGTTTCGACTGCACGGTCTGGGACGGTTTCGGCTCCAGCGAAGGCGCGATCATCATCACCCGCGAGGACGGTTGCCCGCCCGGCTCGCTGGGACAAGGCTTTCCGGGTGTGAGCATTTACAACTCCGACACGCTCGCCGAATGCTCGGTGGCCGAATTCGACGACGACGGCGCGCTGATCAACCCCGACGACGCGATCGGCGAGTTGGTCAACACCACAGGCGCGGGCCTGTTCGCCGGCTACTACAACGACCAGGACGCCACCGACGCGCGCCTGCGGAACGGCATGTTCTGGTCCGGCGACCTGGCCTACCGCGACGCCGACGGCTGGATCTACTTCGCCGGCCGCAGCGGTGACTGGTTGCGGGTCGACGGGGAGAATATGACGACCGCGCCGATCGAGCGCATCCTGCAGCGGCTGCCGGCCGTCAGTCAGGTCGCGGTATACGCGGTGCCTGATGAGCAGGTGGGCGACCAGGTGATGGCGGCGTTGGTGCTGGTGGACGGTGCCCACCTGACGCCGGGCGACTTCAGCCGGTTTCTGGCCGGCCAGCCGGATCTCTCACCGAAGGCATGGCCGCGGCACGTCTGGACCACCGACAGCCTGCCGACCACCGCCACCAACAAGATCCTCAAACGGCAGCTGAGCGCGCAGGGCAGCACCCCCGGCGGCGGACTGTTGTGGACCCGGGTCGGCCGCGACACCAATTACGCCGTCGTCGACCGTTCCACCAAAGCCCAGGTCAGCCCGGGTTAGCGTCAGCGACGGCCCGGGAATGCGCGGACCGTGGCAGGCGTTTAGGGACACAGCGGCTGAGCTGGCATAATCAACAGCCGAAGTTCAGGTTCCGGTTCACGTCCTTCGATGACCAGCACATTGGGCGACCCGGCGACCCACTACTGAAGAGGACACCATGAAAGCTGACATTCATCCCGCCTACGGCGAGACCACCGTGGTCTGCGGTTGCGGTAACACCTTCCAGACCCGCAGCACCAAGGAAAACGGCCACATCGTGGTTGAGGTCTGCTCGCAATGCCACCCGTTCTACACGGGTAAGCAGAAGATTCTGGACAGCGGCGGCCGGGTCGCTCGCTTCGAGCGCCGTTACGGCAAGCGCAAGGCCGGTGCCGAGAAGGAAGCCTCGGCCGACAAGTAGCAGGATCGACGCCCGAACTGTCGCGTTCACCGCGCAGGACGGGCGTCGTTTTGCGTTCGGAGTTGTTTCGATAGTGAGTCGGCTCGCGCGGGAAGGAGGAGCATGACTCAGGCGATTGACACGCTGGTGGCTGAGCATGCCGACCTCGAGCGTCAGCTGTCCGATCCCGAACTGCACAGCGATCCCGCCAACGCGCGCAAGGTCGGGCGCCGGTTCGCGCAACTGGCGCCGATCGTCGCGACCCACCGCCAGCTCACGTCGGCGCGCGGTGATCTGGAGACCGCGCGCGAACTCGCCGTCGACGACGCATCGTTCGCCGACGAAGTCACCGAGCTGGAAACCCGGGTCGATGAGTTGGAGACCAAGCTCAGCGACATGCTGGCGCCACGCGACCCGCACGACGCCGATGACGTCGTCCTCGAGGTCAAATCCGGTGAGGGCGGCGAAGAATCGGCGCTCTTCGCCGCGGACCTGGCCAGGATGTACATCCGCTACGCCGAACGGCACGGCTGGAACGTGACCGTCTTGGACGAGACCTACTCGGATTTGGGTGGCTACAAAGACGCGACGCTGACCATCGCCGGTAAGGGCGACTCGGCCGACGGCGTGTGGTCGCGCCTGAAATTCGAAGGTGGCGTGCATCGTGTGCAGCGGGTGCCGGTCACCGAATCCCAAGGCCGCGTGCATACTTCGGCGGCGGGCGTGTTGGTCTATCCCGAGCCCGAAGAAGTGGGTGAGGTGCAGATCGACGAGTCGGACCTGCGCATCGACGTCTACCGGTCGTCCGGAAAGGGCGGCCAGGGCGTCAACACCACCGACTCGGCGGTCCGAATCACGCACCTGCCCACCGGAATTGTCGTCACCTGTCAAAACGAGCGTTCGCAGCTGCAGAACAAAGCGCGCGCGATGCTGGTGCTCGCCGCCCGCCTGCAGGCATTGGCCGAAGAGCAGGCGTCCGCCGACGCGTCGGCGGGCCGGGCCAGCCAGATCCGCACCGTGGACCGCAGCGAGCGCATCCGGACTTACAACTTTCCGGAGAACCGGGTGACCGATCATCGCATCGGTTACAAGGCGCACAACCTCGATCAGCTTCTCGACGGCGACGCCGACGCACTCTTCGACGCTCTGGCCGCCGCCGACAAGCAGTCCCGGCTGCAGCAGGCATGACAACTCGGCTGCGGTTCGCGATCGACTCCGCGACGACGCTGCTCGCAGACGCTGGAATCGACTCCGCGCGTTACGACGCCGAGGAGTTGGCGGCACACTTCGCCGGCACCCAGCGCGGCCGGCTGTCACTGCTCTGCCCGCCCGACGACTTGTTCTTCGACCACTACAACGCCGCGGTCGCCGCGCGATCCCGCCGCGTGCCCCTGCAGCACCTCACCGGCACCGCCGCGTTCGGGCCATTGACGCTGTCCGTCGGTCCCGGGGTTTTCATCCCGCGCCCGGAAACCGAGGCGATCCTGGAATGGGCGGTCGCGCAGACTCTTCCGGTCAAACCGGTCGTCGTCGACGTCTGCACTGGTTCGGGTGCGCTGGCGCTCGCACTGGCGCGGCATTGGCCCGACGCGCGGGTGATCGGCCTCGACGACTCCGATGCCGCGCTTAACTACGCACGCAGAAACGCGGCCGACACCCGGGTGGAGTTCGTGTGCGCCGACGTCACCGACTCAGGTCTGCTGACCGACCTGGATGGCCAGGTCGATCTCGTAGTGTCCAACCCGCCCTACGTACCCGATGGCGCAGAGCTCGAACCCGAAGTGGTCGAACACGATCCGCCACACGCCGTGTTCGGGGGCCCGGACGGCATGGCGGTGATTCCGGCCGTCGCCCGGCTCGCTGGACGCTTGTTGCGCCCCGGTGGCCTGTTCGCTGTCGAGCACGACGACACCACATCCTCGATGACTGCTGAAACGATCAGCAGCACAGAGCTTTTCGACGATATCGTGGCCCGAACCGATCTGACCGGACGGCCCCGATTCGTGACGGCCCGCACGAAGGGCGGTCGCTCGTGAGCGACGTCATCGACTGCACCGACCCCGAACAACGTTCTCGCGGAATCGCATCGGCGGCCGCAGCCGTCAAAAACGGTGGACTGGTGGTTCTCCCGACCGACACGGTGTACGGCGTGGGCGCTGACGCTTTTGACAGTGCGGCGGTGGCCGCGCTGCTGGCTGCCAAGGGCCGCGGCCGCGACATGCCGGTTCCGGTGCTGGTCGGCTCGTGGCACACGATCGACGGCTTGGCCCTCTCGGTCTCCAAGGCGATGCGCGACCTGATCCGCGCGTTCTGGCCCGGTGCGCTGAGTCTGGTGGTCCGGCAGGCGCCATCGGTGCAGTGGGATCTCGGCGACGCTCGGGGCACCGTGATGCTGCGCATGCCGTTGCACCCCGTCGCGATTGAATTGCTGCGCGAGGTCGGGCCGATGGCGGTATCCAGCGCCAACGTGTCCGGCCGGGCGCCGGCGGTGGACGCGGAGAACGCCCGCGAGCAACTGGGCGATCTTGTCGACGTCTATCTCGATGCCGGTCCGTCGGCCCAACAGGCCGCCTCGACGATCCTGGACTTGACCGGTCCCGAACCGCGCATCCTGCGAGCCGGCCCGGTCAGCACCGCTGGTATCGCCGAGGTGCTCGGCCTGGATGCCACGAGTTTGTCCGCCTGACCTGGCAGGCGCCTCAGTCCGATCTCAGGGCGGTGCATTACGTTTTTCGGATGGTCAGCGGTGCCGACAACCTCGCCGGAGGTCTGCTCGCCCTGGCTGATCGTGGCGCCGGTGTCCCGTTACGTGAGCTCGCGCTCGTCGGTCTGACCGCCGCGATCATCACCTACTTCGTGACCGGACCGGTGCGCGTGATGGCGACCCGATTCGGCGCGGTGGCCTATCCGCGCGAACGCGATGTGCACGTGACGCCAACCCCACGGATGGGCGGCCTGGCGATGTACATCGGGGTCGTCGCGGCGGTGTTCCTCGCATCGCAACTTCCGGCCCTCACCCGCGGTTTCGTCTACTCCACGGGCATGCCGGCGGTGGTGTGGGCCGGCGGGCTGATCATGGGCATCGGCCTGATCGACGACCGCTGGGGGCTGGACGCGCTGACGAAGTTCGCCGGGCAGATCACCGCGGCCAGCGTGCTGGTGACGATGGGGGTCGCGTGGAGCGTTCTCTACATCCCGTTGGGCGGGGTGGGGACCATCGTGCTGGACCAGGCGTCGTCGATCCTGCTCACGCTGGCGCTGACCGTGTCGATCGTCAACGCGATGAACTTCGTCGACGGTCTGGACGGGCTGGCCGCCGGGCTGGGGCTCATTACCGCGCTGGCGATCTGCATGTTCTCCGTGGGCCTGCTGCGCGACCACGGCGGTGACGTGCTGTTCTACCCGCCAGCGGTCATCTCGGTGGTGCTGGCCGGAGCCTGTCTGGGCTTTTTGCCGCACAACTTCCATCCGGCCAAGATCTTCATGGGCGATTCCGGTTCGATGTTGATCGGCCTGATGCTGGCCGCGGCCTCGACGACGGCCGCGGGACCGATCTCGCAGAACGCCTACGGCGCCCGAGATGTGTTTGCTCTGCTATCGCCATTCCTGTTGGTTGTGGCGGTCATGTTCGTGCCGATGCTCGACTTGCTGCTGGCGATCGTGCGGCGCACCCGGGCGGGCCGAAGTGCGTTCAGCCCCGACAAGATGCACCTGCATCACCGTCTGCTGCAGATCGGTCATTCCCATCGGCGGGTCGTACTCATCATCTACTTGTGGGTGGGCATCGTTGCTTTCGGCACCGCAAGCACGATCTTCTTCAATCCGCGCGACACCGCCGCGGTCATGTTGGGCGCCATTGCGATTGCGGTTTTCGCGACGCTAATCCCGCTGCTGCGACGCCGTGACGAGATCTACGACGAGGAGTAGTAGAGTCCTCGTCGATATGGTACGGTGCTGGTAGAACCCGAATTAACCTCGCGGGTTGCCGGCCACCGACAGACGGAGTCCGCTCCGATCCTGTCGACTTACGACCGACAAAGGGGAGCTGTCCCTTGGGTGATGCGAGTGCGATAAAAGCGCTCCGATACGCTCTACGGGCCACGCATGAGCAACCAGGCAACTCCCCCCGAATGAGGACTGAGGTGCTGCAGTGACTACACCAGCGCAAGACGCGCCGTTGGTGTTTCCCTCCGTTGCTTTCCGGCCGGTTCGGCTGTTCGTTACCTCTCTTGCGCTCACTGTCGTCGCGGTCGCAATCGCCGCCTGGCTCGGCAGTCCGAAGGTCGGCATGTTCTTCGGCTTGGGACTCCTGCTGGGTTTGCTCAACGCCCTCGGCGTGCAGCGCTCGGTCGCTGCTATCACCGCGGATGCGCACCCGCTGAAAAAGAAAATGGCGCTGAATTCGGCGACGCGGTTGCTGGTCATTACGACGATCGGATTGGCGATCGCATTCGTCTTCCGGCCTGCGGGGCTCGGCGTGGTATTCGGGCTCGCGCTCTTCCAGGTGTTGCTGGTGCTGACGACCGCGCTGCCCGTGATGAAGAAGCTGCGTAGCGGGGCGGCCGACGCGATTGAAGGGACAGGAAACAGCAATGACTGAGGCGTTTCTGGCCGAAGGCGCGATCGAGGTCGGTCATCACAAAACCGCCAATTGGTTCGGTTTGACCGTCAACGTCGACACCGTGACCTCGTCCGCGATCGCCGCCGTCATCGTCATCGCGCTGGCATTCTTTCTTCGCGCCAAAGTCACCTCGACCGGTGTTCCGGGCGGTGTCCAGTTGTTCTTCGAGGCGGTCACCGTTCAGATGCGCAACCAAATCGAGAGCGCGATCGGCATGCGAATCGCACCGTTCGTGTTACCGCTCGCCGTCACGCTTTTCGTCTACATCCTGATCTCGAACTGGTTGTCGGTGCTGCCGTTGCAATACTCCGACCACGGAAAAACCACCGAGCTGCTCTCATCGGCGGCCGCAGATATCAACTACGTGCTCGCGCTGGCTCTCTTCGTGTTCATCTGCTACCACGTGGCGGGAATCTGGCGCCGCGGCATCATCGGACACCCGGTCGCGGTGCTCAAGGGCCACGTCGCCGTGCTTGCACCGATCAACCTGGTAGAAGAACTCGCCAAGCCGATCTCGCTGTCGCTCCGACTTTTCGGCAATATCTTCGCGGGCGGCATCCTGGTCTCGTTGATCGCGCTGTTCCCGCCGTATATCTTGTGGGCGCCCAACGCGATCTGGAAGGCATTCGACCTTTTCGTCGGCGCAATCCAGGCGTTCATCTTCGCGCTGCTGACGATCTTGTACTTCAGTCAAGCGATGGAGCTGGAAGGGGAACACGAGTAGGACCGCAGGACAATCGCTGACTCACAACATCACGACAGACTTGGTAGACCGCTACCAAACATCAAGGAGGATAAGCAATGAACCCCACAATCGCTGCTGGCGCCCTCATCGGCGGCGGGCTGATCATGGCAGGTGGCGCGATCGGCGCCGGTATCGGTGACGGTGTCGCCGGTAACGCGCTGATCTCCGGCATCGCCCGGCAGCCCGAGGCGCAAGGCCGGCTGTTCACACCGTTCTTCATCACGGTGGGCCTGGTCGAGGCCGCCTACTTCATCAACCTGGCCTTCATGGCGCTGTTCGTCTTCGCCACCCCAGTCAAGTAACAGTCGAGATGGGTGACATGAACGTTGTGGTCCTGGCTGCCGGCCAGGCCGAGGGAGGCGGCACCAGCAACTTCCTCGTCCCGAACGGCACCTTCTTCGTTGTGCTGATCATCTTCTTGATCGTGCTCGGCGTGATTGGCGCATTCGTGGTTCCGCCGATCTCGAAGGTGCTCAAAGAGCGCGACAACATGATCACCAAAACGGCTGCTGACAACAAGAAATCGGCCGAGCAGTTCGCCGCTGCCCAAGAAGACTACGAGTCGGCGATGGCCGCCGCCCGGGTCAAGGCATCGGCGGCCCGCGACGAGGCTCGGGCAGAGGGCCGCAAGGTCCTCGAGGAAAAGCGTGGGCGTGCCGAGGAGCAGGTTTCCTCGACGCTCCAGGACGCTTCCGAGCAGCTCAAGCGGGAGGGTGACGCCGTGGCTGCGGATCTTCGCACGCGGGTAGAGAGCCTCTCCACCACGCTGGCGGGCCGCATCCTCGGCGTCGAGATCACTACTTCGGTCTCGGCTACGGGTTCGGGGCGGTAGCAAGGCATGTCAACATTCATCGGGCAGCTCATCGGGTTCGCCGTCATCGTGTGGCTGGTCGTGCGCTTTGTCGTGCCGCCGGTGCGCAAGATGATGGCGGACCAGCAAAACACCGTGCGTCAACAGCTGGCCGACTCTTCGGCCGCCGCCGATCGGCTGGCGGCGGCAAGCCGCGCCCACGCCAAGGCGAAGGAAGATGCTCACGCGGAGGCGCAGCGTCTGACCGAAGAGGCGCAATCAGATGCGAAGCGCATCGGTGAACAACTGCGTGCCCAGGCCGACAGTGACGCGGAGCGGATCAAGCAGCAGGGCGCCAAGCAAGCGGAGTTGATGCGTGCGCAGTTGATCCGTCAGCTGCGTCAGGACATTGGTGACGAATCTGTGCGACGCGCAGGCGAATTGGTGCGTGCATATGTCACCGAGCCGGACCAGCAGGCGGCCACCGTGGACCGTTTCCTGGACGATCTGGACGAGATGGCCCCCTCCGAGGCCGAGATCCATTATCCCGTACTGGGAAGCTTGCGATCGGCAAGCCAGCAGTCGCTGACGGACCTCATGGATCGGTTGGCCGAGATTGCCGAAGGACTCGACGATTCGGCGCTCACCACGCTGGCTGAAGAGCTGGTCGAGGTCGCGCATCTACTCAGCCACGAGGTGGTCGTCACCCGGTATCTCGCAACCCGGGCTGAAGACAGCACACCCAGGATCCGGCTGATCGAGCGGCTGCTCTCCGGCAAGGTGGGGGATCCGGCGCTCGACGTACTCCGCACCGCTGTGTCGGAGCGTTGGTCCGACACCCCCGACCTGATTGTTGCCATCGAACACATTGCGCGGCAGGCATTTCTGATCCGCGCAGAGCGTGCCGGCCAGATTGACGAAGTTGCAGATCAGCTTTTTTGGTTCAGCCGCGTTCTCGACAGCGAGCCACGGCTGGCCAGTCTCCTGGGCGACACCGCGGTGCCCGCCGAAGACCGGGTTCAGCTGCTAAGCAACGTACTCGGAAGCGCCGGCCAGAGCGTTAATCCCATCACCGCCGCGTTGTTGGCGCAGACCGTCGACATTTTGCGTGGCGAACCAGCCGAGACCGCAATGCTTCGACTTGCTGGGGTAGCAGTCGCCCGCCACGGCGAGGTGGTCGCGCATGTGAGTGCGGCCGCCGAACTCAGCGAGGCTCAGCGCATCCGCCTTACCGAACTGCTGAGCCGGGTCTACGGCCGCCCAGTGACCGCGCAGATGCATATCGACCCCGAACTGATCGGCGGCCTGGCCATTTCGGTCGGCGACGAAGTGATTGACGGGACGCTCTCGTCTCGGCTCGCCAGAGCGTACGCCCAGCTACCAGACTAATACACCAACCCAAGTCACCAAATTAACAAGCAGGAAGACGAAAAGCCATGGCAGAGTTGACAATCTCCGCTGACGACATCCAGGGTGCGATCGAGGAATACGTCAGCTCCTTCCACTCCGATACTGCGCGTGAGGAAGTTGGCCTCGTCGTCGACGCCGGTGACGGTATCGCTCACGTTCAGGGTCTGCCGTCGGTGATGACGCAGGAGCTTCTCGAGTTCTCCGGCGGCGTCCTCGGCGTCGCGCTGAACCTCGACGAGCACACCGTCGGCGCTGTCATCCTGGGTGACTTCGAGAAGCTCGAACAGGGTCAGCAAGTCAAGCGCACCGGCGAGGTTCTCTCTGTCCCGGTCGGCGACGAGTTCCTGGGCCGCGTGATCAACCCACTGGGCGAGCCGATCGACGGCCAGGGCGACATCAAGGCGGAAACCCATCGCGCGCTGGAGATTCAGGCCCCATCGGTGGTGCAGCGGCAGAGCGTCTCGGAGCCGCTGCAGACCGGCATCAAGGCCATCGACGCGATGACGCCGATCGGTCGTGGCCAGCGCCAGCTGATCATCGGTGACCGCAAGACCGGCAAGACCGCGGTGTGCGTCGACACCATCCTGAACCAGCGCGAGAACTGGGAGACCGGCGACGAGAAGAAGCAGGTGCGCTGCGTCTACGTGGCCATCGGCCAGAAGGGCACCACGATCGCGTCGGTGCGACGCGCGCTCGACGAGGGCGGCGCGATGGACTACACCACGATCGTCGCGGCACCGGCCTCTGACGCCGCCGGTTTCAAATGGCTTGCGCCCTACACTGGTTCGGCGATAGCCCAGCACTGGATGTACAGCGGCAAGCACGTGCTGATCATCTTCGACGACTTGAGTAAGCAGGCCGAAGCCTACCGGGCCATCTCGCTTCTGCTACGTCGTCCGCCCGGGCGTGAGGCCTACCCGGGTGACGTGTTCTACCTGCACTCGCGGCTGCTGGAGCGCTGCGCCAAGCTGTCCGACGAGCTCGGCGGCGGCTCGTTGACCGGCCTGCCGGTCATCGAGACGAAGGCCAACGACATCTCGGCCTACATTCCGACCAACGTCATTTCGATCACTGACGGTCAGGTGTTCCTCGAGTCCGACTTGTTCAACCAGGGTGTCCGGCCGGCGATCAACGTCGGTGTCTCGGTGTCCCGTGTGGGTGGCGCGGCGCAAATCAAGGCGATGAAAGAGGTGGCGGGAAGCCTCCGTTTGGACTTGTCGCAGTTCCGCGAGCTGGAGTCGTTCGCGGCGTTCGCCTCGGACTTGGATGCCACGTCGAAAGCACAGCTGGATCGCGGCGCACGGCTGGTCGAGCTGCTCAAGCAGCCGCAGTACCAGCCGTCACCCGTTGAGGAGCAGGTCATTTCGATCTTCCTCGGCACCGACGGACACCTCGACTCGGTCCCGGCCGAGGACGTGCATCGCTTCGAGACCGAGTTCCTCGACCACATCCGCGGGGCCAAGGACGGCATCCTGTCCGACATCAAGAAATCGCAGAAGCTCAGCGAAGAAACCGAGAAGAAGTTGGTCGACGCGATCAACGAGTTCAAAAAGGGCTTCGCGGCAACCGGCGGTGGATCAGTGGTGCGTGACGAGCACGTCCAGGCCCTCGACGAAGACGAGGTAGCGAAAGAAGCAGTGCAGGTACACAAGCCGGCACCGCCGGAGCAGAAGAAGTAATCGAAGATGGCTGCCACACTTCGCGAACTGCGGGGTCGCATTCGTTCTGCCGGGTCGATCAAAAAGATCACCAAGGCGCAGGAGATGATCGCGACGTCGCGCATCGGCAAGGCACAGGCACGGCTGAAAGAGGCCCGGCCCTACACAGTCGAGATCACCCGCGTGCTCACCACGCTCGCGCAGGAGGCGGCTCTCGACCACCCGCTGCTGGTCGAGAAGCCCTCGCCGAAACGGGTTGGCGTGCTGGTGGTCTCGTCTGACCGGGGCCTGTGCGGCGCGTACAACTCCGGCGCCTTCCGCAAGGCCGAGGAGCTTTTCTCGCGCCTGCGCGAAGACGGCAAGACTCCGGTGCTCTACACCGTTGGACGTAAAGCGCAGGGCTACTTCAAGTTTCGCAACTGGGAGATCAGCGAATCGTGGACCGGTTTCTCGGAGCGGCCCAGCTACGAAAACGCCGCGGAGGTCGCCGAAACTCTGGTAAGTGCCTTCTTGGCCGGCACCGATGACAGCGAAGAGTCCAGTGACGAATCCGGAGTCGACGAATTGCACATCGTCTACACCGAATTCAAGTCGATGATGTCGCAGTCGGTCGGAGCGCACCGCATGGCCCCGATGGTCGTGGAGTACGTCGAGGATGACAACGAGCCCCACACGCTGTACTCATTTGAGCCGGATGCGACGACG
>DATAZN010000262.1:0-18440 GCA_036272035.1 Mycobacterium sp. | reverse complement strand
ATTTGGTACGAGGATGGGGCCTACCAGATCGGTCACCAGGGGCAGTCGTTCCTGCCCGATGTCTTCAGCGCGGTGCTGATGCAGTACGACGATCTGGCCGGGGCGGCCACCAACAACATCGAAGCGCGGATACGCGAACTGCGTGAGGACGGTGTGGACCGGGAACTCGCCTTCCCCAATGCGCTACTGGCCATGTTCGGCTTTCCGGACAAGCCACTGCGCGAGCGCGTTTTCCGCATCTACAACGAGTACATCGCTGATCTGCAGGAGCGCTCGGACGGCCACTTCTTCGGCGTGGGCCTGATCAACTGGTGGGATCGAAAAGGTGCCCATCGCACCCTGGCCGAGCTGAAATCGCTTGGCCTCAAGACATTTCTATTGCCGCTCAATCCGGGCAATGGCGATGACGGCATCATGATGGACTACGCGTGCAGTGCGATGGGACCGGTCTGGGATGCGATCGAGGAATCCGGCCTGCCGGTGACGCACCACATCGGCGAAACTCCGCCGAAGGCACCTTGCGAGGTCAACAACGTCGCGGTCGCGATGATGGTGAACATCGACGGATTCCGGGAGATGTTTTCCAAGTACATCTTTGGCGGCATCCTCGACCGTCATCCGGGCCTGCGAATCGGGTGGTTCGAAGGTGGCATCGCCTGGATTCCACCGGCGCTGCAAGACGCCGAGCATGTGCTGGCGTCCTATCAGCACATGCTGGATCACCCGCTGGAGCACGAGATTCAGTACTACTGGGACACCCACATGAGTGCCTCGTTCATCGTCGACCCGCTCGGCTTGAAGCTGATCGAGCAGATCGGCGTCGACAGGGTGATGTGGTCGTCCGATTACCCGCACAACGAGAGCAGCTTCGGCTACTCGGAGAAGTCGCTGGCCGCCGTCGTCGAAGCCGTCGGGCCGGACAACGCCGCCCGCATCGTCAGCGGCAACATCAAGAAGTTCCTCGGTATCTGAGATGACGGCTTCTACCGGCGTGCAGAGCTTCGTCATCCCCGAGGAGCCTGACCGGGCGCGGATGCACCGCGATACCAGCTCGCGGCTTCGGGCCGCGATGGCCGACCAGGGCGTCGACGCGTTGATCCTGTTGATGAACGACAACGTGGTGTATGCCACCGGTGCAAGCTGGCCGGTGCTGGACGCCGGCCTGTCGCACGTCGAGCGTCCGGTGGCGATCGTGCTAGCCGACGACGAGCACCCACATCTGTTCATCCCGTTCCGGGAAGGCGCCGCGTCGGAATCCCAGGTGCCCGCGGACCATCTGCACGATCCCCTGTATCTCGAATTGGAGGAGGGCGTCGAGCAATTCGCCCGGGTGATCGGCGAGCTGATTCCCCGTGGTGCCAGTGTCGCGGTCGACGAGATGACCGGCGCGATGCGCCGCGCCGCAGATCGGATCTTCCCGGGCGGGCCACCCTCGGAGGCCGCGGAGGTGGTCGGCGCGGCGAACCTGGTCAAGACACCTGACCAGATTGCCTGTCTGCGCATGGCCAGTCGCATCACCGAACGCGCGATGGTCGATGTGCAACGACAGTTGGCTCCCGGTGTCCGGCAGACCGATCTGTCGGCCAAGCTGGTGCGCCGCGCCTTCGAATTGGGCGCCACGGCCAACATGCTGGAGGCCATCTGGCAGGTGATGCCGCCGTCTCGCGCCGAGGGGGTATGGACGACACACGGTGACTTGGCGTTGCCGCTGCTGACCAACGAACGTGAACTCGCCAAGGGCGATGTGTTGTGGACCGACGTCAGCATCAGCTACGCCGGATACTGCTCGGATTTCGGGCGCACCTGGGTGGTCGGCGACACACCGTCGGCACGCCAGCAGTCTCAGTACGAGCAGTGGCAGCATATTCTCGACGCGGTACTCAAGGTGACCAAAGCCGGCACGACGTCGGGTGATCTAGCACGGGCGGCGATCGCCGCCAACGGTGGAAGCAAGCCGTGGCTTCCACACTTCTACCTCGGACACGGCATCGGCCTCTATCCCGCCGAGCCACCCATGATCGGCACCGATCTGGGTGAGGAGTTCGACGACAACTTCGTCTTCCCGGTTGGGATGACGCTGGTGCTGGAGCCGGTGGTGTGGGAAGACGGCACCGGCGGCTACCGCAGCGAGGAGATCGTGGTGATCACCGAAGACGGCTGTGTCCGGATTACCGACTATCCCTATACGCCTTATGGCAACTGAGGTTTCGCCCGACGGCCGGGACCTTCGGTTCGGCCGTCGGCAACGGGCGCTGGCGCAGATGGAAGCCCACGACATCGACGTGCTGGTACTGGGCCGGCAGGCCAATGTCCGCTACGTGACCGGGGCGCCGCAGTTGTGGATCGGCGGAACCCGGCCGTTCGGTCCGGTCTGTGTGATGCTGCGCGGCACCGGCGAGATCTACCTGATGAGCACGGATGACGAGGGAGTCCCTGAGGAGATCGGCCGCGACCGACTCTACGGGCTGGCCTGGAATCCGATGACGCTGATCGAAGTATTGAAGAACATCTACGGGGCCTCGACCGCTCGCCGCGTCGGAACCGACGCGATCACACCGACTTTCGCCAAGCTGCTGCCGATCGCATTTCCGAATGCTGAATTCGTCGACGGCGAACTGCCGATGCGAACCGCGCGGCGGATCAAGACGCCCGACGAGCTTGCGGCGATGTCCACTGCGGTGCGGGTCGCCGAAGCCGGGATCGCCGCGGCCGTCGCGGAGTTGCGGCCCGGGCTGACCGAGCAGACGCTGGCGGGTGCGGTTTTGGAGGCGATGGCCGCGGGCGGGGTGAGTACACCGGCCACCCAGGACGCTGCGTGGGTGACCTCGCGGGAGCACCCGTGGCGGCGCGCACACGGCGACGGCGAGGTGCGGTCCGGCGATCTGATCGCGTTCGGCGCGGGTGCGCTGGCCGACGGATACGTCGCGGAGGTCAGCCGCACCTGGCCGGTGGGAGATGCCATCAACGATGCGACCGGCAAGCTGTATCAGCGTTCGAATGAGCTGTGGGACAGGCTGATTTCGGCTTGCCAGCCCGGGGCTCGCGCCGCCGATCTGCTCGCTGCCTACGACGAGGCCGGTGAGCCGGCGCCGCCGATGGCAGTCGCGCACGGTCTGGGGCTCGGCTTCGATCCGCCGGTGATCTCCCGGCAGCTTCCGGCCACCGCCGACGCCGAACGGCTGGATCCGGGGATGCTGCTGGCGCTCACCGGCTACGTGTGGCAGGAAGGCCTCGGCGGTGTGCTTCGCCGCGACACCGTCGTCATCACCGACGAGGGGCCCGATGTGCTGACCGCCAGCCCATCATGGCAATAGCACACTGTCGAGACGGTCGCCGAATCGCTGTGTCTCCCAGAGGTTCAGAGCATTGGCCAGCATCTGTAACGGGGCACGGACGCTTTCGTCATCTTTGATGCGGGCGTCTTTCCTGGTCATGGTGTGAGCGGCGTCGCCGAAGCATGAGCGGATCAACGCGGGTATGTCGAGCAGCCAGGCGACCGTCATGACCCCGACGTAGAGCATGACCTGGTTGCGCAGTACAGTCACGCTGAGATCGGGCCCGCCGCAGGCGTGTATTTCGGCGACGAACAGGCGCAGCAACTCGTCGAGGTGTCGATCCCACAGCTCGGTCTCGGCGCCCGACATCGCGCCCCACAACGCCATGGCAACGTTCATCTGGCCGGCGCAGCCCCAGTCCAGCAAGCCGCAATGCAGGGCGTTGTCGTCGTCGCGCCAGAACCAGGCGTTGTCGACGTTGGCGTTCCAGTGACACAGCGCGATGTAGTCCGGGTGATCGGCCAGATAGCTCCACACCGCTGGCTCGTTCGCCAAGAATCGGGGCGCCTCGTTGCGAAGGCGCGAAATGAACTGCTGTGAGCGGACGTTTGCGGGCAGCAGCCCTGGGCTTGTTTCAGCGAAGTCGGCGAGCTGGCTCAGTCGACGGTCCAGCTTCTCAGGGCCGATCGGTGCCCGTTCACCAACCTGTGCCGTCTGCATGTCGACCGGGAACTGATCGCCGGCAGGAATGCATCCGGACCGGTGGCCGCCGACGAGCCGGCCCAGCGCCGAGACCAGGCCCCGGTAGTGGTCTAGAGGTTCGGGCATCTCGTAGTCCAGGCACTTGTGGTACTGACGCTCGATACCGTTGGCCCCGAGCTGGATTCGCTCCGATATCAGCAATCCGGTGCCGGTGTCGCGGTGGTAGTCGGCGAATTGCGTGGCCGGGACCGTGATCGGAAAACCCGGTTCGCGTGACAACGAGGCGAAGCGGACTTCCGATTCCATCTGGGTCTTCCCGCGGTCGCGGATCGGGTCGTCGAAATCGCGGGAGAACTTCACGAACAAGTTGGTGTGGGGGCCCGGCTTGTCGTACTCGACGGTCAGAAGCAGTTTGCGGCCGGTGCTTCCGCCTGGGACCTCGTCGAATTGGCTGATCCGCTTGACGGCATTACCGGCGTCCAACGCACCCGAGGTGCGGAACGCCTCGGTGAGAAACGCTGCGCCACCCGAATGTAACGCTGCAGGATCGGCAGGGATCGGAAGGCCGAAGTGATCGCCGGTCACCCATCGATCCGCGGACATCACCAGGTCTGTTCGGCAGCGCGCACCAGCATGTGGTTGACGGCTACCCGGCGGTTGCGGGTGACGACGTACAACACGGCGTCGGCGATGTCCTCGGACGCCAGCTTGACCATGTCCGCGGTCTGCCGATCGAACGCCGCACGCGCCTGGTCGGGCAGGTGGTCACTGATCTCGGTATCGACAGTGCCGGGGCCCACCACGGCGACCCGCACCCGCTTGCCGATCAGTTCCTGGCGGATACCCTCGCTGAACGCATTCACGCCGAATTTGGTCAGCGAATAGACGGCGGTACCCGGTCGGGCGACCCAGCCGGCGGTCGAGCTGATGGTGACCAGATCGGCAACGCCGCGCGGCGAATCCGCGGCGGCGTCGATCAGGTGGGGGATCGCGGCGCGGGTGACGTACAAGACGCCCTGGATGTTGACCCGCACCAGGTCATCCCAGTCCTGCAGTGGCGCTTCGGCGGCCGGCGACATCCGCATCAGCCCCGCGTTGTTCACCACGGTGTCCAGCCGTCCCAACTCGTCGACGGAGCGCTGCACCGCGGCGGCGACCTGGTCGGCGTCGGTCACGTCGGTGGGCACCGATAGCGCCGTGCCGCCTGCCGATTCGATGTCGGCTTTGAGTTGATCGAGACGATCGGCGCGACGCGCAAGCAGCGCGACGGCAGCGCCGTGGTCGGCCAATGCCCGTGCGGTCGCGGCGCCGATGCCGCTGCTGGCACCGGTGACCAGCGCCACGGTGCCGGCCAGCGTGTCAGTAGTCATCTTCCCTCCATCGCGTGAGCGCGCAAGATCTCGTCACGAACATAGTCGTTGTGCTCGCCGAGATCGGGCGCACCGCGTGCGATCTCGGCCTGCACGGCCGACATCCGCCATGGCGCCGCGAGGACTGGCCGTTGGCCCTCACGGTGGTCGCTGACGAAACGGTACAGCTCGCGGTCCCACAGCAGCTGATCGCTGATGACGTCCAGAGCAGTCGCGCTTTTGGCGGCCGGCACACCGGCCGTTCTGAGTCGCTGCGCCAGCTGCCCCGCATGGTGGTTTTGGGTGAGCTTCGCGATGTCGAGGTCGAGCGCGTCGGTGTGCTCGAGTCGATCCGCCAGGGTGGCGTAGCGCGGCTCGTCGGCCAGCGCGGTGGCATCGAGCTCGTGACACAGTTGGCGCCATCGAGTTTCGTCGTCCACCGCAATGCTGATCCAGTCGCCGCCGACACACGGGTAGCAGCTGTGCGGGGCCATGTCGGCGTGACGGTTGCCGTCGGGCACCAGCTGCGCCCCGGTGAGTTCCTGGGCGAGCAGGCAGTCGCCGATCATCGACGACAGGGTTTCCACCGCAGACACGTCGACGAATTGGCCTTCGCCGGTCAGCTCGCGGTGCAGCAACGCCGCGACGGCGGCGAACGCGGCGGCGGCGCCGACGGTGGAGTCCCCGTAACGCATGCTGGTGCCCAGCGGCGGGCCGCCGGGATAACCCACCAGTGAAGCGACACCGGCCAACGCCGCGAAGCACGGCGCGTAGCCGGTCTGGTGACCCAACGGCCCGTCGTTGCCCCACATCTTGATCGACACCGAAATAATGTCCCGCTTAATGGCTTTCAGCTGCTCGTAGCCGAGACCCATGCGTTCCATCGCGCCGGGCCGCAGGTTGTTGATGACAATGTCGCTGTGGACGATCAGCTCGCGGAGCCGTCCGATGTCGGTCACGGACTTGAGGTCCAGCTCCACGCTGAGCACTTCGGGATTGATGCTGAGAAAGAACGGGGCATGGTTGATGTCGGTGCCGCCGTACGCGCGCATCTCGTCAGGATGGCTCGAGCTTTCCACCTTGATCACCTCGGCGCCCAAGAACGCCAGCAGCTTGCCGGCGTATGGACCGGCCCATACCTTGGTGAGCTCGACGATCCGAATGCCTTCCAGCGGGCCACCCCGGGACACCTTGGGCGGCTTGAGTTGTGGTGATTTGACCGCCGGTGTCGCGCGCGGCATCTCGACGCTGCGACGGATTTCGTCGGTGTGCTCACCCAGGGCGGGTGCCGCGCTGATGATGCGCGCGGGTGATGCGCTCAACACGTAGGGGACGCCGGGGTAGGACGCACCCCCTAGTACTGGATGAGTGACGTCGTGGAAGAAGCCGCGGTGACGGTACTGCGGTGAGGTCTTCAGATCGGCAGCGCTTTTGACAGGCACCAGTGGAACTCCCAGCCGCTGGGCCTCTTCGGACGCCGCGTCCTTGCCGAGCTCGCGGACCCATGCGGCGAATCCGTTGTGAAATTTCGCCACCTTTTCCGGGGTGACCGAGAACTCAAGCCAGTCGTCCTCGAACTCGTTGAGCCAGTCCGGTTGGCCCATCAGCATTTTCAGACCGGCCCAGTGATTACCGCTGGTCATATAGAGGTAGACGAATCCGTCCGCGCAGGCGAAGAAGGAGGCGGGGCCTTGCTGGTCGTACTCGTCACGGGTGTTCTCCGGTGTCACCTCGCCGGTGATGAACCTGCCGAGCACGCAGTCGGCGCGCGACGCCAGGACGGCGTGCGCTGACACGTCGATGTACTGGCCGGCTCCGGTGTGCAGATGCCAGAACAGCGACGAGGCGACGCAGAGGGCCGCGTCGAGTCCGGCCTCGTAGTCGGCCAGGAAGCGACCGGGTCCTTTGAGCGGTGGTTTGGCCGGGTCGGCATGGCTGGGGGTATGAAGACCCCAACCGCTGCTGTGAAAGACGTTGAAGGTCTTCGCGGCGTGCAGCTCCGGCGGCGCCTGCATGCCATACGGCGTGACCGAGCAGAACACCACGGTCGGGTGATGACGAGCGACCTCAGCCTCCGAGAAGCCCACCGCGTCGGCCCACGCCGGTGCGTGATCGTCGATGACGGCGTCCGCGGTGGCGATGATCGTGTGCAGCAGCTCGAGTTGATCGGCCGAGGCGAGGTCGAGCTGGACCGAACACTTGTTGGTGTTCAAATACGCGAATACCGCACTGCGTTCTGGTCCACCACCATCGCCGACGAGCGGTGCCATCGCCCGGGTGGGGCTACCACCCGGGCGTTCGACCTTGATCACCTCGGCGCCGAAGTCGGCGAGAAGCTTCCCGCAGTATTCTCCGGCAACCGATTCGGCCAGCTCGACGATCCTGATACCAGTCAGCGCCGACATGCCATACCTCGAGACGTAAAGGCTTGGCGCGCCCCGAGCGGCTCAGGCGCCACTCCGGCGGGAAGTTGAGGTCGTTGTCCTTCACGACGTTGTTGAGGCCCTTTTCGAATGTGCCACCGGTGAGGTCGACCTCTTGTGCGTCGTTTTTGATCATCGGCAGCATGCCCTCGACCATGCCGGTGAGCAGGCTGCCGAAGTACTCGCCCTTGTGCTGCTTGTACAGCTCGAGGAAGGTCTTCTGCACCGCGACGGTGTCGGTCGGGCGGGACCGCGAGCAGGCCAGCGCGTACTTCTCGGTCTCGGCCTCGAGCTTGTCACGCGGCACCACGCTGTTGACGAAGCCGCACTCGTACATCTCCTTCGCGCTGAAAGGCCGTCCAGTGAAGAGCATTTCGGAGAACTTGCGCAGCCCCATCGTCTCGGCCCACCACCACAGCCGCGGCCCCCAGCCGACGTAGCGGAAAGCCGGGTGCCCGAACAGTGCGTCGTCGGACGAAATCACCAGGTCGGCGTCGCCGGCCTGGTAGAAGTGCCAGCCATAGCAGTAGCCCTTGGCCTCGATGATGCTGATCTTCCGAAGCTCCTGCAGCGGGCGGTTTCCGGCGCGGGCTTTGGCGTAGAAGTCGGTGACGGTGGACAGGTAGCGGTAGGTACCACCTGGCGGGTACTTGACGTCGTCATCATTGATCGCGAGCTCGTGATGCAGCGGCAGGCCCGGGTTCTCGAGCATCGGTCGCTGCTCGGGCAGGTCGCCGCCGCTTCCGAAATCATCACCCTCGCCGCGGATGACGACGACCTTGACGTCGTCGTCGACATTGCACTTGTGGATGAGGTCGGCGTAGTTCTGTCGCATACCCAGGCTGGTGGCGTTCTGGGCTTCGGGGCGATCGAAGGTGATGTAGGCGATGCGGTTCTTCTTGTCCTTCTCGAACTTGATGTACTGCTCGGCTTCCTTCTTCATTTCCTCGTAGTCGAACTCAGGCATTAGTTTTCTCCCGACTTGATTGTTGATTATTTGAGTAAGCTGCCCGCGTCGACGGGAAGCGAAACGCCTGTGATGTACCGAGATTCATCAGAGGCGAGGAACAATACCGCGTTGCTGATATCGATCGGATCGACCCAAGGCACCGGCAGTGTGTGCATCATCTGGGAGATTGGGGCGAAGTCGTCCGGACCGGGATTCTCCAGATCCGGGCGGAACAGACGATACGTCTGCTCGTTCATCACCATCGTGGTGCTGACCTGGGTGGGCAGCACCGAATTGACCCGAATCATGTGCTGCCCGAGTTCCACGGCAAAGGCGCGCATCAGGCCGATGACGCCGTGCTTGGCGGCGATGTAGTGGCCGGTATTCGGATAGGCCTTACGGCCACCCACCGAGCTGGTGAGCACGATGGACCCACCGCGGCCGCCCGAAAGCACCTGTGGCACGCCTGCTTTGACCGTGTGCCAGACGCCGGTGAGGTTGATGTCGATCATGTCTTGCCAGATGTTTTCCCGGATCTTGTGCAGCATTCTGCCGTCGGTGCCGACACCGGCGTTGGCGACGATGATGTCGAGCCGACCAAGCTGTTCGACGCCACTGTCCACTGCGGCCTTGCACGCCTCGTAGTCACGCACGTCGACTTGAGCGGTCACGATGCGCCGGCCCACACCCTTGACCAAATCCACTGTCTCGTCGAGGTCTTCCGGCGTCGCATGCGGGTAGCTGAGGTTGGCGATCGGCCCGCAGACGTCGATGGTGATGATGTCGGCGCCCTCTTCAGCCAGCCGGATGGCGTGACTGCGGCCCTGCCCACGGGCTGCCCCACTGACGAACGCGACCTTGCCATCGACGCGACCGGTCATGGCGTAGAGGCCGGCATCGACTCCCATCCCCGCACCGTCGATGTCGGGCTGAGTTTGGCGTTCGACAGGTCGACCTCCCATTCTGGGAAGCGTTCGAGGATCTCTTCGATGGCGATTCGTCCTTCGAGTCGCGCCAGCGCCGAGCCCAGGCAGAAGTGGGTGCCGACGCTAAAGGCCAGATGCTGCCGGGGTGCTCGGTGGATGTTGAATTCCTCACTGTCCGGGCCGAATTGGCGCGGGTCGCGGTTGGCGCCGCCGATCAGCATCATCATCACCGCACCCGCGGGCACGGTTTGGCCGTGGAAGCTGATGTCACGGGTCACGTAGCGGGCCGCGTGCGGGGCCGGCGGTTCGAAGCGCAAGAGTTCCTCGATGGCCTGCGGTATCAGTTGAGGGCTCTCAGCCAGTTCGCGGCGCTGGTCGGGGTGTTCGGCGAGAACCTTTCCGGCCCAACCGATCAGCCGGGTGGTGGTCTCGTTGCCTGCGCCGGCGACGACGTTGAGATAGATCAGCAGTTCGTCGCGGGTCAGTCGCCGGGTGGCGCCGGTCTCGTCGACGAATTCGACGTTGAGCAGCTCGGTCATGATGTCGTCGGAGGGATTGGTGGCGCGCCAATCGATGTATGCGGCAAAGATTTCCCCGGTGGCCAGGCCGTGTTCGTGGTTCATCGGTTTGCCGGCTTCGGTGCGCATCTGCGCGTTGGTCTGGTCGCGGATGAATTCCTGGTCGTCCTCGGGGATGCCGAGCAGCATGCTGATGACCTTCATCGGCATCTGCGCGCCGAGGTCGGCGACGAAGTCGATGTGTCCCGTCCCGACCAGCGGGTCCAGCGCCTGGGCGCAGAAGTCACGGATCTGCGTCTCCAGCGCAGCGATCTTGCGTGGGGTGAACATCCGGGCCAGCAGCTTGCGGTGAATGTCGTGGATCGGCGGGTCTTCCATGATGAGCAGGCCGGGCGGGATGTCGAGGTTGGCCTTGACCAATTCGAGGATGATGCCGCGCGCCGAACTGAATGTGCCGTGATCGACGAGCCCCTTGTCGACATCGGCGAAGCGGCTCAGCGCATAGAAATCGTGCTGGGTGTTGTAGTACAGCGGCGCCTCTTCACGCAACCGCGCGAAAGTCGGGTAAGGGTCGCCGTTGACGACGACATCGTAGGGGTCGTAGTGGACGTCCTGGACGTCCAGGTCGGTGCTGATCGTCACGAAATCTTGCCTTTCGCCACAACTTCGGCGATCCGGGTGGCCGCATCCCGGATCGTTGTCGCCAGTGTGTCAGCGTCCGAGGCGGTTCGGGCGATTTGTACCTTTCGCTTAACAGAACCGCGCTCGCGCGCTCACCCGCGACGGGCTAACTCTATTGCCGTAGAGAACCATATGGGCCGGCATTGGGCAAGAGCTGATGACCTATTTGGAATGCGGTTGCACCGCGGCGCCGGCTTGGGTGAGTCGCCCCTGCTGGTCGCTGCCCAGGACGCCGGCGACGATGGCCGACAAGACGCCGTCGAGCTGCTCGGGGCTGTCGATGATCCGGTCGCCGTGGACGAACCGCAGCATGAGCCCATTGATGAAGGTCAGCGTGATGTTGCTGAGGTCGTCGACCACATCGGGATCGAGGTCGGCGCCGTGCGGCAATAGCTGGACCAGGATGTCGTGGTGCAGCTTGGTGAAGGCGTCGGTGGCACGTTGCAGGGTCGCGGCGATCGCCGGATCCCTGGTGGCCTGAATCGTCATCTCGTAGCGCGCTCGGGTGCGGCTCAGCTGCGGTTCTTCACCGGACTGGATGACCACCTTGGCGAGCGCGGACTGCGGCGCCCCATCCTCGTTGCCGGCGCTGTCGGCAACCGCCTGCAACGTCGCCAGGTCGAGTTCGACCATCCGCTCGGCGACCGCGTGCAGCAACGCCGAGCGGGTGCGGAAGTAGAACGAGGTGGTGCCATCGGGAACGCCCGCGCGACCGTCGACTTTCAGATGGCTCAGGCCCTTTGCGCCGTCATCGGCGAGCAGCTGTATCGCCGCATCGCAAAGTTCGCGACGGCGCTGGTCGGGATTGGGCTTGCGTCTGTTTGGTATCCCGGCAGTGTAGCGGCGGTTCATCCGCGCTTTTGGTGTCAAAGCAGATCCTGGCGACGAGCTAGGTTTTGTTCGGTTCCAGGCTACTCTATATTCGTAGTGTCAGCCAAGAATTGTGCAATACGTCGAACGGACAACACGTGGCCGCTCCCGCCAGCCCGCTCCAGCAACTCCATCGCCCGATTCCACTGTCGCGGGCATCGTCGCCGCGCTCGGTCCTGGACGATTTCGGCCGCTACCAATTCCAGGTGGTGGCTGCCAACATCACCGACGCGGTGATGTCGATTGGCGGGCTGATCTTCGATCGGGCGATGGCGGGATGGGATGTCAGCGTCGTGGTCGACGGCGGCGCTGATCGCGTCATCGACGACCGGCCGATCCGGGTTCTAGGCGGCAGAGTCGCCAAACGGTTGGAGAACCGTGTCGGGCCGCGGGCCCGCCCGCACATGCTTGCTGTCGCGACCGACGTGATGGTCAAAAGCGAAGCCGTCCGCCGGCAGGTGCTTGCCGCCGGCAACGACAAAGACAGTGAGGTGCTGCTCTGGGGCCGACACCAACCGACCAATCTGAACTGCAGGTTCGTCGCCGGCCGGCACCGGCCGAGTATGGCTGCCCGCGTGTTCAAATCGCAGGCCCTGGCCGCCGGCGGCGCGCTGCTCAGCCAGCAGGCCGACGAGGGCTTCTATTCGTTGGCCTGACCGTCAGCCGGGCTTACCGGCGGTGACGAACTGCAATGTGCGCTGGGTCTGCTGCTCGATGTCGACCAGGCCCGACGACCTGAACAAGTCGACGAACTCGTGCCGATCGAACAAGCGCAGCCCGATCATCCGGGCGCTCGCGGTTATCGCCTGCCGGACGGGCGGTATCTCGCCCGCGTAGCTTGTCAATATCGCCACCCGACCCCCGGGTCGCAGCACTCGCACCATTTCGCGGGCGACCTGAAACGGTTCCGGCATCAGATAGAGCGCGCCGAAACAGCAGACGGCATCGAAGGTTTCATCGCCGAACGGCAGCGTTCCTGCGTCCCCGCGGACATAGCAGGTTCGCGGCCCGCTGTTGTCCAGCACGGCGCGGGTCAGCATCGGCACGGAGATGTCCAACCCGACCGCCAGGCCGTCGGCTGGCAGCTGTTGGGCCAGCTTTCCAGTGAAATTGCCAGGGCCGCAAGCGATATCAAGCAACATGTGGGTGCCCGACAGGTCCAATGCGTCAGCCGCGCGACGTTGCTCGCTGCTCGTGGTGACGCCGCTGGCGACGTAGAACAGCACCGGGCGCCACAGCCGTTCGTACACCGTGGCGACCAACGGGCTGTTCATCGCGACTTGCGCCACTGTAGGGGTTTCGCTGGCGACCGACTCACCAAGCACGTCGAGGAAGCCGTGCCGCAGGCTCGCCTCGCGATCGAGCAGATGACGGGTCGTCTCCAGCGGATTCTCGGTGCTGCCCATCTGAGTGAGTTTGCCGGGGCAGATGTCCTTGCTGCAACACGATCAAGACCCCTAGCCTTGGCATTATCTCGGGGACGGCGACAGGGGCGGCATGGTGACCGAACTGACCGCGCTGCGTGCCGACGAACTCACTGCACTGGATATCTTCAAGGGGTGTCCCGCCGAGGATTTGATGCCGCTGGCGGCCAGCCTGCAGCCGCTACAGGCAGCTGCGGGTCAGATCCTGATGAAGCAGGGCGAGCAGGCGGTGTCTTTCCTGCTCATCGCGTCGGGCACGGCCGAGATCAAGCAAATCGCTGATGACGACGTGGTGACCGTGGAACACGTGTCGGCCGGCACGATCGTCGGCGAGATCGCGCTGCTGCGCCACATCCCGCGGACGGCGACGGTGACCACCACCGAGTTGCTGACCGGTTGGATCGGCGACAGCGACGCGTTCGCGCGGCTGGTGCACATTCCCGGGATCATGAGCCGGTTGGTGCGCACCGTGCGCCAGCGGCTGGCGGCCTTTCTGACGCCGATCCCGGTCCGCACTCGCGACGGCACGGAACTGCTACTGCGTCCGGTGCTGCCCGGCGACAGTGAGCGGACGTTGCAGGGCCGCGTCTGGTTTTCCAGCGAGACGTTGTATCGGCGATTCATGTCGGCGCGGGTGCCCAGCCCGGCACTGATGGACTATCTGGCCGAGGTCGATTACGTCGACCACTTCGTCTGGGTGATGACCGATCTTGACGGCAATCCGGTGGCCGACGCACGCTTCGTACGCGACGACCACCATCCGGAGGTGGCCGAGATCGCGTTCACTGTCGCGGACGCCTATCAGGGCCGCGGGATCGGATCCTTTTTGATCGCCGCCCTCTCCGTTGCTGCACGGGTCGCTGGAGTCGACAAGTTCTCCGGCCGCATGCTCGCCGACAACGTGGCGATGCGCACGATCATGGACCACTACGGCGCGTTCTGGGAGCGCGACGACATCGGAGTGGTCACCACGGTCGTCGACGTGCCCAACCCGGACGACCTCTCGTTGAGCCGCGACATGGTCGCTGAAATCAAACACGCTGCGCGTCAAGTGATTCGGGCCGTCAGTTAGCATGCGGTTCTGGGCAGCCGCGATGGTCGTCCCGCTGCTCGCCGCGTGCGCCCACCCGGGCCAACATGCGCCGGCGCCCTCGGGCGGCGCGGCGGCACGCCACGTCGATCCCGCTGACATCAGGCGGGTCCGGCGCGACATACCGCCCGGCTACGAGGTGACCACGGTGTCGGATGTGACCGCGCCGCCAGGCATTTGGGGTCTCGGCGGAGTCGGCGTCGCGACACCGCCGCGCTGTGCGGCGCTGGCCTACCCGGCCGGCGGTCACGGGCAATCTCCGCAAGGCATTTCGGGATCGGGTCCTGGCGGCACCGTGTACGCGGTGGTGGTCGCAGCGCCTACGGGCCCGCTGGCGCTGAATCATTCCCTGGTCGCTCAGTGCCGGCAATGGAGTATGACCGGGCGGCGTGCCAGCGCGCGTGTCCATCTGGTCGATGCACCCCGCATCGATGGCGCTGAAACCCTGGGCATGGCAGCCGAAATCGTGACATCGGTCGAAGGCGGCAATGAAATCGGTTCGCGGGCAAGCACCTTCACCGCCTATTTGGGTGGCTACTATGCGTTCACCACGCTGATCAGTGACCCCGGCTCGCCAGATGCTGCGCTGACGCCCCAGTTCGCGGCCGACTTGCTGGTGAAAACGGTATCTGCCTTACGTGGCTGAGGGCGGTGCGTTAGATTGGCGCGAATGATGCGGATTGCGGTAGCGATCGGAAGTGTCTGCCTGTTGGCGGCCTGCTCCCACCCCTCTGAGGCACCGCCCTCAGCCGATATCACCAAGATCGCACAGGTGAAGTCCGACTTCGGACCAGGCTACAAGGTCAAAGAGACGGCGAAAACCGGCATCGATCCGAAGGTGCTTTCGACGCACAAGCTTCCGCCGGGTCTGACATTCGATCCGCCCGATTGCGCGTCGTTCGTGGTCGGCGAGGACATGCCGGCGGGCCTGCAGGGAAATATGGCCGCGGTGGCCGCCGAGGGGGATGGCGGCCGCTTCATCACGATGGCCGTACAGACGTCTCAACCTGTGCCGTTCAAGGAGCCCGGGCACAACTGCAAGAAGGTGGCATTCCAGGGCGGTCGGGTGCGTGGTCTCATCGAGGTCATCGACGTGCCGCAGATCGACGGAACGCAGACCCTGGGCGTGCACCGCGTGCTGCAGACCGTGGTTCAGGGCAAGCCGCGCAGCGGCGAGCTGTACAACTACACCGCACATTTCGGTGACTATCAGGTGATCGTCACCGTGAACCCGATCGTGGTGCAGGGCCAGCCCGCCAAGCCCGTTGACACCAAGCAGGCCCGCGACCTGCTTGTCAAATCGGTCGCCGCGATTCGCAGCTGACGTCTACCGGACGTCCCTGGGCCGGAATTGAATACTGATCCGCGGCCCGGTGCCTGCGGACGTTTTTGGCACCGAGTGCTCCCAGGTTCGCTGGCACGAGCCGCCCATCACCAACAGATCGCCGTGCGCCTGTGGCAACCGCAACGACGGGCCGCCCCCGCGGGGCCGCAGCGCGAAGGTGCGGGTGGCGCCGAGGCTGACGATCGCCACCATGGTGTCCTGGGTGCTGCTGCGGCCGATGGTGTCGCCGTGCCACGCCACGCTGTCGGACCCGTCGCGATACCAGCACAGGCCGATCGTGGTGAAAGGCTCGCCGAGTTCGCCGGCGTAGATGTCGTTGAGCCGCCGCCGAATCCGGGCCAGCTGTGGATGCGGTGCTTGCTCGACGGTGAGGTCGTGGAAGCTCACCAGGCGGGGCACATCGAGCACGCGGTCATACATCTGGCGGCGTTCGGCCCGCCACGGAATCGTTTCCAGCAGTTCGATCAACAATTCGTCGGCACCGGTCAACCATCCGGAGCGGATATCGATCCAGGCTCGGCTGCCCAGCGATCGGCGTTCGTTGCACTCGAACAACGACTCCTGAACCGTGATCGCCACGGCCGCGATTCTATCGCACAATTGTTCGAACTTCGCGTGGCGACGACGCGGGCCGCATAGCGGGCCGGTGAGGCGCCGCGCCATTCAGCTACAGGCGGATGGCTCCTGGTCCTTGCGCGCTGAGCACGTCATCGGGATTGAACAGCGCGCATGCGCGCAGGCTCAGGCAGCCGCAGCCGATGCATTCGGCGAGGTTGTCGCGCAGCCGCTGCAGATGCACGATCCGATCGTCGAGGTGGGCGCGCCAACCGGCGGACAGCCGCGCCCAGTCGCGACTGTTCGGTATGCGGCCGGCGGGCAGCGTGGCGAGCGCGTCGCGGACGCGGGCCAGCGGAATGCCCAGCCGCTGAGACATTTTGATGAACGCGACCCGCCTCAGGGTGTCGCGGCTGTAGCGGCGCTGGTTTCCCGACGTCCGCCTGCTGGTGATCAGCCCCTGCCGCTCATAGAAATGCAGGGCCGAGATCGCCACGCCGGCCCGACTGGCGAGCTCACCGGGGAGCAACTCCTGGGCGTCCACAACCTGAACCATACTTCAGGTGAGGCTCCGCGTTGACCTGCTCGTCGCGCGCCGCTAGGTCACCGACACGCCCGGGATAGGGCACCAAACGATAACGATGCGCCAACCGACCTGTCTTCGCGGCGGGGACCCTGTCAATGTCGTGGGTGTGACTATTGATGTTGACGACGGTATTGCACAAGCCGCCGAGCTGTATACGGACAAACGGCCTTACCGCTGTGCGCGAGGGCACTGGCTGCTGCCGGGACACATGATCGTCAGAGTCGTGCCGTGCGCCTGCAGACGAGGTCGACACACCGCGTGGGAATGCGAATGCGGCGACCTGACCTATGCGCCGGCGCTCAAAGCGTCGTGCACCTTGTCCTAGGCTATTTTCGACACGAACTGGCTAACGCCAACTGGGTAGCCAGATCTCCACGTTCCAGGTGTTCTGCGAAATCGGCTGACCAGTGAGCACCGGAAACAGCCACGAAAAGTTCGTCAAAACCAGTGCGACATAACAGGAAACCGCGATGAGCCCGAGGGTGCGACGCTCGGCGCCCTGACCGGGTTTGTAGAGGATGTCGCCGAGGATCAACGCAATCGCCATCGCCAAAAACGGCGCCATGGTGGCCGCGTAGAAGAAGTACATCTGGCGGTCGATGTCGGCGAACCACGGAAGCCAGCCCGCGCAATAGCCGACCAGCACCGCGGCGTAGCGCCAGTCCCGACGCACCACCATCCGCCAGCAGGCGTAGAAAAGCACCGGCACCGAAATCCACCACATCGCCGGCGTGCCAACCAACATCACCGCTTTGACACACGATTGCGCGCCGCAGCCGGGAACGTTCTGCTGATCGATGGCATAGAGCACCGGCCGCAGCGACATCGGCCAGGCCCACGGTTTGGATTCCCACGGATGGTGGTTGCCCGCCGAATTCGTCAGACCGGCGTGGAATTCGTAGGCCTTGGCGGTGTAATGCCAGAGCGAGCGGATCGCATCGGGCAGTGGGAAATTCGTCTGCGGCCCGATCGACTGGCCGACCTCGTGCCGGTCGATGGCGGTCTCGGACGCGAACCATGGCGCGTAGCTGGCCAGATACACCCCAAACGGAATGAGCAACAGCGCGTAGGCCGTTGGGATCAGATCGCGGCGGACAACTCCCAGCCACGGTCGCAGCACCCGGTACTGCCGGCGGGCCGCAATGTCGAACGCAAGCGACATCAACCCGAAGAAGGCCACGAAATACAGTCCGGACCACTTTGTCCCACAAGCCAGTCCGAGTAACACCCCGGCACCGAACCGCCACCACCGCACGCCCAGCCGCGGTCCCCACACCGTCTCGGCGATGCGGCCTTCGATCAACGCGACATGCATGCGCTCGCGGACCTGGTCCCGGTCGACGATCAGCGCGCCGAACGCAGCGAGCACCAGGAACGCCAGGAACCCGTCGAGCAGCGCGGTGCGTGCCACCACAAAGCTGACCCCGTCGGCGATCAGCAGCATTCCGGCGATCGCGCCGACCAGCGTCGAACGGCTGATGCGACGCATGATCCGGACGACCAGCGCCACCATCAGCACGCCGAGGACCGCACCGGTGACACGCCACCCCAGCCCGTTGTAGCCGAAGATGGCCTCGCCGATCGCGATCAGCTCCTTGCCGACCGGCGGATGGACGACGAGGCCGTAGCCGGGATTGTCCTCCACCCCGTGGTTGTGCAGCATCTGCCAGGCCTGCGGCGCGTAGTGCTTCTCGTCGAAAATCGGGGTGCCGGCGTCGGTGGGCGACCCCAGGTTCACCGTTCTGGT
>DATAZN010000261.1:0-1571 GCA_036272035.1 Mycobacterium sp. | reverse complement strand
CATGCTCAAGCCGGTCTACGAGGAGAACCAGCTCGGTCGTGCCGAGATCCGCGCGCTGTTCCGGTCGTCGAAGGTCGGTCTCATCGCGGGATGTCTGGTTACCTCCGGCATCGTGCGGCGCAACGCCAAGGCCCGCTTGCTCCGGGACAACATCGTGGTGGCCGAAAACCTCACGGTGTCCTCGCTGCGACGGGAAAAGGACGACGTCACCGAGGTCCGCGACGGGTACGAATGCGGTCTGACGCTGACCTACTCCGACCTCAAAGAGGGTGACGTCATCGAGACCTACGAGCTCGTGGAAAAGGAGCGCGTCTGAGTATGAGCTCCGACAAGTTGACCGTGCGGTATGGCTGACCCGGCGCGGGCGCGCCGGCTGTCCAAACGGATCTCCGAAATCGTCGCCACGGCGATCGAGTACGAGATCAAAGACCCGGGACTGGCCGGCGTAACGATCGTCGACTCCAAGATGTCCGGCGATCTGCACGACGCGACGCTGTACTACACAGTGATGGGGTCGACGCTGGATGACGCGCCCGATTACGAAGGCGCCGCTGCGGCGCTCGAACGCGCCAAGGGTGTGTTGCGCAGCAAGGTCGGAGCCGGCACCGGCGTGCGGTTCACTCCCACCCTGACCTTCACCCGCGACACGGTGTCCGACTCCGTGCAGCGGATGGAGGAATTGCTGGCCCGCGCGCGCGCCGCCGACGCCGATGTGGCCCGCGTGCGTGAGGGAGCCTCGCCGGCCGGCGACCCCGATCCGTACCGGGTGAGCGGGGCGGAGCAATTGAGCACAGGTGCACCAACCGCTAACGGGGAAGGCGCCGGTGACGACGACGAATTCGAAGACTGATCCGACTACACAACGCGTCAACGCCGTCGGCGCCGCCAAGGTGCTGGAAGCCGCGGCCACGATCGCGGTCGTCTGCCACGTCCATCCAGATGCCGACACGATCGGCGCGGGGTTGGCGCTGGCCTTGGTACTGGACCGGTGCGGCAAGACCGTCGAAGTCAGCTTTGCGGCGCCGGCCGCGCTTCCGGAGTCGTTGCGGTCGCTGCCCGGCGGCCAACTTCTGGTTGCTCCCGACGCCATGCGTCGCGACGTCGATCTGGTTGTGACCGTGGATATTCCGAGCGTCAACCGGCTCGGGGGCCTGCGGGAGATGACCGCCGACGGCCACGACGTGCTGGTGATCGACCATCACGCGTCAAACCAGATGTTCGGCACCGCGAACTTCGTCGAGCCGTCGGCGGACTCCACCACGATGATGGTCGCCGACCTGCTCGATGCCTGGGACAAGCCGATCGACGCCGACGTGGCCTATTGCCTATATGCGGGGCTGACCACCGACACCGGATCGTTCCGGTGGGCCAGTGCCCGCGCCTATCGGCTGGCGGCACGGTTGGTCGAGCTCGGTATCGACAATGCGGCCATCACCCGGTCACTGATGGACACCCATCCCTTTGCGTGGATGGCGATGCTGTCGCGGGTGCTGGGTTCGGCGCAGCTGTTGCCCGAGGCCGTCGGTGGCCGCGGCCTGGTGTACGCCATTGTCGAAAACCAGGAGTGGGAC
>DATAZN010000260.1:0-13344 GCA_036272035.1 Mycobacterium sp. | reverse complement strand
GCTCATAAATTGAACTGCGCCTTCACATTTCGGGTCTGGAAATGCTCGACGACGATCCCGAGCAGCGGGATGGTTCCGGCCAAGAGCACCCCGATCGTTTTCAGGATCGGCCACCGGACCTTGACAGCAAGGTTGAAAGCCGCCAGTACATAGGCGAAATAGACCCAGCCGTGCACGATGCCGATCCAGGTAGGTGGATTCGACACCTTGACGATGTAGTGAACCACAAGCTCGTAGCACAGGGCGATAAGCCACAGACCCGTCGTCCACGCCATCACGCGGTAGGCGAGCAGGGGAGTGCGGATGTTTTCGCCGGCTGCGGTCATGCGGTTGTCCTGTTCTGCTTTGGATGGTTGTCGTTGTCTGCCTTGGCAAGTTCGGCCAGATAGGCGTTGTACTCGCGGAGCGCTGGGTCGTCGGAGTTCTGTTGCGCGGCCCTGGGACGTTCAGGCAGGAGTCCGTCCGGTATCTCGTTGACGGTGTGGGTGTTTCGGTTCTCCGGCGGCGCTTCCTCGTAACGGACGAATTTGCGATAGGCGTAGACGCAGAATCCGGCGAACGCCGGCCACTGCAAGGCGTAGCCGAGATTCTGGAAAGTGCCCGACGTCGATTGAAACCTCGTCCACTGCCACCAGCCCAGAGCCAGACAGCCGCCCGCCGCGAAGACCACGAGCACGATCAGTGCGAGTCTCCGACGACGTGTAGTGGACATCCCTAGAAAGTACCCCGAGGCGCTCTGCAGGCAGCCTTGGACAGAGCTTCAGCCAAAAGCGAAGGCGGTACGCTCGTGAAGCTTGCGGGCGTGATGGAACGGCAGACATGCCGGCTTTAGGTGCCGGTGCCCGAGAGAGCGTGAGGGTTCGAATCCCTCCGCCCGCACCAACGCGCATCTGCCGCCGAGTGTGGTGGTCTGTGCAATTCCACCCCCTCCCTAACATGAGCGGGTGGATGCATTCTTCACCGCCGACGGCGACTCTTATGTGCCCGGAACCATGACCGGCGGACCGTGGGGCCAGACGATGGGTGGTCAGATCGTCGGTGGCCTACTGGGCTGGGCATTGGATCGTCACAGCGACGACGACCTTCAACCGGCTCGACTGACGGTTGATCTCCTGCGCCCGGTGCCCATTGCATCCGTGTCGATCGAGACGTCGATTCAACGCGAGGGCCGTCGTATCAAACTCGTCGATGCCGCGCTGCTGCAGCAAGGCCAAGTCGTCGCACGAGCCAGCGCGCTCTTCTTGCGGCGCAGTGCCGAACCTGAGGGTCAGGTGTGGTCCGCACCCGCGGCCATGCCTCCGATGCCGGCTAGCTCTGAGCTACTCGAAGCGGAAGTGCCCTTCGGCATCTGGACCGCCAGCGCTATCTCTGAGCCCGGCACTGCCGGAATGCCTCCGCTTGAGTGGGAGCAACCTGGTGTGCAGAAGTTCGCGTGGACGCGCATGTTTCGCCCGATGGTGGCAGGGCACCCACTCACGCCGTTCACCCGTGCGGCCGTTGCCGGCGACATCATCAGTTCGTTGACGCACTGGGGCACAGCAGGCTTGCGGTATATCAATGCCGATTACACCGTGGCGATTAGCCGATTGCCCGAAGGCGAGTACATCGGACTGGCTGCGCAGAGTTATTACGGGAACGACGGTGTGGGCGCCGGGACGGCGACTCTGTTCGACAGCGCGGGCCCTATCGGAACGGGGACCGTGTTAGCCCTCGCCCAACCGCCCGGCGCATTTAAGCCAAGTCGATGGTAAAGCCATGCCGCACTGGCAGGTTTAGCGCATCAATGAAAATGTCTCCCCTCGCCGGTCGTGGCGAGGGGAGACACTTCACAGCGGGTTAGGTCGTTGCCGGTGCGGGAAGCGCGCCTGGCGCGGGGCCGGTGTTGCCCGGCTCACCAGGCGCCGACGTTCCCGGCATGGTCGGCGATGTTCCCGACATGTTCGGGGAGGCTCCCGGTGTGTTCGGGGACGTCCCCGATATGTTCGATGTCCACATCAGGATGTCCTGCAGTCCGTCGTTGTAGGCGACGCCGTTCGGCGGCGCGCCCGTCGCGTCGAAGTACAGCGTCCCCTTCGACTCACTGCCCTGGGCGATGGGCGCCGGGTTGAGGCCGTTAGGCACCTCGACGTTGTCGATCAATTTGTAGGTCTGACCGTTGGGCCCGCGAGCGGTGAAGTCTCGCACCTGCGGTGTGACGGTCCCGCCGTCCGACCGGACGGTGACATCTGCTTGGTACAGCGTCCCCTTCGGGGTGAAGCCGGGAATCACGATGTTGCTTGGCTGCAGGTTGCTGACCGTGTAGTTGGTCACCATCGGCCCGTCGATCAGAGGCTCGCTGGCACCGAATCCCTGAATATTGGGCGCGGCCGAAGCTGTTCCTGCGGCGGCGAGGCTCACCGCGGCAATACCCGCGGCACCAATAGCCGTCTTCATTGTCGTCGTTGTGAACTTCACAATGGTCTCCTTTTTGTTCCCTGTTTTCCGAGCGCGAACTCGCGATCGAGGTGAGAACACGCTGGGTTGGAATAGCCGACCGACAGCCATCTCAAACGCAACTCGATTGCGTTCTTGTCGAATTCAGCCCACTGGCTGGGTAAACGAAGAATTATCGATTTATATTGAAGCGCAATTCAAGCAACTCCTGCAACAGCGGTATCAGTGGTATTGGTATCGCCTGCGCCAAATTCGGAGCGCGGATCGCGCCTTAATTCACCCCGATCTGTCACCATTGAGATCGTGAACGCCGCGATTATCGTCCTACTGATCTTGCTGGCCGCCGGCGTCGTCGTCAGCCCACTTCTCCGGCTGAGGGCATGGCTGAGGAGAACGCCTCCTGCGCAAGAGTTTCAACAGCCGCCCGACGAGGATGCCGACTAGCCGCTGCTGAATGCTCGTCGCTCAGCAACCCACTTCGATGGTGAATGGGGCCGTCACGGATACGCGCGGGTCGTTGAGCTGAGATCCTTCGGCCGTCCCCGTGATGGTGTACGTGTTGTTGGCGAACCGGATCTTGGCCTGACCGGCTCCGGAGTCGGAGACGCCGGAGAAGCCCGAGAAGTTGTCGAAATGAACCGATTCAACTTTGGGTGTTTCGGTGTCGAGCTTCAGCAGCACGCGAACATTCGCAGGCGCGGCGCTGATGTTCGCCGTCAAAAACCAGTCGACCTGGCTGCACGTGACCGCGTGCGAGGTGCGGGTGTTGTTGTCGACCGTGATGCGAGCCGTCTTCTGCGTCGCCTTGTCGCCCGTAAAGCACCCCGAGCACGAAGCCGCCAGCAATGAAGCGCTTACCGCTGCGGTGATAAGCCGTCGTCCCACCGGGTACCTCCCAACGCACGCAGGTTTGTCCTGCACGCTGTTTCTATCAGCCTGCGTGCGTCCTCGGGCTGTAACGTGCGCGACCGGCTAGCCCAGCGAAATGCGGCCCATGAGCAAGTCGATGATCGGCTTGCCCGCTGCGAACGTCCCGGTATTCGACGAGTTGACGTGTCCGTAGTCGACGAGCAGGGTCACGCCGTTGACACCGGCGGCGGCGTCGCTGTTGAGGAACGCCATCACGTTGCCCATCTGCGCGGGCGTATGCGTCGCGGTGCCGGTGGCCTCGCGGTAGTCCTGCGCGAACGACAGCCACAGGTCGGCATTGGCCCGGGCGAGGGGAGTGTCGGTCGGACCCGGGCAGATCGCGTTGATCCGGATGCCCTTGGCCAGGAACGGGAATGCATGCGTCGCGACATACGCGTTGATCGCCTGCTTGCTGGTGCCGTAGTGGCCGAAGTTGTCCGCCTCGTGGGCTTTGCTCCAGGCGTCTGCCGATTCGAAGTCGGGCGTGGCCAAGAACTCCTGAAGTCGTGGCAAGTCGGTTTCCCAGCCGATGCCGGCCACTGAGGAGATGAAGCAGATGGCCCCGCCGCGGCCCAGTTGGCCGTTGCTGATCAGCTTGTCGATCACGTGCCGGTGACCGATGAAGTTGATCTTCATCAAGTCCGGACCGTCGGCGATGCCGGCGGCAGAGAACAGTGCGTCGACGGGTCCGCCGACCTCCTCGAGGGCGCGGTCGATCGACCCCGGGTCCCGAAGGTCGACTTGGATTCCGCGGCCCAGCCCGGCGTCGACAGGCGCGTAGTCCAGGTTGATCACCTCGGCTCCAAGGTCACCGACGATCTTGGCCGCAGCGGCGCCCATACCGGTGGCACCTCCGACTACCAACGCCCGCTTGCCGTCGTAGCGGAACTGCTCGATACCAGTCATTTGATTCCTCTCTTGGGACGCCAACAGTAAGGCTCGCGAGTACTTTACGTGGAACAGATATTTGGTACAAGAACGGGATCGCCAGGTCGGGTGCGAGACCGCGATCCGAACGCGAACACGTGATATGTCAGTGCCGTGAAAGCGAAGTCCACGCGACGGAGTCCGGCAACACGCACCCCGCCAGTATGCGGGGACCGGTGCGCCTACCGGTGCGTATTCGAAATCTTGGTTGTCAGATTGATGCGGATGTGTCACGCTCGGCGGCGCCGCGCACCAGCGTGTCGCGGGCATTGAGCAGCGCCGCATGCTTGCCCTGAGCCCGCACGATGTTTTCCGGCACCCACAACGCGTCCATGACGTAGCGCGCCAGCATCGACAGCGACGGCGAATCCTCGATGCGGATGTCGCCCGAGTCGATCCCTTCCGACAACAGCGTTCTGAGTTGTCGTAAGCGCATGGTGAACGCCAGGCCGGGGTTGGGCGTGTCGGGTGGGGATTGGCGCATCCACGCGAGTTGGATCTTCCACTCATCGGGGAACTGATCCAACGCATTGATGTTGACCCAGCTGAGCGCGTCCAATTTCTCCACCGG
Organism: Mycobacterium sp.; assembly: GCA_036272035.1. Classification (GTDB taxonomy): domain Bacteria; phylum Actinomycetota; class Actinomycetes; order Mycobacteriales; family Mycobacteriaceae; genus Mycobacterium. The sequence goes on along the minus strand of DATAZN010000260.1, from coordinate 8,504 downwards.
TGTGGCATCGGTGCGCAGAACGCTGGCGAATCCGCCGCCGGCTTTGTTGCCGAACGACTCCATGATCGATGCGAGGAGTTCGTCCTTCGACCCGATCAGCCGATAAACCGTCCCCGTGCCCAGGCCTGCCGCTGCGGCGATGTCACGGATCGTGGTGACTTCGTAGCCTTTTCTGCCGAACTCAGCTCGTGCCACCGCACGAACGTGTGCCGCTTTATCGTTGCCGTCCGACTCGCCCTCGTCGGTCCAGGTGTTGATGGCCGCCTCGGCCGCGGCAAAAGCCTTAGAGCTGTTCAGTTCCCGATCGCTGGGCGACCGACTGGCCAGACCGTGCAACATGATGCGGCACATGACGACCGCGGTCTGATCGGCGCCACCGGTATGCCTGATGATGTCGAGTCCGACGTGCATCATGGTCTGGCAGATCCGGTCGGCCAGCGTGGGCAGATCGATGTCGGATCGAATGAAACCGCTCCACCTGCCCGCGCGCAGCGTCTGCAACATCGCCTGCTGCACGGCGGTCGGCGGGTTTTGCAGGAGTTCGACGAGTTCCGGATTTGCGCTCGGGGCCTCGTAAAACGACATCTGCAGGGCGGCGCGGTGCTGTACCGCACAGCGCGCAATCGCGGACCCCAATTCGACGATCTTGTCGGCGACGGAGCGCGGGTCGGCTTGGTCCAATTTCTCGTGAGCGATTTCGCCGATGCGATCGAGGTCGGCGTAGTACCGCCGGACCAGCTCGACAAGGATCGCTTCCTTCGATTCAAAGTGGTGATAAAGGCTTCCCGGCAATATGCCTGCGGCATCGGCGATCTCTTGCAGCGACGTCCGCAGGCCCGAGGAGGCGATCAACGATGCGGCGGTGTGCAGGATTTCGGTGCGACGGGTGCCGTCGTCATACGAGCCGCCGCGCTCGTTCGCCAAGTCGGGGACGCGTTTTGCGGCACCCCGTCCCCGCGGCGTCATGCGCGAACGTCCGGCTCGCTCGGACCGGGCCAACGAATCGGCATCGGGCAAGTCTAGGCGCGCAGAGCCCGAAGTTGCTCCAGCCTCGGATGGTTGCTGAAGCCCCACGACACCTCCACAGGCCGGTCCCGCGCGATCCTTGACCCAATATTTGGTTTAACGCTACCAGGTTGCTGAGCGTCAATTGCGCAGGTTGAAGGGTATTAGCGCGGTGTCATCGGATTTCAATGAAGTACGGACTCGGCGAACTGCGCGCCGATCTGCACGAGGCACTGGTCGGGTCCGTCGAGAAACGCGCTCCAGCTCAGCAGGCGCTTGAGGTACAGGTGAGCATTGTGCTCCCAGGTGTAGCCGATACCACCGAGGACCTGAATAGCGGTATCGCCGACGGCGGCCAGCCGGCCGGCGAACGCCTTGGCGCGCAACGCGGCCGAATGTCGTTCTGCGCGACTTCCGGCGTCGGCGGCCCATAGGGCGTGGATCACGCCGCTGCGGGCGAGCTCGACTGTCTCGTACATGTCGACGCACATGTGCTGGACCGCCTGGAAGGCGCCGATCGGCTGGCCGAATTGGCGCCGTACTTTGGCGTATTCGACGCCGAGGTTCAGGATTGCCCGTGCTGCGCCGAGCGCGTCAGCCGCCCACGCGATCGTCACGTCATCGACCAGCGCCTCGACGGATTCGGGAGGTGCGGCACTCAAACGTTGCGCAGGCGTCTCGTTGATCCCTAGACGAAATCGCTTGCGGGTCTGGTCGATTCCGGCTTGCGGGGTGATGTCGATGCCGGGTGCCGACGTCTGGACCGCGAAAAGACCTGTGCCGTCTCGATCGTCGGCGAGCACGAGGATCAGGTCGGCGGCGGCCACATCCCACACGCTGTCGACCTCGCCGCGCAGCACGACACCGCCGCCGCTTTCGACCGCGCTCGGGCGGTCACCGTCCAGTGGGCCCACCGTGACGGTCGTGGAACCGTCCGCGATCCCGGTGAGAAGTGGGGCCGCCACGCTGGCGTCCACCTCCAGTCGCGTCAGCGCGCGGGTCGCGGCGACGGCCGTCGACAGCCACGGCCCGGGATGTAGCCCGGCGCCGAGTTCTTCGAGTACGATGCCGGCCTCGACCATCGTCATGCCGGCGCCGTCGTATTCCGACGGCACGAGCAGGCCGGTGGCGCCCAAGTCGGCGAGCCCCCGCCAGACCGCCTCGGTGGTACCGGTTGCGTCGTCGAGCATCGGGCGGACATGCTCAGCGATGGAGGCCCTTTCGGCGAGAAAGCTTCGCACGGTGTCGCGCAGTGCGACCTGCTCGTCGGTCAGCTCTAAATTCATGAGCGCGGCAACCCTAGAACGCGTTGCGCGGTGATGTTCTTGTTGATCTGCGTCGTCCCGCCGGCGATGGTCAGCGAGCGCGACGTCAGGCGGTAGTCGGCCCAGCGGCGACCGTCCGGGTGGGTTCCGAGCAGGTCGAAGGCCAACGCGGCGATACTCTGCCCGACCTCACCCCAGATCGTCTTGGCGAGACTTGCCGACCCGAACGCGTCGTCGCCGTGCAGGATCGCGGAGATCGACCGCTGACACAGCACCTCGAGATATTTGATGCGCAAGGCGATTTCGCCCAGACGTCGCAGCGTCGTCGGGTCCTCGAGCACTGGCCGGTTGCCGATCTGTACGTCCGCGAGATCGGTGACCAATTCCGCCAGCCGCACCTGCATCTCGGTGTAGAGCCGTGCGGCCCCGGCCCGTTCGTGACTCAGCGTCGTGGTGGCGATCTGCCAGCCGCCGTTCTCGGGACCGAGCAGGGCATCCGCAGGTACCCGCACGTCGTTGAAGAACACTTCCGCGAAATCCGCGTCGCCACTCAGCGTGACAAGTGGCCGAACTTCGATGCCCGGCAACGACATGTCGAGAATCAGGCACGAGATGCCCTTATGCTTCGACGCGTCTGGGTCGGTGCGCACATACAGCTGGCACCACTTGGCCCGGTGCCCCAGTGAGGTCCAGATCTTCTGGCCGTTGACGACGAAGTGATCGGCGTCGCGCACCGCGCGGGTGCGCAGCGAGGCGAGATCGGAGCCGGCTTCGGGTTCCGACATTCCCTGACACCAGATGTCGTCCGAGCGCATCATCCGGGGGAGCAGAGTGCGCTTCTGCGCTTCGGTTCCGTGCTCCATGATCGCCGGAGCGATGTTGTTCATCCCGATCACATTGAGGTGGACCGGCACCCGTGCGCGGGTGGTCTCCTCGGCGCAGACCAGCTGCTCGAGGACGCCCGCCCCGCGGCCGCCATACTCCTGCGGCCAGGAGACCGCGGCCCAGCCGGCGTCGGCCATCGTCGCGTTCCATGCCCGAAGGGTCTGAAATGCCGCTTCGTCCCTACCTCGCCCGCGGTTCGCGGCGATGACGTCGTCGGTCAGGTTCGCGGCCAGCCACGCGCGCAACTCTTTGCGGACCTGTTCCACCTCTGGCGGGTATGAGAAATCCACGTTTCCTGTTGGCTTCGGGGCGATTGACTACGGGCAATGGCGAACTCTACGGTGGAACAGATATTTGGTCAACAACATCGAGGATGGGTCGAACTCCGTCGGAGGGTTGCCAACCGGCTATCTTCCGGTAAGGCTTCCCATAGTATCGTGCGTCCTGGCGCTCTGCTCAGCGTCCCAACTACGAAAGCGCAACAAACATGACTGACACTGTAAAGGTCCGCTTCGAGCCGAAGATGATGATCGACGGCAAGTTGGTCGACGGTCAGGCCGGCACCTTCACCAACATCAACCCGGCCACCGAGGAGTCGCTCGGGGAGGTCGCCGACGCGTCGAAAGAAGACATGCACCGGGCCATCGACGCCGCCCGCCGCGCCTTCGACGAGACCGACTGGTCCACCAACAAAGAGTTGCGCAAGCGCTGCCTGTTGCAGCTGCACGACGCGATCGAATCGGAGAAAGAGGAGCTGCGCGAGGAGCTTATCCTCGAAGTTGGTTCCCCCCGGGCCATCACATTCGGGCCGCAGCTGGACGCCCCGCTGGCCGACGGACTGAAGTACCCCGCCAGACTGATCGACGAATACGCCTGGGAAACCGATCTCGGCGACCGGGTGATCAGCCTCACGGGCGCGAACACCTCCATCAAGGTCTGGCGGGAGCCGGTGGGAGTGGTCGGTGCCATCGTGCCGTGGAACTTCCCGTTCGAGGTGACGATCAACAAGCTGGGGCAGGCGCTTGGCACCGGCAACACCGTCGTTCTCAAGTCGGCGCCGAATACTCCGTTCAACGCGACTCGGCTGGGTCGGCTCATCGCTGAGAAAACCGATATCCCCGCCGGTGTCGTCAACGTCGTCACCGCGTCGGATCACTTTGTGGGCGAGGAGCTTACGCTGTCGCCCAAGGTCGACCTGATCTCGTTCACCGGGTCGACGGTCGTCGGCAAGCGGATCATGGAAAAAGGTGCGGCCACCATGAAGCGGCTGTTCCTCGAACTCGGCGGCAAGTCGGCCACCATTGTCCTGGAAGACGCCGACTTCGGGTTGGCCTGCGCGATCGGCATCGCCCCGTGTATGCACGCGGGGCAGGGTTGCGCCAACCCGACCCGGATGCTGCTGCCGCGGTCTCGCTACGAGGAGGGTGTGGCGATCCTGAAGAGCATCTACGAGAACGTCACGTGCGGAGACCCGCAGGACCCCGGCACCCTGTGTGGGCCGGTGATTTCGCAGCGACAGTTCGACCGCGTAACGGGCTACATCAAGAAGGGCGTCGAGGAAGGTGCCACCGCGCTGGTCGGCGGGCCCGGTGCGGAAACCGGTTTCGACAAGGGATATTTCGTCCGGCCAACGCTTTTCACCGATGTCGACAACAAGATGACCATCGCCCAGGAAGAGATCTTCGGTCCGGTGCTGTCGGTCATCCCGTTCGACGACGAGGAAGATGCGATCCGGATCGCCAACGACAGCCCATACGGTCTGGCCGGCAACGTGATGTCGGGCTCGCTGGAGCATTCGCTGGCCGTTGCTCGTCGGATCAAAGCCGGCTTCATCGGCGTCAACGGCGGCGCACCCTACGGCGCCGATACGCCGTTCGGTGGATACAAGGACAGCGGCGTCGGCCGTCAGAACGGTGTCGCCGGTTTCGACCAGTACACCGAGGTCAAATCCGTGGGGTACCCCGTGGGCTGACGACCTGCGGCAATTCAGCCTGTCAGCGGGCTACCTTTGTCCCGTGACCGACGCCGGACAAGCGCAGCGGGCGACCGGCCGCAAGATGGCATGTCGCTATGCGGCCGGTCTCGCCTGCGGTCACCTGATCGGCACCGCCGATGCCGCCGCGATCGTCATCCCGTTGCACGGTCAGTTCGCCGGTGATGCCAGGGCGTATTTCGCCCCGACCAGCCTAATCACCGCGACGGTCGTCGTCGTACTCGGGACCGTTGCCGTCGCCGCCGGCGGTATCGCGAATCTCGTTCCGGTGCTGCGGTGGTTCATTCCTCAACAACAACCGAATTCCGAACAGCGGCGATCGGCCATGCGCATCCTCACACGGCAGTCGATGATTCTGGCGGTGGTGTGGGCGGTCAGCGGCCTCACCTACCTGGTGCTGAATCTCGACGGCCTTGCGCCCCTTTGGGTCCCGACTCTGTTGGCGGTCGTGTTCGGCGGGAGCGCGGCAGCAAGCCTCAGCCTGTTACTCACCCAGCGATCCCTACGACCAATTATGCTGGCGGCCACGCAGGGTACGGAAGGCCTGGTGGTCGCGCCCAGCGTGCTCACCAGACTTGTGGGCATGTGGTTACTGGGAAGTGGTCTGCCATCGTTGGCGATCGCCGGCCTGGTGTTGACTCGCTCGAACGGCTGGATCATTCAGAAGACCGGGTCAGTCGAGATGCCCATTCTGGTGGTGACGCTTGTCGCGATCCTGATTGGGCTCCCGGTGATGATCATGACTTCCCGTTCGATATCGGATCCGGTCCGCGAGGTCGTCGACGCCATGGCGAAGGTCGAGCGAGGCAGGATCGACACCGTCGTCGGCGTCTACGAAAAGTCTGAAATCGGCCGCCTACAGAACGGATTCAATCGCATGGTCGCCGGAATCGGCGAACGCGATCGGTTACGCGACCTGTTCGGCCGCCATGTCGGGGCCGACGTGGCCCGCCGTGCGATCGAAGAGGGCACATTGCTGTCCGGTGATGTCCGAGAGGCGGCAATCCTCTTCATCGACCTGGTCGGCTCGACGACCTTGACGGCCAGTAGGCCGCCGCAAGACGTGGCTCAGGTGCTCAACGACTTTTTCCGCATCGTCGTCGGGGCCGTAGACGACCACCATGGGCTGATCAACAAATTCCAGGGTGACGCCGCGCTGGCGGTATTCGGGGCCCCACTGGCTTTGGACGGGGCGGCATCGGCGGCGTTGGCCACCGCCCGCAGGCTACGCGATCAACTGCGTCGGCTCCCGATGGTCGACTTCGGGATCGGCGTATCGGCGGGACCGGTCTTCGCCGGAAACATCGGCGCCGAAAAGCGTTACGAATACACCGTTGTCGGCGATGCGGTCAACGAAGCGGCGCGGCTGGCCGACTTCGCCAAGACACTCGACCAACGGATCGGGTGTTCGGCTGCCGCGATCGAGCGCGCCGACACAGTCGAGCGTGCGCATTGGGTGTCGGACAGCGAGACGGTGTTACGCGGTCGGTCGGACTCCACGCACATCTGGACTCCGGCGAGCGAGGAGTAGCTGTGGTCGGTGCCGATGATCAGTTCGTTTTCGCGGCGGTCGCAGATCAGCGACGTCAGTTCGCGAGTCTGATCAACGACCTCGACGATGCTCAGTTGGTGACGCCGAGCCTGTGCCTGGGCTGGGATGTCAAGACCGTGGCCGCGCACGTGGTGAGCACCGTGCTCGACGGGATGCCGGGGTTTCTTCAGATGGCGATCCGGTGTGGGAGCCTGAGTCGCGGGATCGACAAACTGGCGCGGCGCCGGGCGCAGGCACCGATGGCCGAGGTCGTCGCAGCTCTCCGTGAGCACGCTGGTCGCCCAATCTCGTCACCGGTGTTCGGCCCACGGGGACCGTTGGCAGACATCTTGGTGCACAGCGGCGATGTCCGGATTCCGCTCGGCCTGCCGTTTGAGCCCGATATCCAGCACGCGATGTCGGCGATGGACTTTCTCACCGGCCGCTGGCCGATCGGTTTCGTGCCCGTGAGCCGGCTGCGCGGAATTCGACTGTCCGCTAACGATATAAACCGGTCCTGGCGCGACGGCGCCGATGTCACTGGCCCGGTGGCAGCTCTGATGATGAGCGTCTGTGGGCGCACTGCGTCGCTGGACGCACTCGCCGGGCCAGGATCGACGATTTTGCGTCGTCGACTGTCTACCTGACGAGCCGCGCTTCCATTCGTGGTAACTCGGCGGCAGCAGTTGCCGAATGCCTTACAGTTGTCCAGTCAGTCGAGCCAGCGAAAGGGGCGAAGATCCCGATGCCCATTCCCCGATATCCCGACGACATCACCGTCGAGTGGCTCTCCACCGTCCTGAGCAATCGCGGCACGACCGTGAGGTTGTCTGGCGTCGACGTGGCCGCCATCGGTACCGGGCAGACCGGAGCGACGTATCGGGTCTCGGCGACGTACGCCGGTGATGCGGGCAGCCTGCCCGACACCTTCGTGATCAAACTGCCGGCGCAGGACGACGCCGTGCGTGACCGGGTGACCATCGGCTACCGCAGCGAGTGCGCCTTCTACACCGGGGTGGCCGATCGGGTGCGGGTGCCCATCCCGCAGTGTTTCTATTGCGAGATCAGCGAGGACGCGCTGGACTACGCGCTGCTGCTGGCCGATCAGGCTCCGGCTGTGCAAGGCGATCAGATCGCAGGCTGCGGTGAGCGCGAAGCTCGACTGGTCGTGACGGCAATAGCCGGACTCCACGGACCCAGTTGGTGTGATCCCATCTGGCTGGACTTCCCCGGGGTCGCGTTCGCCCGACCGGACGAAGCGTCGGCCGGCGGTCTGGGCGAGGTGGCGCGCACGAGTGCCGAGATCACGTTGGACAAGCTCGGTGACCGAATGAGCGCCGCCGATCGGGAAACCTTCACCACCGCAATGGGTTTGGTGACGCCCTGGTTGCTCGCCGAGCGGGACCGGTTCGCGCTGTTACACGGCGACTACCGGCTCGACAATTTGTTGTTCTCTCCCGACGCCGCCGGCGTTACGGTGGTGGATTGGCAGACGCTAGGAGTAGGCCTGCCCGCGCGCGACCTCGCGTACTTCACGGCAACCAGCCTCAGGCCAGAGCTGCGTGCATCGATCGAACACGACCTTGTCGACGAATACCAGCGAGCCCTTGCCGACTACGGCGTCACCGGCTACGACCGCGAAACCTGTTGGCGTGATTACCGACTCGGCATGATCCAAGCTCTATTGATCTCGGCGCTGGGATTCGCGTTCGCCACTGCCACCGACCGCGGTGATGACATGGTGCTGACCATGCTGGCCCGGGGCTGTCAGGCAATCCGCGAGCTTGGCACGTTGGATCTCGTCGGCGACTATGCGGCACAGCAG
>DATAZN010000259.1:0-35176 GCA_036272035.1 Mycobacterium sp. | reverse complement strand
CGTCAGGTCCGCCGCTGGCGCATCGCCCTCGGCATGAGTGCCGGTGCCGTCGCGGCTGCCGCGATACTCGGCCTTTCCGAGGCCGCAGACGCGCACGCCGACGATAGCGGCGACGTGCTGGGCCAAGCTGCCATGGATTTGACCCAAGCCACCCAGGTGTTGGATGGAGCTCCTGAGGCGGGGCTCGACGCCGAGCAACTTGCGGTCCTCACGGGGCAAGAGATGCTCCAGACCGGCGCTGAGTCGTCGCTGATCCCTGAGCAAGAATCAATCCTGTCCGGCCTGCCCGCGGCTGACCAAGCAGACCTGACCGGCGTTGACGACCAATTGGCCCAGGCGTACCAAGGGGTGCTCGACGCTGACCAGGCGTTCGTTGCAGCTGACCAGGCTGGTGAGCTGAGTGGCACGGGGTTGCTCCCGGTTGACCTCGGGGTGATCGACGCTGATTTCGGGGTAGTCGCGGCGGACTTCAACACGGTCTTTGCTGACATCGGTGCGGAATTCGCCAACGTCTTCGACGTCTCGGCTCTGCTTCCCTGATAGCGGCGCGTCTACACGGTGGGGCCGGCTGGCCCACCGTGTAGTTGTCGGTCCATGTCGGCACACTTTCGCTGTGCTGGATCTGGTTCTTCCGCTGGAGTGCGGTGGTTGCGGGGCGCCGTCGACTCGATGGTGTGCGGCCTGTGCCGACGAACTCGCGGTCGGTCGCGACGCGCCGCGAGTCGTCACGCCTCGCATCGACCCGCAGGTGCCGGTGTTCGCGCTTGGCCGCTACGCGGGGGCGCGGCGGCGGGCGATCGTCGCGATGAAAGAGCGCGGCCGGGCCGATCTGCGGGCGCCGCTGGCGCGGTCGCTGGCTCTCGGCATGCACCGCTTACTGCGGTGGGGTCTGCTCGACGTTCCAGTGACCATCGTCCCGGCGCCGACCCGCGGCTGGTCGGCCCGGCAGCGCGGGGGAGACCCGGTGACACGGATCGCCGCGCTGGCGACGGCGGGCCACCCGGACATCACCGTCGTACGTGCGCTGCGGATGACAGCGTTGGCCCGCGACTCTGCGGGGTTGAACAGCGCCGCACGTGAACGCAACATCGCCGGACGCGTGCTGCTGACCCGTCGGCGTCTGCCGCCTTGCGGCGAGCTGCTGCTGGTCGACGACATCGTCACCACCGGCGCGACCGCCCGCGAGTCGGTCCGGGTGTTGCAGGCTGCAGGGGCTCGGGTGTCGGCTGTGCTGGCGCTAGCTGCGGCGTGAGCGTTTGTGAAGAACTCGCAACAGGTAGCGCGAAATGCTGGCACTGCCGCCCGCGGACGGTCTACCGTCGGAATCAAGCACCACAACGCCTCCAGGCAGCGCATCTGATCGCAGCTCGAGGCGCCACCGTTGACGGTAGGGGGTGAATTTCGACACCTTGCATCGGCGGGCGGCCACTGACTTCTGACAACCCCGTCGGCGTGAACATCTGATAGCCGGGCGCGTACTGCATGCGCGCAATGCGAGAGAAGGCGAGTTGTCAAGTATGTCAAGACAAACCGTGGATTCCGGGCAGCTTCTTGCTGAACCTCCGGTCGATGCCGATGAACACGAACCGATGGCAAGCGCCGAGGTCGTCGTCAAAGGCCGCAACGTCGAAATCCCTGACCACTTCCGCGTCTACGTCTCGCAGAAACTCGCCCGCTTGGAGCGACTCGACCGAACCGTCTACCTGTTTGACGTCGAACTCGACCACGAACGCAACCGGCGCCAGCGCAAGTCCTGTCAGCACGTCGAGATCACCGCTCGCGGTCGTGGTCCGGTCGTCCGCGGCGAGGCATGCGCGGACAGTTTCTATGCCGCGCTCGAGGCCGCGGTCGCCAAGCTGGAGGGCCGGCTGCGTCGCGTGAAAGATCGCCGCAAAGTCCATTACGGCGACAAGACCCCGGTCTCGCTGGCCGCTGCGACCGCCGTCGTACCGGATCCCGAACCCGATCTCGACGACATCGAAGCCCCACACTTCGGCGACCCCCATGGCAACGGGCATCACCAGCCCGGGCGAGTGGTGCGGACCAAGGATCACGAGGCCAAGCCGATGTCGGTGGATGACGCCCTTTACGAGATGGAGTTGGTCGGCCACGACTTCTTCTTGTTCTACGACAAGCAGACCGAACGGCCTTCGGTGGTCTACCGGCGGCACGCCTACGACTACGGTCTGATTCGGCTCTCCTGAGCCGATCCAACCTGGGCCGCGGCGAGCGTCGACTCGTCGCGGCCGGGGGTACAACCTGAGCCGTCACCTAGGATGGATGACGCCGAAGACGTCTGATCTACAGAGGACCTAGGGGACTAAGCCGTGCTGGATAAGTTGTTGCGCCTTGGCGAAGGTCGCATGGTCAAGCGCCTCAAGCGGGTGGCCGAGTACGTCAACAGCTTGTCTGAGGACATCGAGAAGCTGACCGACGCCGAACTGCAGGCCAAGACCGCGGAATTCAAGAGGCGGCACGCCGACGGGGAGACCCTCGACGACCTGCTGCCCGAGGCGTTCGCGGTGGCCCGCGAGGCGGCTTGGCGGGTGCTCGACCAGCGGCACTTCGACGTGCAGGTGATGGGTGGTGCGGCGCTGCACTTCGGCAACGTCGCGGAGATGAAGACCGGTGAAGGCAAGACCCTGACTTCGGTGTTGCCGGCCTACCTGAACGGCATCGGCGGCGACGGCGTGCACATCGTCACCGTCAACGACTACCTGGCCAAACGTGACAGCGAGTGGATGGGCCGGGTGCACCGCTTCCTGGGCCTGGACGTCGGCGTGATCCTGGCGCAGATGACGCCCGACGAGCGTCGCGTCGCCTACGCGGCCCACATCACCTACGGGACCAACAACGAATTCGGCTTCGACTACCTGCGCGACAACATGGCCCATTCGCAAGAAGAGTGCGTCCAGCGCGGCCACAACTTCGCCATCGTCGACGAGGTCGACTCGATTCTGATCGACGAAGCCCGCACCCCACTGATCATTTCGGGGCCCGCCGACGGAGCCTCGAATTGGTATCCCGAATTCGCCCGGCTGGCGCCGCTGATGGAAAAAGACACCCACTACGAGGTGGATCTGCGTAAGCGGACCGTCGGTGTGCACGAGCTCGGCGTGGAGTTCGTCGAAGACCAGCTCGGCATCGACAACCTCTATGAGGCGGCCAACTCGCCGCTGGTCAACTACCTCAATAACGCGCTGAAAGCCAAGGAGCTGTTCAACCGCGACAAGGACTACATCGTGCGCGACGGTGAGGTGATCATCGTCGACGAGTTCACCGGCCGCACGCTGGTCGGCCGGCGCTACAACGAGGGCATGCATCAGGCCATCGAGGCCAAGGAGCGCGTCGAGATCAAGGCCGAGAACCAGACGCTGGCCACCATCACCCTGCAGAACTATTTCCGGCTCTACGACAAGCTCTCCGGCATGACCGGTACGGCGCAGACCGAGGCCGCCGAACTGCACGAGATCTACAAGCTCGGCGTGGTGTCCATCCCGACGAACCGGGCGATGATCCGCACCGACCAGTCCGACCTGATTTACAAGACCGAGGAAGCCAAGTACATCGCGGTCGTCGACGACGTCGGCGAGCGCTACGAGAAAGGCCAGCCGGTGCTGATCGGTACGACGAGCGTGGAGCGCTCGGAGTATCTGTCACGGCAATTCCAGAAGCGGCGCATCCCGCACAACGTGCTCAACGCGAAGTACCACGAGCAGGAAGCCGGCATCGTCGCCGAGGCCGGCCGCCGCGGCGCCATCACGGTCGCCACCAACATGGCCGGTCGCGGTACCGACATCGTGCTGGGCGGCAACGTCGACTTTCTCACCGACCTGAGGTTGCGGGCCCGTGGTCTGGATCCGGTCGAGACTGCCGACGACTACGAGACGGCCTGGCACGAGGAGCTACCGATCGTCAAAGACGAGGCGGCAGCCGAAGCCAAAGAGGTCATCGAGGCCGGCGGGCTCTACGTGCTGGGCACCGAGCGGCACGAGTCACGCCGTATCGACAACCAGCTGCGCGGGCGCTCCGGCCGTCAGGGTGACCCCGGTGAGTCGCGGTTCTACCTGTCGCTGGGCGACGAGTTGATGCGTCGTTTCAACGGCGCCGCACTGGAGACGCTGCTGACCCGGCTCAACCTGCCCGACGACGTGCCGATCGAAGCGGGAATGGTGACCCGCGCGATCAAGAGCGCGCAGACCCAGGTCGAGCAGCAGAACTTCGAGGTCAGAAAGAACGTCCTCAAGTACGACGAGGTGATGAACCAGCAGCGCATGGTCATTTACGCCGAGCGCCGCCGGATCCTGGAAGGCGAGAACCTCCAACAGCAGGCGCACGAGATGCTCGTCGACGTGATCACCGCTTACGTCAATGGCGCCACCGCCGAGGGCTACGCCGAGGACTGGGATCTGGAGAAGCTCTGGGAGGCGCTGACAACGCTGTACCCGGTCGGCCTCGACCACAGCACTCTGATCGACTCCGAGGCGGTCGGGGAGCCCGGCGAGCTGACCCGCGAGGAGTTGCTCGACGCGTTGATCGCGGATGCCGATCGCGCCTATGCCACGCGGGAAGCCGAGCTCGAAGAGCTGGCCGGCGAGGGCGCGATGCGCCAGCTGGAACGCAACGTCCTGCTGAACGTCATCGACCGCAAATGGCGTGAGCACCTCTACGAGATGGACTACCTCAAGGAGGGCATCGGCCTGCGCGCGATGGCGCAGCGCGACCCGCTGGTCGAGTACCAGCGTGAGGGCTTCGACATGTTCACCGGGATGCTGGATGGCCTCAAAGAAGAGTCCGTCGGCTTTTTGTTCAACGTCGCGGTCGAGGCGGTACCGGCGCAGCAGGTCGGACCGGTCGCCGAGCCCGAGGGCCTGGCCGAGTTCGCCACCGCCGCCGCGGCCAGCGCGCAGCAGCAGGCCGGCGGCGCTCAAGCCCCCGCAGCGGCTCGTGAACCGGCATCTGCGTTGCGCGCCAAGGGAATTGACAACGAGGCGCCCCAGCTGACCTACAGCGGGCCGGCTGAGGACGGCTCGGCGCAGGTGCAGGGCAACGGCGGCGGCTCGGCAGCAGGCGGGTCCGGGGGCAGTCGCCGTGAACGCCGGGAGGCGGCCCGTCGGCAGGGTCGGCACGCCAAGGCCAAACGGCGCTAGCGCCATGGACGTCAAAGAGGTGCTGCTGCCCAGCATGGGTGTGCGGTACGAGTTCACCAGCAACCACGGTGAGCGGATCGGCATCATCGCGCGACGCGGCGGCTACTTCGAGATCGTTCTGTACGGCAGCGACGACCCCGACCAGGCTCGCCCGGTCTTTCGCCTCACCGACGAGGAAGCGGATGCGGTCGCGCAGATTCTGGGTGCGCCCCGGATCGCCGAACGGTTCGTCGAGCTCACTCGCGAAATACCGGGGCTCGATGCCGGTCAGGTGCACATCCTGCCCGGCAGCGTCTTCGTGGACCGGCCGCTGGGGGATACCCGTGCCCGAACCCGAACCGGCGCGTCGATCGTCGCGATCGTGCGCAATGACGAGGTGCTCGCTTCGCCTGGGCCGTCCGAGAAGCTGCGCGCTGCCGACGTATTGATCGTTGTCGGCACCGAGGCCGGCATCAACGGCGTGCAGCAGTTGGTCCAAAAGGGCTGATTGCGTGCAGATTTCGGCGCCGCTGCTTTTGCAACTCGGCGCGGTCCTGACTGCGCTTGCATTGCTGGGCGCGCTGGCTCGCCGGTTCGCGCTGTCGCCGATCCCGCTGTACCTGCTGGCCGGGCTGTGGCTCGGCAAGGGCGGCATTCACTCGGTGACCGAGGCCAGCGTGTTCGTCAAAACGGGCGCGCCCATCGGTGTCGTGCTGCTGCTGCTGACCTTGGGTCTGGAGTTCTCCAGCGCCGAATTCGCCAGCAGCATGAAGCAGCACGTCCCCTCGGCGCTGGTTGACGTCGTGCTCAACGCGACGCCGGGTGCCATCGCGGGCTGGCTGCTCGGGTTCAAAGGCATCGGGATCCTCGCGCTGGCCGGGGTGACCTATGTGTCGTCGTCCGGTTTGATCGCGCGCCTGCTCGAAGACCTCAACCGGGTGGGTAACCGCGAAACACCTGCGATCCTGGCGGTGCTGGTGCTCGAGGATTTCGCGATGGCGGCCTACCTGCCGGTGTTCGCGGTACTGGTCAGCGGCGGCACCTGGTTGAAGGCACTGCTCGGCATGGTCATCGGGGTCGGAGCGTTCTGGATAGCGTTCATCATTTCGCACCGATGGGGCCACTACTTCGGCCGGCTGGTGGGATCCCAGGATTCCGAGCAGTTGCTGCTGCGCGTGCTCGGGGTGACGCTGATCGTTGCCGCGCTGGCCGAAGAGGTGCACGCGTCGGCTGCCGTCGGTGCGTTCCTGGTGGGTCTGACGTTGACCGGCGACACGGCGGACCGGGCGCGGAAGGTGTTGGGGCCGCTGCGCGATCTGTTCGCCGCGGTGTTTTTTCTCGGGGTCGGGATCGGGGTCGATCCGCACACGCTGGCTCCTGCACTTCCGGCGGCGATCGCCCTGGCCGTGGTGACCAGTGCGGCGAAGGTGGCAACCGGGATCTTCGCCGCGCGGCGCGATGGGGTGGCCCGCCGCGGGCAACTGCGCGCCGGCACCGCCCTGATCGCTCGCGCCGAATTCTCGTTGATCATCATCGGCCTGGCCGGGTCGTCGATAGCTGGCCTGGCCCCGGTGGCGATGTCGTACGTGTTCGTCGTCGCCGTGATTGGGCCCGTGCTCGCCCGGTTCAGCGGCGCCCCGTCCCCCGCAAGCGGGTGGGGGTCCCCCCGGCCCGCAGGTGCCCGCGGGGGCGCCTAACCGATGTGCAGCGCGACCACCTGCCAGCGTCCTGAGCCCATCAGCTCGATACGGCAGGCGATGGCGTGCACGCGGCGCCCACGGCTGTAGCCGCCGAACACCTCGGCCGCGGCGAACCCGTCCGGGCTGCCCACCGCCTGCAGTCGCACCCGGCGCAACACCGCCACCCCGCCATCGGCACCGGCCAGTCGATTGGCCGACAGCACCGAGTCGACGAGTCCGGCGGCGAGCAGGCCGTTCAGCTGGGAGATCGAGCGGCGGCGGTCGATCACTTCCAGCACTCGGCGCAGCGCGGCGTCGGCGAAGCGTGCTGCCCGGCGCATCGACGCCGACATCGCTGGCGCGGGTTGCGCCGGATGTTGACTCGAATGCCGTTGCGGCACAGGTGCATTGCGCCGTCGCAGCGCGGTCGATGAGGGTGATCGGCACTGCCGGACGTCACGGGCCGGAGGCTCGCAATCGACGACATGGGTGACCGCAAACGTCGTCTGCTCCGATGGGGATGAACTGGTCGACACTGCACTCTCCCGCGAATTCCGAAGGGGCCGAAAAGCTGGCCTGCTGGAGAGTGGCAGACGAGTGTGACGATCATTGCACAATCGCCGCATCCGCGTACCCGCGCTGCGCCGGGTCCCTGGGGACCATTACCGTTTGCGGCATATTGGTCGCTGGACCAATTCGCAAGGTTCGTAAAGGGGAGAGGCGACGTGACCCGGTTGTCCGCTTCGGACGCCTCCTTCTACCAGCTGGAGAATTCGGCGACGCCGCTCTACGTGGGCTCGCTGTCGATTCTGCGTCAGCCACGGGCCGGGTTGAGCTACGAGACGTTGCTGGCCACCGTCGAGCGCCAGCTGCCGAAGGTGCCGCGGTACCGGCAGAAGGTCCGCGAAGTGACGATGCGGCTGGCCCGGCCGGTCTGGGTCGACGACCGCGATTTCGACATCACCTACCACGTCCGGCGCTCTGCGCTCCCGTCGCCGGGCAGCGACGAGCAGCTCCACGAGTTGATCGGCCGGCTTGCCGCCCGCCCGCTGGACAAGTCGCGCCCGCTCTGGGAGATGTACCTGGTGGAGGGCTTGGCCAATAACCGCGTTGCCCTGTACACCAAGTCGCATCAGGCATTGATCAACGGCATGGGCGCGGTCGAGATCAGCCACGTCATCGCCGATCGGAACCGTCGTCCGCCGCCGTTCGCCGAAGACATCTGGGTGCCGGCTCGCGAGCCGGGCAACGTGGAGCTGGTGCTGCGCGCGATCGGTGACTGGGCCACCCGCCCGCAGGCGCAGCTGAACGCCGTCCGCAGCGGGGTCACCGATCTGTTGACCAACTCCGGACAGCTGGTGGACGCGGGCCGGCGGATGTTCGACGTCGCCCGGACGTTGGCGCGCGGCAACGCCCCCCGCAGCCCGCTCAACACCACGGTGTCGCGCAACCGAAGGCTGACGGTCGCCCGCGGCCAACTTGAGGACTACCGGGCCATTCGGTCGCGTTACAACTGCGACGTCAACGATGTGGTGCTGGCGGTGATCACTGGGGCGCTGCGCAACTGGCTGTTGTCCCGCGGCGAGTCGGCCGCGCCGGCCGCGACAGTGCGGGCGATGGCGCCGTTGCCGGTCTACGTCGACGAAACATTCGACTCGTCGAGCCGGCGGCAGGCGATCAGCCAGGTAGCGCCGTTTCTGGTCGACCTGCCGGTCGGGGAGGGCAACGCAGTGGTGCGGCTGTCGCAGATCGCCCACGACACCGAATCCAATCCGACGGCGGGCAGCCTGGTCGATGCCCGCACCATCATTACGCTGTCGGGTTTTGCGCCGCCGACCTTGCACGCCATGGGAATTCGAGTCGCCACCGGCTTGTCGCCGCGCTTGTTCAATCTGTTGATCACCAATGCGCCGGGCGCCCAGTCGCAAATGTATGTCGCTGGTGCGAAGTTGTTGGAGACCTACGCCGTACCGCCGCTGTTGAACAACCAAGTGCTGGCCATCGGCGTGACGTCTTACAACGGCATGTTGTATTTCGGCATCAACGCCGATCGGGACGCGATGAGCGACGTCGACGTACTACCGGTGTTACTGACCGAATCGCTCGATGAACTGCTGGAAGCCGCGCAGTAGGACGCTCTTCGCCGAGAAAGAAGCAGCTCAGGGCCTTACGATTCAACAGCATGAGCAACAACGGATCGGCAAAAGAGTCCTCAGCCAAAACGAAGCAAGCCAAAAAGCCGGGCGCGAAAGGTCAGAAGACCTCGCCGGCCAAGATTCCCAACGACCTCTACGAGGCTGAAATATTCCGTCTGCAAACGGAATTCGTCAAACTGCAAGAGTGGGTGAAATTCTCCGGGGCGCGAGTCGTGGTGATCTTCGAAGGCCGCGACGGGGCGGGCAAAGGCGGGACGATCAAGCGGATCACCGAATACCTCAACCCCCGCATCGCGCGGATTGAGGCGTTGCCCGCCCCGAATGATCGTGAACGCGGACAGTGGTATTACCAGCGCTATATCGCGCAGTTGCCCGCCAAGGGTGAGATCGTCCTCTTCGACCGATCCTGGTACAACCGGGCCGGAGTCGAGAAAGTCATGGGATTCTGCACGCCGCAAGAGCACGCGCTGTTCTTGCGGCAGACCCCGATCTTCGAGCAGATGCTGATCGAAGAAGGGATACTGCTGCGCAAGTACTGGTTTTCGGTGTCTGATGACGAACAGTTGCGTCGCTTCAAAGGCCGCCTGAATGACCCTGTCCGGCAATGGAAATTGAGCCCGATGGACGTGGAGTCGCTGAATCGGTGGGAAGACTATTCGCGGGCCAAAGACGAGATGATGGTGCACACCGACACACCCGGCAGTCCGTGGTTTGTCGTCGAGTCGGATATCAAGAAACACGCCCGGCTGAACATGATGGCGCATTTGTTGTCCACCATCGACTATCGCGAAGTGGAGCGGCCGAAAGTCAAACTTCCCTCACATCGCGAGGTCAGCGGCAACTATCAGCGGCCGCCGCGCGAGTTGTCGACCTACGTGGTCGATCATGTGGCAACGTTGATGGCTCCCACGGAGAAAGCTGGATAACCGCTCACCGATGCGCATTTACATCCCGGCGACACTGTCGATGCTCCAACAGCTTGTCACCGACGGCTCGCTGCGGCCGGTCAGCGGCACCGCCTTCGCGGTGACGCCCAAGCTGCGGGAGGCCTACGCCGAGGGCGACGACGACGAGCTGGGTGAAGTGGCGTTGCGTGAGGCCGCGCTGGCCTCGCTGCGACTGCTGGCCGGCGCCGCGGAGGATTCTGGGCAATCGGGGGACGACTTACCGCCGCGACGCGCGGTGCTGGTGGCCGATGTCGGCGATGTCACACTGCGCCCTGATCTCGACGACGCCGTCGTGCGGATCGGTGCGCCGGTGACCAGCGACGATGTCGTCGCGGCGTTCGTCGACAACGCCGCCGCGGAAGCGCAGGTCAAAGCCGCGGTCGCGGTTGTCGATGCGGCCGATCTCGGTGACGAGGACGCCGAGCTGACCGTTGGTGATGCACAGGATCACGACCTGTGTTGGTACGCGGTCCAAGAGCTGCCGTTCCTGCTTGAGCTGCTCTAACCCTAGCTACGGTGCCGTAAGTTACGGTACCGTAGGTTCTGTTCGAGCGAGAGCCAGGAGTTTCCTCAATGGACAGAAAAATATCGCGACCCGCCGGCGACGTCATCGAGACCAAGCCCATTACGCTGGCCGGAGTGGAGACCCACCCCGGCTGGCATGCGTTGCGCACCCTTGCTCGACGCATCACCACGCCCCTGTTGCCCGATGACTATCTGCGCCTCGCCAATCCGCTGTGGTCGGCGCGGGAACTGCGCGGGCGTGTCCTTGACGTACGGCGCGAGACGCACGATTCCGCGACGCTGGTTATCAAGCCGGGCTGGGGCTTCAGCCTCGATTACCAGCCAGGCCAGTACATCGGCATCGGGCTGCTGATCGAGGGCCGGTGGCGGTGGCGGTCGTACTCGTTGACGTCCAGTCCGCACCGGAGTGCACGCACGATGACCATCACCGTGAAAGCAATGCCGGAAGGGTTCCTGTCCGCTCATCTGGTGGATGGGGTGAAGCCAGGGACGATCGTGCGGCTGGCCGCGCCACAGGGCAATTTCGTGCTGCCCGATCCGGCGCCGCCGGCCATGTTGTTCGTTACCGCCGGCTCGGGCATCACGCCGGTGATGTCGATGCTGCGCACGCTGGTCCGCCGCGATCAGATCACCGACGTGATCCATCTGCATTCCGCGCCCACCGCGGCCGACGTGATGTTCGATGCGGAGCTCGAGCAGCTGGTCCGCGACCATCCGGGATACCGACTGCGGTTGCGCGCGACGCGCGATCAGGGGCGGCTGGATCTTTCCCAGCTCGAGACCGAGGTACCGGATTGGCGCGATCGGCAGACGTGGGCGTGTGGGCCCGAAGCCATGCTCGACGCGGCTGAGAAAGCGTGGTCGGCGGCCGACATCACCGACTGCCTGCACCTCGAGCGCTTCGCGGTGTCGCGCGCTGCGCCGGCCGGAGAAGGTGGGACGGTCACGTTCGCCAAGAGCGGAAAAAGTACCTCAGCCGACGCGGCGACGTCGCTGATGGATGCCGGTGAGCAACTGGGCGTGCAGATGCCGTTCGGCTGCCGGATGGGTATCTGCCAGTCGTGCGTGGTTACTCTGGTGGAAGGCCACGTACGCGACCTCCGAAACGGCGCGGAGCGTGAGCCGGGGACTCGGGTGCAAACCTGCATTTCCGCTGCGTCAGGCGATTGCACACTTGACGTTTAAGAGTTACCCGGTGGTAACCTACGGTTTCGTAGGTTACGATAGCGTAGGTCAAGAACTGCAGTCTTCTGGAAGGCAATAACGCGATGGCGATCACCGACCTCGATGTCTTCGCACATCTGACGGACGCCGACATCGAAAACCTGGGCATCGAGCTGGATGCCATCCGCCGGGACGTCGAAGACTCCCGTGGCGAGCGCGATGCCCGCTACATTCACCGCACCATCGCTGCGCAGCGTGCACTGGAGGTCGCGGGTCGACTGTTGCTGGCTTTCAGCTCGCGCCGGTCAGGCTGGTGGGCGGGGACCGTGTCCCTTGGCGTGGCCAAGATCGTCGAGAACATGGAAATCGGCCACAACGTCATGCACGGCCAGTGGGACTGGATGAACGATCCCGAGATCCACTCCTCGTCGTGGGAGTGGGACATGAGCGGGTCGTCCAAGCACTGGCGCTACACGCACAACTTCGTGCACCACAAATACACCAACATTCTCGGCATGGACGACGACGTCGGCTACGGGCTGCTGCGCGTGACCCGCGACCACCCCTGGAAACGCTTCAACCTGTTCAACCTGCTGTACAACGCGATGCTTGCGTTGGGCTTCGAGTGGGGCGTGGGCCTACAGCATGTGGAGATGGGCAAGATCGTCATGCGGCGGATGGACAACGATGACGCTCGCGAGCGGGTCGAAGAGTTCCTGGCCAAGGCCGGTCGCCAGGTATTCAAGGATTATGTCGCGTTCCCGGCGTTGACGTCGCTGTCACCCGGCGCGAGCTACACGTCGACGCTGAAGGCGAATGCGATAGCCAATGTGATCCGCAACGTGTGGGCCAACGCGGTGATCTTCTGCGGCCATTTCCCCGACGGCGCTGAGAAATTCACCAAGACCGACATGGTCGGTGAGTCGAAGGGGCAGTGGTATCTGCGACAGATGCTGGGTAGTGCCAACTTCAACGCCGGCCCGGCGATGCGGTTCATGAGCGGCAACCTGTGCCACCAGATCGAACACCACCTGTTCCCGGATCTGCCCAGCAACCGGTATGCCGAGATCTCTGTTCGGGTGCGCGAACTCTGCGACAAGTACGACTTGCCTTACACCACAGGGCCTTTCCTGGTGCAGTACGGCAAGACCTGGCGGACCATCGCTAAGCTGTCACTGCCGGACAAGTACCTGCGCGCCACCGCCGACAATGCGCCGGAGACGCGCAGCGAGTCGATGTTCGCCGCGCTGGAGCCGGGTTTCGCCGGCGCCGATCCGGCGACCGGACGTCGCCGCGGCCTGAAGACCGCGATCGCCACCGTACGGGCCTGGCGCCGCGACAAGCGGGCCAAGCGCAACGGCGGGAACGAGCAATCGGCCGGACAGGACGACCTGGCCGCCTAAGCTTGGCGCGGTGGAGGTCGTCACAGCGCATCCGATCGTCGATGCCGTGCTGGATCGGCATCGCGATGCGTTACGCGATGACCTGTCTGGTTACCGCAACCACGTATACCGCTGCATCACCTATCACCAGCTGCTGCTTGGCTTTTCGATCCCCGACGTCGCGGCACTGGCCTGGGCGACGCACGATCTGGGCATCTGGACCGCCGGCACCTTGGACTATCTGAAGCCGTCGGCCGACCTCGCGGCGGCGTATGCCGACGAGTTCGGTGTCGCCGACATCGATCAACTGCGCGCCTTGATCACCGAACACCACCGGCTGCGGCCAGTCGATGACCACGTCACCGAGACGTTTCGCAAAGCCGACCTCGTCGACGTCAGCCATGGCCTGCTGCACAACCGAATCGGGCGATCGGCCGTCCGGGCCGCCGTCGCGCAGTTGCCGTACAGCGGATTCCACGTCTTCCTCGCCAAGGGTCTGACCGGGTACGCCGTACGCCATCCGCTGCGCCCCTTGCCGATGATGCGTTGGTGATCCGGCGCGCTCAGACAGCCTGGGCGATGGCGACCAGCCGCTGCAACGTCGCTAACTGCTGCTCGTGGTCACCCTCGAGTTTTGCCAACAGCGTGGTGATGCCGGCCCCCCGGTAGCGGCTCACCCGATCGGCGATAATATCTTCGGTACCAAGCAGATTCGTCAGCCGGCCCAGATCCAACGGTACCGCGCTGCGGGCCTCTTCGTGCTTGCCGGCCTGCCATAATTCGGCGACCGTGCTGACTTCGTCGCCGTAACCCAGTCGGGTGAAAGCATCGTTGTAGAAGTTCTGCCCGCCTGAACCACCCGAGCCCATCGCGCCGATCGTGAACGCGTACCCGTCGGCGTGGCGGCGTGCGGCCGCGTCGGTGGAGGCCTGGTCGTCGTGGAACTCGACGGCGACGGGTGCGACCAGGTCCAGCTGATCAAGGGTGCGGCCGGCGCGCTGTGCGCCCTCGCGCAGCGGACCCAGGAGCACTTCGGCGGCCTCGGGAATGAACGCGTTGCCCAGCCAGCCGTCGGCCGCTTCGCCGGTCAGCCGCAAGTTCTGCGGACCCATCGACGCCACGTAGACCGGGACATGGGCGGGCCGCACCAGTGGCCGCAGCGCGGTGCCGCGACTGTCCGGCAACGGCAACGGGTAGACGTCGCCGGCGTGCTCGAGCCGATCGCCGCGGCTGACCGTGCGGATTATCTCGATGGTCTCCCGAGTGGTCTGCACCGGCTTGCGAAAGCGCACGCCGTGCCAGCCCTCCATGACGCGTGGGCCCGACGTGCCGATCCCGAGGATGAAGCGACCTGCCGACAGCTCTTCGAGGCTCAAAGCCGACGTGGCCAGCAGCGCGGGGCTGCGCGAACCCAGTTGCACGACAAACGTTCCGAGCCGCACCGACGATGTCTTGGCGGCCAGGTAGGCCAGGCCAGTCAGCGCGTCGTAACCCCAGACCTCGGGGATCCACAACGAGTCGACGCCGATCCGCTCGGCGGCCACCGCGAATTCGGTGGCGCCAGGTAACCGGGGTTCGATCATTGCGCCGACCTTCATGGCTGGCATGCTACAGAGGCCGACATCGACGCCGGCGGGCACGGAGAAGGGCGGACCATGCGCTATCGCGACCTACCCACAGTCGAAGCGACTCAGCGGGTTCGATGTGATGTCCCAACGGCCTGGGCGCTCGTCACCGACATCAGCCTGCCGGTGCACTGCTCAACGGAACTGCAAGGCGTCGATTGGCTCGATGGCGCCACCGCCGTTGAAGTCGGCGCGCATTTTCACGGCCGCAGCAAGCACGACGCATTCGGGGAATGGTCGACGGTGTGCGAAGTCGTCGAAGTCGAGGACCAACGCCGTTGGGTGTACAACGTTGTCGGACCTGAGGGAACCAGTGCGACGTGGGCGTTCGAGGTTGAGCCGACTAGCGATGGCGTCCTGGTCCGGCAGTGGGGCCGGATGGGCCCGGGACCGTCCGGGCTGACGCCGGCGATCATGGCGATGCCCGACAAGGAAGCCAGGATCGTCTCTAACCGGCTGGCCGAATGGCAGAAGAACATGCAGGCCAACCTCGAGTGGGTGCGGTCGCAGGCCGAAGGCTGACGGCTCAGCCCTCGCCCATCGCGGCCAGCAGTCGCCGCGCCGCGGCGACCCGGCGGGTTGCGGGCCCGGTGAGGGCGTCAAGCGCGCATTCAGGATCGGCGGGTGGGCCCATGTGTCCGCAGCCGCGCGGACAGTCTTCGATCGCGTCGGCCAGATCGGAGAACGCCTGTATCACGTCGTCGGGCTTGATGTGGGCCAGCCCGAACGAGCGGATGCCGGGCGTGTCGATCACCCAGCTGTCGTGATCGAGCGGCAGCGCCACCGATTGCGTCGAGGTGTGCCGCCCCCGGCCGATGTCGGTCACTTCGCCGACCGCTCGATGTGCTTCGGGGACAAGGCGATTCACCAACGTCGACTTGCCGACGCCGGAATGGCCCAGTAGCACGGTGATTTTGCCGGCAAGCAGGTGCCTTACCGCACCCAGCGGATCGTCACGACCCGCGATGATCACTGTGAGATCGAGCTCAGCGAACTGCTCGGCGAACGGCTCGGCGGGAGCGAGATCGGTCTTGGTCAGGCACAGGATGGGGACCAGTCCGCCGGCATAGGCCGCGATCAGCGTCCGGTCAACCAGCCCGCTGCGTGGCGGGGGATCGGCCAGCGCCACCACGATCAGTAGCTGGTCGGCGTTGGCGACCACCACCCGCTCGGTCGGGTCGGTGTCATCGGCGGTGCGCCGCAACACCGTTCGCCGCTCACCCCGACGGACGATGCGGGCCAACGTATCCGGACGCCCGGACAGGTCGCCGACCACGTCGACCTCGTCCCCGACGACGATCGGTGTGCGGCCCAGTTCCCGCGCCCGCATCGCGGTGACCCTTCGCTCGGCGTCACCGTCGAGCGCACATCCCCAGCGGCCGCGGTCGACGCTGACCACCATCGCCGGCTTCGCGTCGGCGTGCTCGGGTCGCGTTTTGGTCCGCGGACGGGAACCTTTCCCCGAGCGGATCTTGACGTCGGACTCGTCGTAATCGCCCGGCCTCAACCGCTGGACTCCCGCAGCATGTCGGCCCACATTCGCGGGAAATCCGGCAACGTCTTGGCGGTGGTCTCGATGTCGTCGACCTCGACGCCGGCCACCCGCAATCCGACGATCGCGCCGGCCGTCGCCATCCGGTGGTCGGCATAGGACTGCCAGGTGCCCGGCCGTAGCGGCGTCGCGCTGATCTCCAGCCCGTCGGCGGTTTCGCGGCAGTCGCCGCCCAGCCGGTTGATTTCGGTGCTCAACGCGGCCAGCCGGTCGGTCTCGTGGCCGCGCAGGTGGGCGACGCCGGACAGCCTGGAGACAGAACCCGGGGCGGCCAGCGCCGCGAGCACTGCCACCGACGGGGTGAGCTCGCCGACGTCGCGCAGGTTGACATCAAAACCCGGATAGGACTGTGGCCCCCGGACTTCCAGGAACGAATCATCCTGTTTCACAACGCAATTCAATTGCCGCAGGATACTCAGGATCGCGTCGGCGGGTTGGATGCTGACCGCCGGCCAACCGGTGATGCGAAGTGTGCCCGCGCTGACCACGGCCGCGGCGATGAACGGGACGGCATTCGACAGGTCTGGCTCGATATGCCAGTGCCGCGCCGCGACGGAGCCCGGCCGAACGTGCCAGCGGTTCGGGGTCGTGTCGTCGACCTCGACGCCGGCTTGGCGAAGCATGGCGACCGTCATCGCGATATGCGGCGCCGACGGCAGCGCCTGGCCGACGTGCTGCACCGTCAGGCCGTCGGTGAACGATGCTCCGGCCAGCAGCAGCCCGGAGACGAATTGCGACGACGCCGAGGCGTCGATCTCCACCGCCCCGCCGGCGACCGATCCGGCGCCGCGTACCCGGAACGGCAGACCGTCGCCGTCCACGTCGACGCCCAGACCGCGCAGCGCATTCAACAACGGCGCGATCGGGCGGACCCGGGCTTGCTCGTCGCCGTCGAACGTGACAAACCTTCCAGGGCCGAGACCTATTGCCGCCAGCGGCGGGACGAAACGCAACACCGTGCCGGCCAGGCCGCAGTCGATGCGGGCATCGGGCGGCGGGGCGATCGTGCCGCTGACCGCGAGCTCGTCGGCCGGTCCGTCGACCCCCAGGCCCAGCGCTTCGAGTGCACCGATCATCAGGTCGGTGTCGCGGCTGCGCAGGGCGCCGCTGATGGTCGAGACGCCGCCGGTGGCCGCGGCCAGCGCCGCGAGCACCAATGCGCGGTTGGTCTGGGATTTCGAGCCGGGCACCGTCACCGTCGCGTGTACCGGCCGCGAGGTAGAGGGGGCGGGCCAGGTATTCACGTGCTCCATCCTGCCCGGTCGGCACCCGTGTCGTTGTCTCGGACCGAATCTTGTCGATACCGAGCTATCCACAGTTGGAAGTTGATCCACAGGTTGAGGTTCGCGCCGTGGACTCATGACAGGTTTGTCGGGCTGCTTTCTAGCGTGGAGGTATGGGTTCAGCAATCAGCGCCGAGCAGGCACGGGAACAGATCCTGACTGCTTTGGATGCGATTGATGCTGCCCACGACGTACTGCGGGAGACGTCGTCGGGTCTGGTGGGCAACGCGTTCCGCGTCGATGTGGCTGAGCGGTTGGAGACCCAGGAACGCGCCAACCGCGGGTTGATGTACCGGTTCTTCGGCGAGATCGCCGACCCACCGGACGAAGCAGGGGCTATCGCGGTGGTTCGATCTGCGCTGTGGCAGCGACTGCGGATCACGCCGCAGGAGATCACCCGCCGGTTCAAACTGGCCGTCCGGATCCGCCCGCGCCGGTCGCTGACCGGTCCGGCGGTGGCCCCTGAGTTGGCCGAGTCGGCCGCCGCGGTGGCGGCTGGCACCGTCGGTGACGACCACATCAAGGCGATATGCCGCGCGGTGGATGTACTGCCGGCCTGCGTTTCGCCCGCCGACATAGCGGCGGCTGAGCGCACGTTGGTCGGTCACGCCGGCGCCGTCGATTCCGGCATCGTGGTCAAACTGGGTCAACGCATCGCCGACTACCTCAACCCCGACGGCCTTTTCAGCGACGAGGACCGCGCCCGGCGCCGCGGCCTGCACCTGGGTTCGCAAGGCGCCGACGGGATGTCACGGCTGACCGGGTTGCTCGACCCCGAGACCCGCGCCTACTTCGAAGCCATTGATGCTGCGGTTCGCCCCGGCCGCCACCAACCCGACGCCGGCCCCAACAGCTCCGACCTTGAGGCACGCGACGACCGCACCCCGGGCCAGCGCTGCCACGACGCACTCAAACTCGGTTTGCGCACCGCGATCGCATCCGGCGGGCTCGGCGTGCATCGCGGTCACCCGGTAATCGTGGTCATCACCACCACCCTGGCCGAACTCGACCAGGGTGCCCACGCCGCCGTCGACTCCTCAATTCCGATGCCGGCGCCCGCGCGCACAGGCGGTGGCTCCCGGCTGCCGATGCGGGACCTGATCGCCATGGCCTCAACCGCGATTCACTACCTGGCAGTGTTCGACAACCACACCGAACGCCCGCTGTATCTGGGCCGCCAGAAACGCATCGCCACCGCCGACCAACGGTTGATCTGCTATGCCCGCGACCGGGGCTGCACCCGGCCCCACTGCCTGGTACCGGGCTATCGCTGCGAAGTGCACCATGCGAATGACTGGGCGCGCGGCGGCCGCATCAACGCCGACGAACTGTTCTTCGGCTGCGGAGGCGACCACACCATGGCCACCCGCCGCCAGCTGCACACTCAGGTCACCGACAACGGCCGACTGGGCTGGACCGACGGCACCGGCCCACCCGAAATCAACCACGCCCACCACCCCGACGAACTCCTGCGCGGAGACCCCGACCCACCCGATCAGGAGCGATAACTCGCCGGCCGATCCGAGCTCGGCTGGCACCATGGAGATATGTGCGGACGATTCGCGGTGACGACCGACCCGGCGGTGCTGGCCGAAAAGATCGAAGCGATCAACGAAGCGCGCCCGACGACGGTGCTGACCGAAAAGATCGAGGCGATCAACGAGGCCCGTGCGGCGGAGTCGACGGGCCCGAACTACAACGTGGCGCCCACCACGACCATCACCACCGTGGTCCGGCGCCACGCCGAACCCGACGACGAACCCACCAGGCGAGTCCGGTCCATGCGCTGGGGGTTGATACCGCCGTGGGCCAAGGCAGGGTCCGACGGTGCGCCGGAGTCCAAGGGTCCGCTGCTGATCAACGCCAGGGCCGAGAAGGTCACCACATCGCCGGCGTTTCGCGCGAGTGCCAAATCCAAACGCTGCCTGATCCCGATGGACGGCTACTACGAATGGCGCGCCAATGGCGATACCGACTCCGGTAAGAAAGCCCGCAAGACGCCGTTCTTCCTACACCGCGCCGACGGCGAGATGCTGTTCATGGCCGGGCTGTGGTCAGTGTGGAAGCCCGCGAAGGACGCGACGCCGCTGCTGAGTTGCACCATCATCACCACCGATGCCGTCGGCGGGCTCGCTGAGATCCACGACCGGATGCCGTTGATCGTGCCCGAGCGTGACTGGGATCGCTGGCTGGACCCCGACGCTCCGCCCGACCTCGACTTCCTGGCCGCCCCGCCGAGCGTCGACGGCATCGAAATGCGGGAGATCTCGACCCTGGTCAACAGCATCCGCAACAACGGGCCAGAGCTGCTCGAGCCGGCCGAACCGCAGCCCGAACAAGCCACGCTGCTCTAGTTGTCGGCTGCGGACAACGGTCCGCACAACTTTGTCCGTCAGCGACGGTTCCGGGTGCGCAACTCCGGAATTAGCATGCGTGTGTGAATGCCTCGTATACGTACACATTCGATGACATCCGGAACCGGCCGGTCGCGGTGATCGGCGCGGGGACGCTTGGGCGGCGTGTCGCGCTGATGTTCGCCAGCCGTGGCGGAACAGTGCGAATCTATGCCCGCCGCGACGAACAGCTGGCAGCCGCGAAACAGTATGTGGCCGAAACCCTTCCGAGAGTCATCGAGAATCGCGGCTTCGGTGAGCCCGGCGTCGCGACCACCACGACATCTCTCGCCGAGGCGCTGGACGGCGCGTGGCTGGCTGTGGAGTCGGCTCCCGAAAAGCTCGAGATCAAGATTCCGCTGTGGGGCGACATCGACAAGTCGGCCCCGCCCGACACCATCTTCGCGACCAACTCGTCGTCGTATCCCTCGCGTCTGATGGCCGAGCAGGTGCGCGACAAGACGCGTTTGTGCAACACCCACTTCTACATGCCGCCGGAGGTCAATGCCATCGACCTGATGTCGGACGGCGAGACCGACCGCGGCCTGCTCGACACCCTGCTGACCGTGCTGCCCGAGTTCGGCGTCTACCCGTTCGAGGCGCGTAAGGAGTGCACCGGCTTCATCTTCAATCGGGTCTGGGCAGCGATCAAGCGTGAGTCGCTGGCGGTAGTCGCCGAGGGGGTGGCCCGTCCAGAAGACGTCGACGGGATGTACAAGCTCAACTTGGGTGCGCCGGCCGGACCGTTTCAGTTGATGGATCTGGTCGGCCTCGACGTCGCTCTGGACATCGAGAACCACTACCTCGACGAGTTCCCGCAGCTATCCAAGGGCCCGCGGGACTTATTGCAGTCCTACGTTGATGCCGGCAAGCTCGGCATCAAGACCGGCGAGGGCTTTTACCGCTATTGAGGTAGCCGAGCGCGAGTTGGGCGGCATTGGCGCCGCACATGCCGTGGGCGCCCGGACCGGGGGGAGTGGCCGCCGAGCAGATGTACATACCGGGCACCCCAATGCGATACGGCGACAGCGTGATTCGCGGCCCAAAGGTCAGCTGACGGATGTCCTTGGCGCCGGTCATGATGTCGCCGCCGACGTAGTTGGGGTTGTAAGAAGCGAATTCGGTGGTGGTCCGGACGGACGTCCCGACGATCCGATCCCGGAAGCCGGGCGCGAACCGCTCGATCTGAGCAATGATCGCCGCGGTTGCGTCACCCGAAAAGCCGTTGGGCACATGGGCATACGTCCACACTGGGTGCACGTCGCCGACCGATCGCTGCGGATCTGCCAGATATTGCTGCCCGACCAACACGAACGGCCGCTCAGGCATGCGTCCGGCGTGGATATCCCGCTCGGTGGCGGCCAGTTCGCGATAGTTACCGACCGCGTGCACCGTGCCCGCCCGACGCGCGTCCGGGTTCGTCCACGGCACGCCGCCGTCGACGGCGAAGTCGACCTTGAATGCGCCCGGACCGCGCCGGAACTTGGTGAAGGCGCGCGAAATTCGGCGCGGCAGACGATCGCCGAGGATCCCGGCTACCGCGCCTGGCGCCAGATCGAACATCGTGACATCTGCCGGTGGCAGCTGCGAGGCCTGCTCGATCTGGACTCCCGTCTCGATCTTGGCGCCCAGGTGGGTCAGCAGCGCAACCATCGCGTCGGTGATCGACCGCGATCCGCCTTCGGCCACCACCCAGCCGTGCCGATGCCCGGCCGAGATGATGCCCATCCCGATCGCCGAGGTCATCGGGTAGTGCAGCGGCCGGAATGCGTGGGCCGCAATGCCTCCGAACAGGGCACGGCCCTCCTGGGTGCGGAACACGTGCGCGAACGTAGACGCCGGAAGCACGGTGGGTGCGCCGAACCGGGCCAGCATCAGCGGGTGGTGCGGGATCCGCAGCAGCGGGCCCATGATGTCCTCGTTGAGCGCGTCGAATCGCGACGCCGAGTAGCCGAACGCGTGCTGCCACCGAGACCCGTCGCGGCCGAGGCCGGCCGCGGTCTGCTCCACCGAGCGGTGCAGCACGCCGGCGCTGCCGCCGTCGAGCGGGTGGACACAGTCGACTTCCGGCCAGAGCCATGTGAGGCCGTAGCGGGCCAGGTTGAATTTGCTGATGAACGGTGAGCCGACGGCCATGGGATGGATCGCTGAGCAGTGGTCGTGCAAGAGGCCGGGAAGGATGGCCTCGCTGCTGCGGGCGCCTCCGCCGACCTCGTCGGCCGCCTCGAGTACGGTGACCGAAACGCCCTCGGCGGCCAAGGCTATGGCGGCGGCGAGCCCGTTGGGGCCGCCGCCCACCACCACTGCGGTACTCACGCCAACGCTCCGTGACCGTGTTCCTGGTCTTTGCGGACAGCCGGGTTGCTGCCGCTCAGGGACCATTCCACGCTGGTCGGGATCGGACCGTTGGGGAGCCAGGGCTGCTCGGCCACCGCGTCGGCCACCTTCCAGGTGCCCCGCTCGACCACCCCGAGGGCGGCGTCGATCAGCTGGTAATGCTGCACACCGCTGCCGAAGGCCTCCGACTCCACCCAGGCGATCACGCACTCGCCGGGCTCGAAGGCGGCTTCGCGCTGTACGGCCTGGATCATGTCGGCATCGTGCAGGTGCCCGTCGCCGAAGTTGAACCCGATCAACGAGTTGCACACGAACTCGCCCTCCCGCACGGTACGGACGTCAAGGTCGGGTAAGTGGGTCAGCAGCAACGAGTACAGGCCGCGGGCCTGGCTGTGCATGCTTCGCCATGCGGTCGTCTTCTGCAGGGTGATCTCCGCCCACTCGGGTTCGTAGCCGGCGGCGACGAACTGATCGATCTGGTTTGACGCGGAGCGCTTCACCCTATTGAGCTTCTGCTCAGCACCGGGCGCGAACGTCCACACCGCCGAGGCCCAGTTGCCCGCGTACTGCCGCATCGAGGCCAGGAACGACACCTTGTCTGGCCGCAGATTTCCCAGCACCGGATAGAACAGCAGCGCGGCCGCGATGACGAACGCCAGCCACGGCGGCGACATGTTCCACGGGGCGTATCCATTCCAGTTCGGGAAGCCGAGGAACAGGAAGATGGTCGTGTAGGCGAAAACCACGTTCCATTCCAGCGGTACCGCCAGCGGGAACGTCGAAATGATGAACAGGTGGAAGCCGACCATCAACACCACCGCGGCCAGCGTCAGCCATTTGTTGGTGGAGAAGAACAGCACCAGCGGGGCCGCGATCTCAACAGTGGTGCCGTTGACGTGCGCCATGAAGTCGGCCAGCCGCGACGGCCGCATGTCGCGCGGGAACTCGCGGTAATGCGCCCGCTTCACCCATTTGGGCGCGAATATCGTGTTGCTCACCATCGGCGGAATGACGTTGGCGAAGTGCTTACCGAACTTCGAGAAGCCGGCGCCGACCCACACCACCACAATGACGAACTTCAGCGCGATGATCATGTTCACGAATGGCAGAGCGGCGAG
Source organism: Mycobacterium sp. (assembly GCA_036272035.1). Lineage (GTDB taxonomy): Bacteria > Actinomycetota > Actinomycetes > Mycobacteriales > Mycobacteriaceae > Mycobacterium. Next base: position 11,886 of record DATAZN010000259.1, on the reverse strand, counting down.
AATCACCAAGACCGGCAGGTACTGCTCGCCGCGGGCGGCCAGGAAGATGGTCTTGTCCCGCAGGCCGATCAGCACCAGCAGCACGATGGGCGCGACCAACAGGGATGGGCTTACCAGCCCGGATGTATTGGCCGGCATTGCCTTCGACAGCGAGTCGCTGTGCGCGCCAGGCTCCAGCAACGCGGCGGTCAAGCTCAACAGCAGTCCCAGGTAGAGCCCGATGTCGAGCCAGTTGCGTCGGTCTCCGTTGGTGAACGGCATCCACTTCCACGGCCGCAGCCGGATGGTTCCCGGTCGGATCCAGAACAGAATGCCGCCAGTGAACGGCTTGACCTTGCCGGCCAACGGCCCCCAGGATCCGGCCACGCCGATGGCTTCCAGCAGCACGGTCCAAAGGATGACTTTCTGGTAGGCGATGGGTTGGTTCCACCACTGCGACACATGCCAGAAGGCGGGCAGTCCCGACGTCAACGTCGCGACCGCAACGCCGCCGATCGCAAAGAAGACGACCAGCTTCGCGATGTACATGGTGTGGATCATCTTCGCTGAGCCGAACCCGTTTTCGGCCCAATCGGCGGCAAGAAACCGCATCCGCTCCATGAGCGGCTTCTGTAGGAAGGTGTCCGGATCAACGTCCGGAAGATAGGGCTTGATGAATCCCATGCGTCTGCGCTCCTTCTGACCGTCGTTGGCGAGAGTGTGCACAACATTAGGTAAGACGCGCTGCATTAAACAGTCGCGAATCGATAAAGCCACGCGCCGCTGTTATCGCTCAAAGACAACCCAGCGTCTAACGTCATTGAGGTGAAGAAATCGGGCCTCGACAGCGGAGTCGACGTAACCAGTTATGTCGCCGAGGTCGCGAGCCGATTGAGTGGCGAGGCGGTCGCGCTGTCGTCGGCGCTTCGCCAATCCCTGGAGGATCAGATCCCCGAACTGCGCGGCGACGCGGCGCTGGTGGAGATGCTCGGGACCAGCGTTGAGGGCAACGTCGGCACGGTGTTGCACGCGTTGCGCTACGACATCGCCGTCGAGCGGGTTGAGGCGCCCACCGCGGCGCTTGAGTACGCCCGCCGGCTGGCACAGCGCGGGGTGCCCGTCAACGCGCTGGTTCGCGCCTATCGGCTCGGTCAGCGCCAGATAAATGAAGCCGTTTTCGCCGAATTGCGCGTCATCGATATCCCGGAAGCCATGCGCGTGGAGGTGATCGAGGCGATCACCTCCACGTTGTTCGAGTACATCGACTGGATGTCGCAGCAAGTCGTCGCTGTCTACGAAGACGAACGTGAACGCTGGCTAGAGAACCAGAACAGTCTTCGTGGCCTGCGGGTGCGCGAGGTCCTGACCGCGAACAAGACCATCGATATGGATGCGGCAATCACGTCGATTCGTTACCCACTTCGGTGGCACCATCTGGCGCTGGTGATGTGGTACCCGGACCCGGGCGCCGAAGGCGACGAGCTTGCCCGGCTGCAAAAGTTTCTCCGCGAACTGGGCGAAGCGGCCGGCGCTGCTGGCAACCCGCTCTTCGTTGCCGCCGATCGAAGCTGCGGCTGGGGGTGGCTGCCGTATCGCGCGGTGATGGCCGATGCTGTGGTCAAGGTTCGCCAGTTCACGCTCGCGCGACCGAACTCACCGAGCGTGGCGATTGGCACGATGGCCGGCGGCGTCGATGGCTTTCGCCGCTCACACCGGGAGGCGGAGGAAGCCCGCGGCGTCGCGATCGTCGGCGCGCGGCCCAATTCTTCGACGCCGACGGTGATCGCCGCCTCCGATCCGGGGCTGTCCGTGGTGGCGCGTCTTGGTGGCGACGTGGCCGATACCCGCGATTGGGTGGCCTCCGTGCTTGGCGCCCTTGCCACCGACAACGAGAACGACGGCCGGCTGCGTGAGACGCTGCGGTTATTCCTGGGTTGCGGCTCCAGCTATAAGGTCGCCGCCGAGGAACTCAACTTGCACTTCAATTCGGTGAAGTATCGGGTGGGTCGCGCGGTTGCGCGCCGTGGCCGGGAAATCAGCAGCGACCGGCTCGACGTCGAACTGGCGTTGCTTGCTTGTCACTGGTACGGCGCCGCGGTTCTGCAGCCGGATGCCCCATAAACCAGTCGGGGCCGCACCCGTTTAGGTGCGGCCCGACTGGTTTGGACGGAGGTCAGGCGGCGGCCGGAACGGCGAAGAAGCGGCGAGACGCGGCACCGGCCGGTCGGTGGTTGCCCTGCATGACGTTCACGATGGTGACGGCGGCCGGGATGAGCACGGGGGACAGGATCATCAGGAAGATCATGAATGGGACCAACATGGCTTTACCTACTTTTCTTTGCGAGGGGTTCGGTTGGTTGTGTTGTGACACTTGCTGATTCGAGATCTTTTAGTTGTCCAACTACGCTGCGTTGCGTTCGTAAGGAGAAACTTAGCTAGGCCGGCGCGGCGCAGCGACGTCGTGAACCAACCAACTTCTGGCGCATCGTTGTCTTCCGGCGACAAAGCGGTCGCGAATCAGCCATCTACAACCGTGGCCTCGGCCCGCCATTTCGTGACCCCTTCGCGAGGTGCTTAATTCTGTCGCCAGAAACAATCCCTTCGCGTCGGCCGCGAACTATCTTTTTAAGATGACAACCAGCGAAAAGACCGTTTTCGAAGGTCCACTACACCAGCTCGCTCGTAACACTTGGCAATTGCTACTCCTGATCGGCATCCTGGGCGTGTCACTCGGTGTCATCGTGCTGGCCTGGCCGGGCCCGTCACTGGTGGTGGCGGGTGTCCTGTTCGGCATCTACTTGGTGGTATCCGGAGTTGGGTATGTATTGGCCGCTTTCGGCTCGCACGGCGGTGCCGCAATGAGAGTGTTGTCATTCCTCACCGGCGTGGTGTCGCTGGTGCTGGGGTTCTTCTGCTTCCGCGACAAACTCGAGTCCATCCTGCTTTTGGCCCTGTGGATCGGCATCGCCTGGCTGTTCCGCGGGGTGACCCTGCTCGCCGCGGCGCTGTCCTTCGACCACCTGCCCGCACGCGGCTGGCAGGTGCTCTCCGGTGTGATCATCGTCATCGGCGGCGGGGTGCTGATCATCTCCCCGCTCGATTCGATCGCGATCCTGACCCTGGTCGCCGGCTGCTGGCTGATCGCCATCGGCATCGTGGATGTCATCAGCGCGTTCCAGGTTCGCCACCGGCTGAAGGCGTTGGCCCCCAGCTAACCGACGTAGCACGCAGACATACGGGCGCGTCGCTCAAGGCAGGTGGTGCTCGACCGCGAAGGCCAAGGGTCGGTCCGCCACAATGTACGCAATCTAACTTGCGCAATTTAGATTGCGCAGTTGGCCTGGCGGCATGGCCCGACCGGTGTCCCCGATCCGCAGCCGCCACCGCGCGCGAGGTAAAGGTGGTGTTCAGCCGCCTGCGTCGTCGTATCTACGGGCTGGCGCTGGCCCCGAGGTGCACTGTGTTCGCTGCGGTCGTGGTGAGTGAGTTGGCGTGCCTGCTCGGTGGTCAATGGCTAGGTCTATCGACCTGACAGGTTGGCTGACGCTGCCGGCTGATGGGTTGTCCACCGAGTTCGGTATGGCCGCGGCGACCCCGAAACGGCTATGCAGGTAAGCACCTAATTCTCGAAGCCGCCTTCGTGCTCGGCCTCCCCCGATGCCAATGACGTCGGGCCCCGGTGTTCAGCAGTCGGCCAGACGCTCCATGATGTCGGCGGCTTTCAGCAGCGTCCGGCGTTCGGCGGGCGTGAGGTTCTGTTCGATGGCTGCTTCGAGCCAGGCTTCCCGTACGGGAGTGATGTTCGAGATGAGCTTGCGCCCAGCGGGCGTGGCCGACACGAGTGTCTTGCGGCCGTCTGTGGGGTCTGACCTGGCGGCGACGAGTCCTGCCTGACGCAAGGCGGCGACCGTCTCGGCCATCGACTGATGACGTACGTGCTCGGAGGCGGCGAGAGCGCTGACCGTCGTGGGTCCTTCCCCGGCAATGCGACCCAGTGTGGTCAGTTGCGACCACGTCCAGCGCATGCTGGCGGGCGCGGACTCGGTGCGCAGCCGTGCTCGCAGCCGAATCATCGCGCGAGGAAGGTGGCGAGCCACGTCGCGGGGAAGCGGTGCTGTCATGGATGGGAACTCCATCTCGCTCAAGCCTGTCGAAAAGTATTGCCAGGCGGCCGGTAGTGCTTACGCAGGCAGCCTGCGCAGAGCGCCTGTGTGGTGCATACCGATTGTAATCGGCGTCATTACGCATCTGAGCCAGATCTGGGCGTTCTACGGCCGCGAATCGCTTCGTCGAGTTGCCGCGCCGTGTGTGCTGTGCCCACACGACCCTGCGCCGTAGCCCTCAGTGGCACATAAGTTCTGACGGTGCAGCGCTATCGCCTGGCGCGGTCCCGCTCGCAGAAATGCAAATCGAGACTGGATCTATCGACCCAAACTATACAGGGCGGCTGTACAGGTTGCCTGTATATCGTTTACACTAGGGGGCGGCGAGGAGCTCGATACGGCACGGACTCCGAACCGTGGACGGCATTCCAATCTCTGTCCTTTCGAGGTGTCGGTCGGCCAAGAGCGAACGGAGATCGATGACATTCCGAACGAGAACCAAGCCTTCCTGCAGCGCGACGACGTTCGGCGTCGACCGGCAGGACGGGGCATTCTCGTGGCGCTTCGTCAGCCCACTGTATGTCGCTGCGACGCTCAATCCGATCAACAGTTCACTGATTGCGACCGCATTGGTGCCCATCGCGCACGCGCTGAACGTGCCAGTGGGACAGACGGCGATCCTGATATCGGCCCTGTATCTGGCCAGCGCGATAGCGCAGCCCGCTGCCGGCAAGGTCGCCGAGCAGTTCGGTCCTCGTCGGGTGCTGTTTGCCGGCATCCTTCTCGTGCTCCTCGGCGGGATCATCGGCGGTGTCGCGCACGACATCCCGGTAGCGGCCGTAGCTCGCGTGCTGATCGGGATCGGCACCTCGGCCGGGTATCCCGCGGCGATGGTGATCATCCGCCGCCGCGCCATGTGGGCGGGGCTCAGCGAGCCGCCCGGCCGGGTGCTCGGCGGGCTGTCGATCGCGGGGACAGTCACGGTCGCGGTGGGCCTACCCATCGGCGGTGTGCTGGTCGACGCTTTCGGCTGGCGCTCGGCGTTCCTTGTCAATATTCCCGCCGCGGTCGTCGCCCTGTTGCTGACGATGGCGTGGGTTCCCAAGGACGAACGGCTCCAACGCCGTACGGCGTTCGAGATCGCCAGCCGCATCGACGCCGGCGGCATCGTGCTGTTCGGGGCCGCGATGAGCGCCCTGCTGACGTTTCTGCTCGCGCTGCCAAGTACACAATGGATGGCTCTTTGGACCGCCATCACATTGTGCGTTGCGCTCGTGTTGTGGGAACTGCGGGCGGTCACGCCGTTCATCGATATGCGGCTGCTGGTCTCCAATCGGGCGCTGACGCGCACCTACGTGCGCAACGCTCTCACCCTACTGGCGATCTACGCCGTGTTCTATGGGCTCACCCAGTGGCTGGAGGCCGCCCACGGGCTCTCGCCCCGAGAGGCGGGGCTGTTGCTGCTGCCTATGGGCCTCGGCGCCGCGCTGTTGGCGCAACCGGTCTCGGCGCGCAACCTGGTCCGCGGTCCGTTGGTTGTCGGCGCCATCAGCCTGGTCGTTGCATCGGTCGCGGTCGCCCTTCTCACCGCCGAAACTCCCGTTACAGCCATTGTCGGCGTGACCTTGCTTTTCGCGGTCGCACTGGGAACCGCCGTCGTCGGAAACCAGACCGCTCTTTACATCCAGGCTCCGGCGGAGCATGTCGGCACCGCTGCCGGGCTCTTCCGCACCTTCGGCTATGTGGGCTGCATCGCGTCGTCGACCGTCATCGGAATCATCTTCCGCCACAACGTCACCGACTCCGGCATGCACCTGGTCGGGCGACTCCTCGTCGTGGTGAGCATCGTCGTGCTGCTTCTGACGGTGTTCGACGGCACCCTCAAGTCTCCGAAAGCTTCGCCTCCGGCAGCGACGACGAGCGCTGACGCACTGCCCAAGGGAAGGAGCGCGATGACTGGTCTTGTCAAGCGTGGATGGATACCTATGGTCATGGTGGTCGTTGTCCTCGTTGCGGCGTTTACGGTTGTGCGGCTACATGGGGTGTTTGGTTCACGGATGTACACGCCGGACACCGGCAACGCCGACGCGATCGTCCAATTCAACCCCAAACACGTTCTCCTTGAGATTCTCGGTGCGCCTGGGACGGTGGCGGATATCAATTATTTGGATGAGCAGGCTCAGCCCCAACACCTCGATGCGGTGAAGCTGCCATGGTCATTCGAAATCGTGACCACGTTGACCGCGGTCCTGGCCAACGTGATCGCCCAGGGCAACGGTGACTCGATTGGCTGCCGTATCACCATCAATGGTGTTGTGCGCGATCAGGAGTCGGCCGAGTCCTATCACGCGCAAACCTCGTGCTTGGTGAAGTCAGCATGACCAGCCGCCACAGCGCGCCGCTCGAGGCTGCCCCACACCCGCTGATCACCCGCGCTATCCGGTTGTTCGCGATCCCGATCATCGTGGGCTGGATCGCGCTGACCGTGTTGGTCAATGTGATCGCACCCTCGCTGGATAAAGTCGGCGCGGCGCACTCGGTGCCGATGACCGCCAAGGATGCCCCCTCCACGATCGCTATGCTGCGCATCGGCAAGGACTTCCACCAGTTCGATTCCGACACCACCGCGATGGTGTTGTTAGAAGGTCAGAACAAACTTGGTGACGACGCGCACCGTTTCTACGACGCATTGATCACAAAGCTCTCCCAAGACACCCACCATATCGAGCACATCAACAACTTCTGGGGTGACCCGCTGACCGCGGCGGGCTCCCAAAGCACCGACGCCAAGTCCGCCTATGTGCAACTGAACCTGCGCGGCGACCAGGGTGGTACCGAAGCCAACGAATCGGTCGCCGCGGTCCAAAGCATTGTGAATTCTGTGCCGCCGCCACCGGGCATTAAGGCCTATGTCACCGGTCCGGGTCCGTTGGCCGCCGACCGCCGCGAGTACGGCGACAAGGGTGTGCAGAAGATCACCCTCGTCACCCTGGTGGTGATCGCGGTGATGCTGGTGGTCGTCTACCGGTCGATATCTACCACCCTGGTCATGCTGGTGACGTTGGGAATCGAGTTGCAGGTTTCCAAGGGCGCGATAGCAGTGCTGGCCAACAACAATCTCATCGGGCTATCCACTTTTGCGGTCAATTTGCTTGTCGCGTTGGCGATCGCGGCCTCGACCGATTACGTGATCTTCTGGGTGGGCCGATATCAGGAGGGCAGATCCAGAGGCCTGGATCGAGAAGCCGCCTACTACAACATGTTCTCGGGCACTGCGCATGTGATAGTGGGGTCGGGCCTGACCGTGGCCGGGGCGATGGCATGCCTGAGTTTCTGCCGGCTTCCCTACTTCCAGACCCTCGGCGTGCCATGCTCGATTGGTCTGCTGGTTGTGCTGGCGGCCTCACTCACACTAGGCCCGGCGTTGGTTACCGTGGTCAGCCGATTCGGAGTGCTCGACCCCAAGCGAGCCCACCGCGAGCGGGGCTGGCGCCGCATCGCCACCGCGGTGGTGCGCTGGCCCGCCCCGGTGTTGGCCGCCACCACCGCGATAGCCCTCGTCGGGTTGCTGGCGCTACCGGCCTACACCACCAACTACAACGACCGCTACTACATCCCCGGCTACACCCCGGCCAACGTCGGATACCACGCCTCGGATCGGCACTTCCCGCAAGCCCGCATGGAGCCCGAGCTTCTCATGGTCGAAGCCGACCACGATCTACGCGACCCGGCCGGCATGATCGTGCTGGACAAAGTCGCCAAAAACGTCTTCCATATTCCCGGTATCGCCCGCGTGCAAGACATCACGCGACCACTGGGCACACCCATTGACCACAGCTCGGTGCCCTTCCAGATCAGTTTGCAAGCTGCCAATACCGCCGAAAACCTCAAATACCTGCACGACGCTGTGGCCAATTTGACCAAGGTCAGCGACCAGCTACAAGTGACCATCAATATCACCGAGCAACTCGCCGACCTGACTCATCAACTCACCGGTGTCACACACGATCTGGATGGCCAAACCCATCAGATCAAGTCCGACACCAACGACTTGCGCGATCACATCGCCGACTTCGACGACTTCTGGAGACCGATCCGCAGTTACTTCTACTGGGAGAAACACTGTTTCGATATCCCGATGTGCTGGTCGCTGCGATCGCTGTTCGACAGCCTCGACGGCGTCGACGCGCTGACCGACGACATCGGCAACATCACCACCGACATCGACAAACTCGACGTAATCCTGCCGCAGCTGGATGCCCTACTGCCACCACTCACCGTCACCCTCAAGACAGTGCGAACGCTCACGATGGCGGCGGTGAGCACCTTCGCGGGACTGATCAACCAGCAGGACGCCCTGTCCAAGAACTCGACCTTCATGGGCAAGGCGTTCGATGACTCGCATAACGACGACACGTTCTTCCTGGCGCCCGAGGCATTCGAGAATCCAGACTTCCAGCGGGGTCTGAAGCTGTTCTTGTCACCGGACGGCAAATCCGCGCAGTACATCATCACCCACAAGGGCGATCCCGCCACCCCAGAAGGCATCTCGCACATCGACCCCATCATGCAGGCCGCAAGCGAGGCGGTGAAGGGAACGCCCCTGGAGGGCGCCAACCTGTACCTGGGCGGCACCGCGGCCACCTACAAGGACATGCACGACGGCTCCATGTACGACCTGATGATCGCGGTCACCGCATCGGTCGCCCTGATCTTCATGGTCATGCTCGGCATCACCCGAAGCCTGATCGCCGCCGTGGTCATCGTCGGCACGGTCGCCGTATCGCTGGGCTCCTCCTTTGGAATCTCGGTACTGATTTGGCAACACCTGCTGCACATGCCGCTGAACTGGCTGGTGCTCCCGATGGCCATCGTGATCATGTTGGCCGTGGGATCGGACTACAACCTGCTGCTGGTCTCACGGTTCCAAGAAGAGATCCACGCCGGGCTGAAGACCGGCATCATCCGCTCCATGGGCGGCACCGGTGCCGTCGTCACCACCGCCGGCCTAGTGTTCGCCTTCACCATGGGCTCCATGCTCGCCAGCGACCTGCGCATCGCCGGCCAAATCGGCTCTACCATCATGCTCGGACTGCTCTTCGACACCCTGGTGGTCCGGTCCTTCATGACGCCATCGATCGCTGCGCTGCTGGGGCGATGGTTCTGGTGGCCGCGGAGAGTACACACCCATGCCCTTCCGGAGCCCGCCGCTGGCGACCGCGCGACGGAGGACACGGCTGCCACCCAGCCCCTTGCGGTCAATGCGATGAATCCCGAAGGACAACAATGAGATTGGCTGCGGCGCTCAGTGCGGTCGGAACGACGGCAGCCACGATCATGCTGGCCGTCCCGGCACGCGCCGACGTCGACACCGATTTCGCGAATCAGTTGCACACCTACGGCACCTACGGGCAGCGCGACTACAACGCGTGGCTGGCCAAGATCACCTGTGAACGGCTCGACGACGGGTTGGACAGCAACGCCGAGAAGTCCGACGTCTTCCTTTCACCCAACCTGCCGCACGGCAGCACCACCGAGCAGACATGGCAGTTCCTCGCCGCGGCGATCAACACCTACTGCCCCGACAGGACTGCGGTCCTGACGTCGGTGGCGGAAACGAACCGATGAGATGAGAGGAAACGCAGATGCCCCGACCAACGCCGGTGGCCCAAATTGAGTGTGGCCCAACATCGCGCAGTTCGGCGGATCACCTGCTCGCGGAATGACGGTCTCGCCAGCGCGTCAGCCGGCGGACATCGAAATACGAGGTTGAGAAATGACGATCGAGATAATGGGAGCGGCTGAGACGCCCGCGACCGACCCGCCGGACGTATTGCAGCAGGGCGGCGTTCAGATGCAGGACCAGGCTTGTGACACGACGGTTCTGATCACCGAGGCACAGGTGGCCCTCGGCACTGCGTCAGCATCGGGTGTGCACGGAAGGACCGTCGGTGGGTTGCGCTACTGAGCCGGATCTTCGTGCCCGCGCCGAAGGCATCACGCCCGAAGCGGCGTCCCTACCAACCCCGCATGGCGTATCTGGATCACCCGCGAATGGCACGCGAGATGGAGCGACTGTGAGTCCTTTTTCGTGGTTGCGTTAGCGGCCGACTGGCGCTGGCGACAGCCGAGGCGAAGCCACACACCGCGCCGGTGAGCACACCAGAGATAGGGCCAACGATGCTGAGTGCAACGCATGGAATGCTGGCGATGCTGCCGGTGGTGTTCGGTGTCGCTGGGTTCGCGATGGTGTTCCGATGACCGCACACTCACCTAGCTCGGACGCCGAATCAGCAAACAGCACTACCGATCCCGACGCGCAGGCAAGACGCGCGAGCGATGGCGAACCGAGCGCAGGGCTTCAATCTGACCTGACGATTGATGAGGATGCGGTCGACGGACTCGTCACCGCCGAAGAACCCGCTGACGGGCGACCGCCCGCGTCCGTCGACAGTACGCAGCTGTACGCGAAGTATCGTCGGCTCGCCGCCGAACAGGCCGCCGTGCGCCGAGTGGCCACGCTCGTCGCGCGCGGAGTTGGACCTGTGGAGGTGTTTGGCGCGGTGGCCGAGGAGATGCGCCGATGCGTGTCTGCGGACACCGCCGGGTTGTGGCGCTTCGACACGGATGGCCAGATTACCATCGTGGTCGCCGTTGCCCATCTCGCGGCGTTCGCACGATGGCCGGTGGGCACCCGAACTCCGGTGTCCGGCAAGACCCTCGCGACGCTGGTGCAACGCAGCGGCCAGCCCGCACGGATCGACAGCTACGACAACATTGCCGGGCCGATCGCTGCTCGGGTGCGCGCGGTGGGCGTGCGCGCGGCGGTGGGAGTGCCGATCATCGTTGATGGACGCGTATGGGGCCTGGTGGTTGTCGGTTCGCTGCAGCTCGGCCCTATGCCAGCCGATACCGAACTGCGTATCGGCCGCTTCGCCGAACTGTTCGCCACTGCACTCGTGGCCGGTTATCGCGACCAGCAGAAGCGGCAGCTCCTGGCTGAGGGGTCACAACGTTTGAGTCTGGTTGACACGCTGCTTGAGGGACGAGCGTTCGACGAGTGGAGCCTGCGGGAGGTCGCCGGCTGTCTGCGGCTGCCGATCAATGGTCCTTTTGTGGTCGTCGCCGCCCAAGCTCCCACTGTGGGTGATGAGCCGCTACGCGAGATTGAATCGAAACTGCGTAGCCTGGACATCTTTTCGGCGTGGCGACGGCTGCCTGATGTGCAGGTCGGGATCGTGCACGTCACGTCCGACCACAAACTCGATATCGTTGTCGCCCTACTTTCGCGGATGACGACTGCGCGGGTGGGGGTCAGCGCGGCCTTCGGGGATCTGCGCGATACACCACGAGCCCTGCATGTGGCCACAATGATGTTGCGGGGCCCGACCGACTCCACATCCTCGGTCGCGGTGTTCGACGGCTCCATCCTGGCCACCGCGGCCGTGAGCGCGCCGGAAGCGATGATCCGAACGGTCGGCGCTGCGTTGGACGGTTTCGGCGACCTTCCCCGTGCCGAGCGGGAGATGCTGTTCGAAACGTTTCGGGTGTGGCAGGACACTGAAGGGTCCGTGGCCGGTGCGGCTGCGGTGCTTATTTGCCACCCGAACACGGTCCGCCACCGGTTGCGTCGAATCGAGAAACGCACCGGCCGATCCCTCTCGCGGCCCAGGGATGTCGCCGAACTGTGTTTGGCGTTCGAGGTACATCGCCGTCTGATGTAGCCGAAACTCACGCGTCGGTCGCACGTCATTGGTACGGCGCCGCGGTTCTGCAGCCGGATGCCCCATAGACCAGTCGGGGG
>DATAZN010000258.1:0-6963 GCA_036272035.1 Mycobacterium sp. | reverse complement strand
GCGTCGGCACCGCTGCGGCGGAGTTCGGAAAGCTCGTTGGCCTGGCCTTCGGCCAAGTCGGCGTAGAGCTGCTCCAGGCGCTCGCCGTAGTGCTGCTTGAGCTTCGGCCACGCCAGCTTGCGGATGCCGGTCAGCAGACCGTTCTCCAAGCTGAACGGCGTGGTCTCGATGATGAAGTCACGCGGCACCTCGTAGGACTGCAATTTCGCCTGACGGGCCACGGTCTGCAGCGACTCGGCGATGCGCGACTTGAGCGCGTCGGCACTGTGGGCGGCCACCGCGTCTTCGGTGGGCACCACGACCGCCAGCAGGTAAGGCTGGGCGCTGTTGCCGTAAATGTAGATCTGGCGGATCAACGGGCTGTTGCCGAACTCCGCTTCCAGCTTGGCCAGAGTCACGAACTCGCCCTGCGCGAGCTTCAGCACGTTGTTGCGCCGATCGACGTACACCAGGTGATCCGGAGCGGTCTCGGCGAAGACGTCGCCGGTCCGGTAGTAGCCGTCGTCGTCGAACACGCCAGCGGTGGTTTCGGCCCGCTTGTAATAGCCGGGGAACATGTTTGGGGTCTTGAGCAGCAGCTCGCCGCGCGGATACGGGCGGTCGGTGGCGAAGTAGCCCAGATCTGGAACGTCGACCAGTTTGTAGTCGAGCACCGGCGGACGCTGAATTTGGCCGTCGAGCAGCACCATGCCCGCCTCGGTGGAACCGTAGCCGTCCACCAAATGGATCTCGAGCAGTGACTCGACCCAGGTGCGCAGCTCGGGGGAGGTCGGTGCCGAGCCGGTCATCGCGAAGATATAGCGGCCGCCGAGCAGCTCTTGGCGCAGCTCCGCCAGCACCTGAGCCTCGACGACCTGACGGCCGGCACCTTCGGCTGTCCGTCGGCCCACCTCACCTTGGTATTCGCCGTACAACATCTCCCAGATGCGTGGCACGAAGTTCATTTCCGTGGGGCGCACCAGGCGCAGGTCCTCGAGCAGCGTCGACAGGTCGCTCTTGGCGGCGAAGTAGGCGGTGCCGCCGTTGCCGAGCGTGCCGTACAGGGTGCCGCGGCCCATGACGTGGCTCATCGGCATGAAGTTCAGGCTGATCGATGCTGCGCTGGGCCCGAACCAGTTCTTGGTCGACCTGTTCCACATCTTGGCGACGTTGCTCTGCGGGTACATCGCGCCCTTGGGGGCGCCGGTGCTTCCGGAGGTGTAGATCAGCAAGGCCAGCGGGTCGTCCTCACGGACCTCGACGGCTGGGGCCGCGGGCAGTTTCGCGCCGCGCTCGCGCACCTCGTTGAGGGTCTCGATGGTCAGGGATAGATCGTCCAGCCGTTCGTGGGCGCTCTGCAGCGCCTCGCGGTTGTCGTCGAGCTCGCTGCGGTAGTCGAAGACCACCAGCCGTCCGGGCGTGTGACCCGCCTCGGCGCCGGCAAGGATCACGTCGACCGCATCCGAGAGGTAGTCAACGCTGGCCGCGAAGACGGTGGGCTCGGTCTCGAGGACAATCGGCTTCAGCTGCGCAATTGCCGCGCTGGTCTGCAGCGGGACCGACACGGCGCCGACGACACCGAGTGCGACGTCGATCGTGGTGTAGTCGACGCTGGTGAAGCCCAGAACAGTGACCCGGTCACCGGCTGACACCAGTCCGTCGGCTAACGCGCGGGACAGCTCGTCGACGCGGTGGGCCAACTCGCCGTAGGTGACCTGAGAGAACCAGGGCATCAGCTTGGCCGATGTCCGCCCGGTCTGCGGGTCTTTGACCAGCTCATACGCGCGCTGGGCCAGCGCGGGCCGGTCGGAGTAACCCTCCAGCACTGCCTTGGTCACCTGGGGGAATCGGGTGCCGGCCGCTTCGATGGCAGCGGCAACGGCTGGATCTGGTCGCGCGGCCGCGAACTCCGGGTCGTTGGCGGCCAATTCTGCGACGCGACGTTCCTGGTCTCCTTGGATCTCACTCGACATATCAGAACCTCAGAACTTTGCGAATTGGGAAATCTGTTCGTGCGACGTTGCACGTAATGAGTACTACGTTAGCAAAGGTAACGATATTCCACGCATACCTGAATTGGCGACGATATGTGATTAATTGCACGCACCCCGCGGGTCGGGACGCACCCAGCGTCAACGCCGAGCTTTCCGGGTACCCGCTTCCGATGCGCGCGTCACATCAGCCGGGCGGGATTCGTGATCGCTCGACGGCACGCTCTCTGCGCGACGCGGCCCGCCGCATCGGTTCTGAAAACCAGAAAGATTGTTGGGAAACAGCATGTGATCGGCCGGTTTTGAGCGTGAAATACGGTTCACCAGCATGACCCGCACAGACCGACGTGGCAGGCCGCTCAAGGCCTTCCTGCAGGCCGAGATCGTCGGCGCTGACGTCACCATCGAAGAGATGCGCAAGGCTTGTGGCCTGACGCGGGCCAGCTATTACGGGGAACCCAGCGGCACCGGACGAGGCTTCGACGACAGCTTCCCCAACTCCGAAGAGCTGCGGCAGGTGGCCGAGCACTACAAGTTGGGCGACAACGGGTGGGTCAGCCTGTTGGTCGAATTCGGTTGGCTTCAACCAGTACCCGGCACGCTTCGCATGCCCTACACCGCCGAAAAGCCCGACCAATTGCCGGCGCCGCCGATCGGTTTCGTCGCGCTTCGTGATGCTCTGTCGCGCTATCGGAATGCCTCGGTCCTCATCGTCTCGTCAGACGGAACGGACGTCTCGCTTGCGCCGGTCCGCCAAGCGCTACAGGAACAGCCCGACGGCTTTTTGATGGTGTTCGGCACCACGCCGCCCGCCGACAGTTGAACGCCTAGAGCCCGGCCAGCAGACCGGTCAGCACGTCGAGGCCTTCGGTGAGCAACTCGTCGCGGATCGTCAGCGGCGGCAGGAAGCGCACGACGTTGCCGAATGTGCCTGCGGTCAAAACGATTACGCCGGCGGCATGGGCCGCGGTGGCCAGCCCGTTGGTCAACCCGGCATCGGGTTCGGCGGTGTCGGGCTTGACGAACTCGACGGCGATCATCGCGCCGCGGCCCCGGACGTCGCCGATGCGATCGTCGGCGGCCTGCAGCGCCTGCAGCCGGCCCTTCATCAACCGCTCGATCTGCCGGGCCCGATCGATGAGCCCGTCAGCTTCGATGGTGGCAATGGTGGCCAGCGCCGCCGCACAAGCCAACGGGTTACCGCCGAAGGTGCCGCCGATGCCGCTGGGATGCGGAGCGTCCATGATCTCGGCGAGACCCGTGACCGCCGACAGCGGCAGACCGTCGGCGATGCCCTTGGCGATGCAGATCAGGTCGGGTTCGATGCCCTCGTGCTCGCAGGCGAACATGGCCCCGGTTCGGGCGATCCCGGTCTGCACCTCGTCGGCGATGAACACCACGTTGTTCTCCCGGCACCAGTCCAGCAGCGCGGGCAGGAATCCCTCGGCCGGGACGATGAAGCCGCCTTCGCCCTGGATGGGCTCGATGATGATCGCGGCCAGGTTGTCGGCGCCCACTTGTTTGGACATGATGTCGATGGCGCGGCGAGCGGCCAGTTCGCCGTCGGTGGCCATTTCCTTGTCGATCAGCCCGTCACGGAACGGGTAGGACAGCGGCGCCCGGTAGATCTCCGGCGCGAACGGACCGAATCCGCTCTTGTACGGCATGGATTTCGCGGTCAGCGCCATCGTCATGTTGGTGCGGCCGTGATAGGCGTGATCGAAGGCCACGACCGCAGATTTCTTGGTGTAGGAGCGGGCAATCTTGACGGCGTTCTCTACCGCCTCGGAGCCGGAATTGAACAGCACTGAGCGCTTCTCGCTCGAGCCCGGGGCCAGCCGGTTGAGCTGTTCGGCGACGGCCACGTACTCCTCGTACGGCGTCACCATGAAACAGGTGTGGGTGAAGTCGGCGACCTGGGCGCGCACCGCATCGACCACTCTGGGCGCGGAGCTGCCGATGGTGGTCACCGCGATACCCGAGCCCAAGTCGATGAACCGGTTGCCGTCGACGTCCTCGAGGATTCCGCCGGCCGCGCGGGCGGCGAACACCGGCATGGTCATGCCGACGCCGGCTGACACCGCCGCAGCGCGGCGTTTGGTCAGTTCGAGCGATGCCGGACCGGGGATTTCGCTGACGAGGTGGCGGCTCTGTTCGATGGCGGACACGCCAGCAGCGTAGCCCGGCGACGACGCGAGCCGCGAGGCTCGATGAGAAGTCGGGCCAATGAAATCCGGCCGCGTCGAGCCCCGGTTATAAGGCCGAAATCAACCGGCCGCCGTGTGTCCCAACTCCCGGCACACATTGGTCGTCGGGTCCCAGTATTGGCCCGGGGCACAGTCGAGTGCCGGGCCCTGACCGACCGGTCGACAGATATTGCTGTACCCGTCCCAGTACTCGCCAGGCTGGCAGCTCGGCGGGTCGGCCCAGCTCGTGGCCGGTGTTGCGAACGCCACGGCCGCCGTCGCGAGCACTACGGCACTCGAAAATCGGCCGATCAGGTTTCTCATTCGATCCTCCTCGATAGCCAGCGTGCAAACACACTGGAAAGCGACAAATTCAGCCTTGCCACATTCCGGCCGGGTCTAAACCCCGAATGCCGGACCGCCGATCGAATCAACCGTAACAAAGGAGCTGACCGGTTCGCGACGAAGTCGACGTGGTTGTCTGACCGGGTACCCCAGCGCGATGATCGCTGCCAGCGCCAGCGGGTCAGGTGCTCCCAGAACAGCTTTCACTTGTGGCTCCTCACGGAGCGCGATCGTCGTGATGACACCGCCCAGACCTTCGTTACGGGCCGACAGCAGGACGTTCCACGCGAACGGGTAGATGGACGCGCCGCCTGCGAACGTGTATCGGTCCGCGTCACGATCGATCGCGGCCAACATCGACAAGTCGGCGAATAAGGCCAGCAATACCGGCGTTTCGTCAAACCTCTCTGCGAAACCGCCTGGTACTGCGATGTTTTCGGTAGCCAATGCGCGAGCCTCGGCGTTGCGGTCGTTGGTCGGTGACCACGGTCGCAAACCGGCGGCGGCCAACGCCAGGTAATCCCGGGAACCTCGCAGGTAGCAATCGCGTAGTTGGCGACGGTTCGCGGCGTCCTTGACCACCACCACTCGCCAGGCCTGCGCGTTGCTTCCGCTGGGCGCGAAGCGGGCGGTGTCGAGCACCCGGGCCAACACGATGTCGTCGACGGACTGGTCGGTGAATTCGCGAACGGCCCCGGTGGTGCGCAACGCCTCGGTCAGTTCCATCGGTCAATGATCCAGCACCGCCAGGGCCTAATGGCACACTGGTGACTGTCATAGGACCTACGGAAAGACCTCTGCCGTCATGAACCAAGCAATTACCTTCCTGCCGATGCTCGCCATCCTGGGGGTGTTCATGTACTTCGCCTCGCGGCGGCAGAAGCGTGCGATGCAAGCCACCATCGACCTGCAGGAGTCGCTGCGGATCGGGGACCAGGTGCAAACCACCTCCGGGTTGCACGCCACCATCAAGCGCATCACAGACGACGCGGTGGACCTCGAGATCGCCCCGGGCGTGGTGACAACCTGGGCCAAGCTGGCGATTAGGGACCGGATCGAGCCAGAGATCCTGGACACTGGGGCCGACGAGGTTGGCGATCTGGCCGACGACCCGGGGCGACTGCCCAACGACTGAGGTCGGTGGCGCGCCACGTACCCTTTTCGGTGCGGTCGAACTGATCGGCGCGCGAGGGGCGGACGGCGCAGTGGTGACCTGCAACGAAGCGCATCGCGCATGAGCGGAGGAGACTCAACACGTGGCATCGCCTTCGGCGCCGGTGCACCCCAGCCGCTACCTGGCGGTGTTCCTGGTTCTGCTCATCGGCGTCTACCTGCTGGTGTTCCTCACCGGCAACAAGCATGCCGACGCCAAGCTCGGCATCGACTTGCAAGGTGGCACCCGGGTCACGCTGACCGCTCGTACGCCGGACGGGTCGCGGCCGAGCCGAGAGGCGTTGTCGCAGGCGCAACAAATCATCAGCGCCCGCGTCAACGGGCTCGGTGTCTCGGGTTCTGAGGTTATCGTCGACGGCGACAACCTGGTCATCACCGTCCCGGGAACGGACGGCAATGAGGCACGTAATCTCGGTCAGACCGCACGGTTGTACATCCGTCCGGTCATCAACGCACTTCCTGTCGACAGTGCTGGGATGCAGGGCGGCCCGGGGTTGCCCGCGCCGCGCGGCGGGCTGCCCAATGGTGGGGCACCGGGCGGGCCCGCGCCAGGCGGACAGCCCGGTCTACCCGCGCCAGGCGGACAACCCGGTGCACCCGCCCCGGCGCCAGGTTCTGCGCCGTCACCGGGCCACGGGCCAGCGTTGCCGCCCGGTACCGGCCCAGGGGGAGCGCCTGAGCCAGGTGACCTGCCGCTATTGCCTGATCAGCCGCTCGTCCCGCCGCAGCCCAGGCCGTATCCGCAGGATGCGCCGTCGCCCGCCCCGACTCCGCCATCGCCCGCGCCGGCTCCGTCCACCGCTCGGCCCACGCCCCCCGGGCCGGCTCCGTCGAACGCGCCGGCTCCGTCGACCGCAGCGGGGGCGCCGGAAGCCCCGTTGCTCCCCCCGATTCAGCCCGGCCCGCCGGACCCACGCAAAGACCTCGCCGAGCGCATCGCCAAAGAGCGCGAGTGGCGGCAGAGCACCAACAAGGGCGTGCAAGTCCTGGCCCTGCAATACGAAGCCACCCGGTGCTTCCAGGAAGACATCCTGGCCGGCAACGACGATCCCGACCTGCCACTGGTGACCTGCGACACTCAACACAAGCAGGCCTACCTGCTGGCGCCGTCGATCATCAGCGGCGACCAGATCGAGAACGCCAGCTCAGGGATGGACCAGCACAGCGGCGGCTACATCGTCGACCTGCAGTTCAGGAGCGGGGCGGCCAACACGTGGGCGGACTTCACCGCCGCTCACATCGGCACGCAGACCGCGTTCACGCTGGACTCACAGGTGGTGAGCGCGCCT
>DATAZN010000257.1:0-2816 GCA_036272035.1 Mycobacterium sp. | reverse complement strand
CCAAGGTGCACGTGCTGTTGGGCCGGCGCGGGGTGGTGGTGCCGTATCGGACGCTGCACCGCTACGCGGTCACCGAGCTGGGGTTCGGCCGTCGCCGCCCCACTGTCCGGGTCGCTGACGGGACCCCTGGTGAAGAACTGCAGGTCGATTTTGGTCGGCTTGGGCTGATCCCAGACCCTATTCGTGGGGGCCGCCGGGACACTCATGGACTGATTTTTACCGCCGTGTATTCGCGGCACATGTTCGTGTACCCGACTCACCGCCAAACTGGGCTGTGTCAAGGATCTTGGACAGGTCCTCGTGGTTGTCCTGGTCAGGCTGCTGCTTGGGCCTGGTAGTCAGCGAGGGCCTCGCTTGGGGTGCGGTAGCCCAGGTATGAGTGAAGTCGCTGGCGGTTATAAAAGATCTCTATGTATTCGGCGACCGCGAACCGGGCTCTGGCTCTGGTGTCGAATCGTTGACGGTAGTACATCTCATTCTTCAAGGTGGCGAAGAACGACTCGGCGGCGGCGTTGTCCCAACAGACTCCCGTTCGACCAACGCTAGGCAATATGCCATTGTCTGCGCAGAATCGGTGGAACTCCGCCGAGGTATATTGACAGCCTCTATCGCTGTGGAAAACAGTACCCGGCGACGCATACCCGCCGGTGACGGCCATGGCGAGCGCGTCGGTGACCAGGCTGGTGCGCAGATGGTCGGCCAGCTGCCAGCCAACCACCATCCGAGTCGCCAGGTCGATCACCGTGGCCAGGTACACCCAGCCCTGGCTGGTCTTGAGGTAGGTGACGTCGCCGACCAATCGCTGCCCCGGTGCAGGCGCCGTGAAGTCCCGCTCGAGACGGTCCGGACTGGTCACAGGTCGCTGACCAGGCACGGTGGTGCGCTTGTAAGCACGCGGCTGACACGCTCGCAATCCCAGCTCGCGCATAATCTCCGCGACCAGCCCCACGCTGGCCGGATGCCCTTCGCGGTTGAGCGCCGCGGCCACCCGCCGGCACCCATAGGTCCGCCGTGACTTGGTGAAGATCCGTGTGATGTGCTCACCCAACTCCCGACGTCGGGCAGCGGTCGCGGTCTCGACCTGGTTGCGCCAGGCGTAGAACGACGAGCGCGGCACTCCAAGCATCTGGCACATCCACACGATGGGATAATTGGCCTTCTCCACATCAATCAACGCGCACCGCTCGGCTACGGTTGCGTCCGCGCGAAGAAGGCCGCGGCTTTTTTCAGGAACTCATTTTCCATCCGCAGTCGGCGGATCTCGTCTTCCATCTCCCGCACCCGGGCATGTTCTATCGGGCTGGGCGCGTGATCTGGCTCTGGGTTCGCGCGCCGCCACGAATTCACCCAGTTTCCCAAGGTCCCGTCATGGATGCCAAGATCACGAGCAACCTCGGCGATCGGCTTACCCGTCTCGATCACCATCTGCACCGCCTCAGCCCGAAACTGCGGGCTGAACCTCCGACGATGTTCCGGCATGCGACAGATCCTCTCTGGTCCGAGAGTCCCTGTCCAAGATCCTTAGTACACCCCACGGGTACCTCGCCGGCGCACATGACGCATATAGGGAGTTTTGCCGTGGGTATCACCGCAGGCATCGTGATGATCGCGCTGGGTGCGATCCTTAAGTTTGCTCTGCCATGGACGGTGCTCGGAGTCGTCAACACAGCCGGGGTCGGCGTAATCCTCATGACCGTTGGTGCCTTGGACTCCGGGTCGCTCTGATCATCTGGGGACCACACTGCTGGCCCTCAGCGGTTCCGACCCTGATGCAGACGAGGAACGCCGCATAGACGGTCGACGGCCACCGACTTAACGTGGGAATCGCCCCGATTCCCATCCACCTGGAACGGCCCAGAGGGCCGTCGAGATCCAAACCGTGGGTGGCCAAGCCGCTGAAGCCCTGCCCGCACTCGCCTACGGCCCGCGGCCCTTGCGCGTTGCTGGTCCGTGTCGTTTGTCGGAACAACTCGGCGGTGCGATCGGAGATCAGGCCCAATAGTCGTTGGCTGCGGGTCCGGCCGGCTTCACGCGCTGGCGGAGTTGAGCTCCTGCCACCTCGCTGCGACCTGTCGCCGATTGGTGGCGACACGTCGCGGCGCTCCAGCGGTAAGTGAGCGTCGATCAGGACGGTGCCAATCCGATCGACTGCCAGTCGCTTTGCTTCCCGACCCGCTGGTACCCGCAGGCCGATGTCAGCTCCTCCAAAGCGCCAACACAGGCTCAGGCATCCGGGATGTGTCACCTGCCACTGTCCACTTGCTCGATTTCTTCCGAACTGGAGGTGCGGCATGCGCATAGCGACGTCACTCCTGACCGCCGTGTTAGCCACAGTCGCGTTCGCCACGCCCGCTATCGCTGCCCCACCGGCTCCCATCGAGCCGGCGGCCCTGATCAAAAAAGCAGATTCTCCCGCCTACCAGAACGGATTCCGGCAGGGCTTCCGAGACGGCCACCGTGACGGCCTGAACGACGCTCACCAGTTCTGCCGCGAGCAGACGCGCCCTCGCCACTCCGTCCCCAAACCCGGCGACTTCGACCGCGGCTATGCCGCCGGCTACATCAATGGCTACAACAGCGGCTTCGTGCAGGGGCTGCACATCTTCTGTCACGACCGCCGCCGGTGATGACCGCGCGGTTGGTGGTGATCCCATCGCGGCGGGACAATGGAGGGCGCCCCCAGTCCGGGATAGCCGTACGACACGGAGCGAGATCAGCGCCCTGCGCGTCTGTTGCCGTCGTCGCCCCGAGGGGTTGTGTGGACCGCGCCTTAACGGCCGGCTACCGGGCATGTCTAGCCAGGGCACTGGGATGCT
>DATAZN010000256.1:0-21908 GCA_036272035.1 Mycobacterium sp. | reverse complement strand
TCCTGTTGCCGCTGCATGTATTTTCTCGCGGGGAAAACGCGGCTGGTCGAGGACGGTTGCACCGGGAAGCTGCGATCGCACAGCATCGTAGATGGCGTCATCGCCGATGTTGCCCATCCGCTGCCAGCCCAGATAAGCAACGAGGGGATCTGCATTTCGCGTCATACAGTCAACTCCAACGTTTTTGGCCGATTCGGACTCAGCTGCCGACAATGAACCGCGCCATTCCGTGCTTTCGGATCAGATAGCGGGTCGCGCTGCTTTCCCATTTCCGACGGTTTTTGCCTCGAACGTCGATGTGGTGATGAACGACTCTGATGCTCGGATCGAACTGCCGCTTGATGCCTTTGTTATCCAGACGTATGGCCAAGTCCTGAGCCTCGTGCGAGCGCAGAGCGGGGTCATAGCCGCCAATCGCTCTGAAAACGTCTGCGTAGACGAGCAGATTGCCTTCGTGAAGCCAGTAGGCGCGTCGCGGAATCGGCTCGTCCAGCAGGCGGGGCCAGCCCGGGGCGATCGGGCCTCCCAGACGTTGCACCATGCCGGCGAGCTGCGGCTTGTGCCGCCAGTGATCGATCAGTCTCGGAACGTTGGAGGTGAAGTTGCCCCAAAGCGAGAAGGCCGCGCCGTAATTGCAATATTCCTGACTACCGTCGGGGCGGCTGACCAGTCCTCCGATCATGCCGACGCCATGGCGCAAGTAGCGCCCGGCAATCTGCCGCGCCACCGCGGGAGTGTCGGCCGTCTTCAGTTCCATGTCGGCGTCGATGAAATGGATGAGCGCCCCGTCGCCGACTCGATCGATGATCTGGTTGCGATTGGCGCCGGCCCCGCGGTTTTCCGGACTGCGCAGCAGTCGCACCTCGTCGCCGAATTCACCGACGATATCGACGCTGTCGTCAGTAGAGGCATCGTCGAGAACGAAGATTTGCTCGTAGCGCTGAGACAGCAGTTGCGAAATGAGTTCGCGCAGATGCTTTCCCATGTTGTAGTTGGGGATCGCGGCGACGACTGGCATCCGTTGCGTCATCCGGAAGGTATCAAGTCAGTCAAAGTGGTGAGGATCGACTGGGCAGCGTTGTCGAGGACCGTCGACTCGAAGCCGCCCAGCAGCTCGTACACCGCTAGATCGGCCCCTATCGGCAGCCCGAGCGCGTCGATCGGGTTGTTCAGATTGTCCAGAACCAGGCTGAGATCGTATTCAGGGACGCTGATCAGCGCTGCCTGAAGGATGTCGTCGGTCGCCGTCAGGCTGCCGGACAGGGTAGTGCCGATATCTGAAAGCGCACCGGAGATATCGCCGGGCACGGCCGACAACGCCGCAGGGTCGTTCAACAAGGTGGTCAGCGCCGACAACATGGCATCGGGATCGATCAGTGTGCTCGACGTCGACGATGACGAGTCCGTCAGGCCTGAGAGCAGCGAATCCAGCGACAGCGAAACCGGATTCGGTCCGGTGCCGGTGAAATCTCCGATGAAATCCTGGATTCCAGTCTCGGTGCCAGTCATCAACAGGCCAGGAAGCTTTTCGAAGTCGGCAAGGCTCGGCAGCAGCCCGAATTCGGTGGCCTCGTTCGCCGGGGTGGTCGACCAACCGTAGTCGGGGTCTCCATATCCCAGATTCACCAGCGCGGTGAGGTCGGGTTGGAGCAGGTCGGCCAACGGATTACCCACGATCGGTAACTCTCGCAGCGGATCCAACAGCGGAAGGTCGTCCACCGGAATGATGTAGTAATCGGTCAGGCCGCCAGTCGTGTCCAACGGAATCGCCTGTGCGACTTGCTCAGCGGTGAGCGTGTCGTAGTCGAAATGGGTTTGGCTCATGAAGGCATTGAGATCAGACAGGATGTTCAGCGGGTATCGCGGAAAGTCGGCCCAGGTGTCATATTCCATTGTGTAGATCGTGGTTGCGTAGTCGTCTGAGGGTGTCGCGCCGGAAAAGTCGATTCCCAGGCTGGGCAGGTCCAGACCGGCGAGGCGTTCGAAAAGTCCGCCGTTGGGGTTCATCAGATCACCGATCAACACGAAGTTGACCTCTGAACTGGGTACGCCCTGCGCCTCCAGTTGCTCCATTTCGAGTGACGCGATGATTGCGCTCTGCGAGTATCCGAATACGCCGACCTGAGTGCCGGAATCGATGTAGGGCTGGAGCGCGGTGTTCAAGTCGCTGAGGCCCTGCGAAACCGAATCGTCGAGCGTCAGTTCGTTCAGGCTTAACGGGTAGAACTCCTCCGGGGTGTAGAGGGCTTCGGGGTCGGCGGTGGGAAATGTCGGTTGCCCGTCGAACAGGGCCGTCGCCGGGAAGTACAGACTTTGGACCGCGTCGACCCAGCTTTCGTCCGGTAGCGGCATACCGCTACCGCCCATGACTTCGAACGGCAGCGTCGTGTCGTCAGCGTGGGCGAAGGCGGGTGTCGTCAGCGAAGTCAGCGGCAGCAGAAATACACCTGTGGCCGCGAGCACCCCGAACCACTTACGATCAGTCACTGTCGTCTCCTCTGTCCCAACGTGTCGATGTCTGAGATCACAGTCCAGCCCAGCCTTTTACGAGCATCATGGCACCGACTGCGCCGAGCAGCATCGCGAAAATCGGCCTCCGGCGCGCAAATAACCAACCGTGCATACCCATGACGACGGCTTGGGTCTTCGCCGGCGATACCAAGTAGGCGACAAGCGGGATCTCGGTGATGGTGTAAGCGACCAGCGTGAAGACCAGAGCGGCCGCGACTTGCGTGCCGGCGGCAGCTCCGGAAGCCAGAATGACAAGCATCGCTCCCCAGAACTCCAGCAGCTGAGTCGACGTGCACATCCCCGCGACAAACGGCATCCCGAGGGACTTCCCTTCCAGGACTGCGGTCCATGACAGTCGCGGAAGCGCCAAGCGGGAGAACGCGGTCGGCGTTTTTGTCGGCTCGACCGTTCGCGTAACCGGATCGCCGGGGGGCATCAACGCATACGCGGCCTGACGCACCGAGCGGGGCATGGCGAGCATTCCGGCCGCCGAGACGGCGAGCACCCCGAGGGTAACTTGTATGAGCGGCAACGCAGGATGTGCGGCTATCGAATGTGTCAGCCGCACAACAGGAACCAGGAAGTCGTGCAGGAGCAACAATGCGGTCAGCGCGGCACCGAAACCGGTAGCCATCAGGCCGCACCAATAGGCAAGTAAATTAGACATTGGTCGCGGACGCGAAATCAACAGAGCCATGATCCCGATCCGCACAGGGTCCTGGGCGGCGATGATGCCGAACAATAAGACTGCGCTCCACATCAGGCGACCCGTCTCACTGTGGCGGCACCTTCCAGAAGATCGGCCGTAGTGGTCACGCTGACCTCAGCCTTCGTCAGTCGCCGGACGACCGCATGGGCTTCGGCTACGCATTCGGGAGCGAGTATGGACTGCAGATCAGCGACGAGGGAATGCTGGGTCGAGGCCGAGAAGCGCCGCGCAGAACCGACTTTGAGCCGTCGGATCTGAGCCGCCCAGATTGGCTGGTCGGCGGTGACCCACAGGATCAGTGTCGGAACTCCAGCGCGCATGCCGGCGGCCGTGGTGCCGGCACCGCCATGGTGGACAACGGCGCGGCACATGGGAAAGATCGCCGCGTGGTTCATCGCGTCTGCGATCATGACGCGATCAGAGCGCAGACTGTCGTCGATGTCGTGGGCGCCGGCGCAGATCAAGGCCCGCTCGCCTAATTTCGCGCAGGCATCGCTGATCATCTTCACCGTCGCGCCGAACGACCGGACTGGCATGCTGCCGAAGCCGAAGTAGATTGGCGGCGTCCCGGCAGCGCACCACGACGCCACCCTGTCATCGGAATTCGTCGGCATCGTCATGGTCAGCGCGCCGACAAAGGGCCGTTGGGCATTCCATTGCGTCCACTCGGCTGCCAGGCCGGGAAAGAACAGTTCGTCGTACGCCTGTATCTCGAGTGTGCCGCGCTCTGTTATGCGCCGCGTCGAAGGTCCGATTGCTTCGGGCAGACCCAATCTTCGACGTTGGCCGTCTTCGGCTCGCTTCGTCATACGCCAATGCGCCCACCACAGCGCCGAGATTCCCGTCCGAATCAACGGCGACGGCAGCGCGGGAAGAATATGACTGTTGACTCGCACCGGGAAGCAGTGCAGTTCCGCCAGCGGAATCCGATGATATTCCGCGACATTGACGGCGAGCCCTTGCTGGACCATGCCGGTCAACAAGAGATCGGCTCCGTCGGCCAGCGACATCAGTGTCGTGCCCATCTCGGCCCAGACCTCGCCCAAGTAATACTTGCCTGCGCGTAGGACTTTGACCGGAGTCCTGATGTCCCAAAAGTTGCGGACGAAATCCTCTTCGTTCACCGCTTGAGAACTCGGACCGTAGGCAACTGCGCCAAGCCCGGCCGACTCGACAAAGCCAAGCATGTTGGGCGGCACAGCCAGTCGTACTTCGTGGCCGCGGCGTCGGAGTTCCAGGCCGACCGCGGCGAAAGGTTCAACGTCGCCGCGACTTCCATGGATGCCAAGGGCGAATTTCACCGGTCGAGCCTCCCCCCAACGCGCCTACTCAGGACAGATGCCAGTGCTGCCGGTTGTCGTTCGGCCGATCGCCGGTCATCGTTTTCTGGTTTTCGTGGCTCGTGGAGCGAAAGGAATGCTTCGACCTCGTCAGGTGATGCAATGTCGTCCGACGGATCTGTAGCGGGGTGCGTTGCCGGGCGGCGCTTGGTAAGGAACCTCGGCGTCACGACTTTTCTTATCCGCGCCAAGCGGTTACGCGTTCGGCTGGCACCGCTGCGGTGTTTCTGAGGTCGTGACGGCCACCAGTTGCCTCGGCCAACGAGTGTGGCGATTGCCGGCACCGTCACGGTGCGCACCAAGAATGTGTCGAGGAGAAGTCCCATACCGAGAACGAACCCGGCCTGAACCATCATGGTGATGCTTGCGAACAAGAGGCCGAACATGGATGCGGCGAAGATCAGGCCCGCGGCGGTAATCACGCCACCGGTCGCCCCGACCGTGCGGATGACACCGAGTCGTATGCCGTGCGGTGACTCGTCGCGTATTCGTGAAATGAGCAGCAGATTGTAGTCAGCACCTACCGCGACCAAGATGATGAAGGTCAACCCCGGAACGGTCCAATGTAGTTCTTGGCCGAGAACGAATTGAAACATTATCGTGCCGATGCCAAGTGCGGAAAGATAGGACACGATCACCGAGCAGATCAGGTACAGCGGTGCGACGATCGCCCTCAACAAACCGATCAGAATCAGGAAAACGATGACGACTGTTGTCACGATGATGAAGTTGAAATCTTTATTGTAGTAATCGCGAGTGTCACGAAGTCCCACCGAGATTCCGGCCATCGACACTTTGGCGTCAGCCAACGTCGTATTCGGTTGAGCTTGCCGAGCAGTGTCGAGGATCGAGTTCACCTGGTCCATGGCGGCGATGCTGAACGGATTCAGCTTGGTCTGTACCAGATACCGCACGGCGTGCCCGTCGGGGGAGACGAAGATGCCTGCCGCCTTCTTGAAGTCGTCTCGCGTCAGGACTTGCGGCGGAATGAAGAAGCCTGCCATCGGTGGGGCATCGGCGCCGTTTTTCATGGCCATCAAGAAGCCCGAGGCATCGTTGAGGCCTGCACCCATCTGCTTGGTCTGACCGACAAGCAGTTCCACGGCATCCGCCAGTTTCCGACTGCCGTCGGCGAGTTGGTTGGCACCGTTCTGCAGGGTCGCCAGCTTCGATGAGAGTCCGCCGCCGCCCAGCATCTGCGTCGCGCTGTCGAGCTTGGTGACCAGTTCCTTCAATTTGTCTGTCGCAGCCGCCAGACTCTCTGTGCCCTGGGTTGATTCCAGCTTCTTCGACAGATCCGCGACGCCGTTGAGGGCTCCACTCTCGTGCGCGTCGGAAATGCGCTGTAGCTCGTTGCGGGCGGTGACGCAGCTAGGGTCCAGCGAGCACACCGGGGTCGCATCGAGGGAGTTCAAAATCGGTCTCGCCAAACTGGCAATGCTGTTGACATCGACGATGTTCAGATCGAGGGTCTGACCCAACGAGCGCATGTCGGTGATCAATTTGGCGGCATCGTCGAGCTGATTGAGGACCTTCAGTCCGCCGAAATTCTTCTGTAGAAAAGTCAGAGAGTCGACGAGGCCGCTGATGTTAGGCAGTGCCTGATCGACTTGGCTACGTAAGTCGCCCAGGGCATTTGCCAATTGGTTGGCGCCGTCGCTCATTGTGTCGAGGTCATTGGTGTGGCCGTTGATCTGTTGCGAGGCATCGCCGAGCTTGTTGCCCACTTCGCCGGCCTGCCAGGCAAGCCTGGCTTGTTCGAGCGATTCACCGGTTGGCCGGGTAATGCCTCGCACCATCGAGACGCTGGGCAGCTGACTCACTCGCTGAGCCATTTGCTCCAAGTCAGCCAGAGCTTTGGGGTCTCGCATATCGTGTGGCGATTGGATGAAGAGGTACTGCGGAATGATGGTGTCCAGCGGGAAATGTTGCGCCATCACGTCGTATCCCGCGGTGCTTTCGACCGAACTCGGCAGTGTCTTGCGATCGTCGTAGTTGTAGCGCGCGTAGGCCGAGCAGGCGGCTAGGGTGATCAGGATCATCAGACTTGCGACCAAGTGAATCTTGGGACGGCGCACGATCCGCGCACCCGATGTCCGCCAGAACCGCGTGGTCAACTCGCGGCGTGGCTTGATCCAGCCGCGGCGCCCGGCGAGCGTCATGATGGCCGGCAGCACAGTGACCGCTGCCAAAAAAGCCACGGTGACGGCAATCGCCAGGGCGGGCCCCACCGTGGAGAAGACCGGTAATTTGGTGAAGACCATGGCGACAAAGGTGACCGCCACAGTGGCCGCCGAGGCGGCGATCACCTTCCCGATCGAGCCCAGCGCGTGCCTGACCGCTTGATCGGAGTCCTCGCCGCGCCGCACGTAGTCGTGGTAGCGGCTGATCAAGAAGACGGCGTAATCGGTTCCGGCGCCGTAGACGATCCCGCTCATGAAAACCATCGTCTGGCTCGACACGCCGAGGCCCAATTCGGCTAGACCGGCCAGAACACCTTGTGCCGTCGCCAGCGATATCCCAATGGTGATCAACGGCATCAGCAACGTGAGCGGATTCCGGTACACGATCAGCAGGATCAGCAACACCATGATCCCGGTGCCGGCCTCGATCACGTGCATATCCCGTTCGCTGATCGCGGTGAGGTCCGCAGCGGTGGCCGCGGGTCCTGCCAGATGAGCGACGAGTGTCGATCCCGACACCGTCTGTTTGATGAGTTTGGATGCGTTTTGGAAGGCCACTCCACCCTCGGCCGACCCCGCGTGGCCGGCTAGGGCGATCGGCATGTACCAGGCCTTCTTGTCTTTGCTTGACAGCACCTCGCGAACTTCTGGCGAGCCGAGAAAATCTTGGAGCGACACAACGTCGGCAGTATCTTGATGGAGTTTCTCGACCAACCCGCGGTAGGTGGTTTCGTCGGCGGGAGTCAGGCCTTTGTCGTCGGTCAGCACGGCCAAGACGACGTTGTCGGTTCCTTTGTCGTGGAAGGCCGCGACCATCTCGCGGGCTGCGACCATCATCGGGGCATCGTCGGGCATGATGGCCGCTTGCTTTTGTCCGATGACCACCGCCAGCGGTGGCAGCGCCAGCGAAACCGCTGCTGCCAAGGCGATCCAGAAACCGATGACGATAAAAGGATGGCGTGTGACGAGCTTGCCCAGCTTTGGATAGACGCCCGTCACCGCGGGCGGATCGACCACGTCTGTCCGCGGCGACATTGGCTCAGCTACCGCCGGGAAGACTTGTGAATCCACGGATTACAGCTGTGCATGTACGGCTCCTTCGCACTCAGGCCGACTAGGTGAGAACGGCTTCGCGCACTGACGTGGCTGAGTAGCGCCGCTCGGCCACGCGCACATACACCGACTTCAGCATCGCGAGAAATTGGGTGACTGATTCGCGCGCGACCGGGTTGTCCGGGAACAAGACGACCGCGCGGGTCTCGTTCTCGAGTCGAGTCACCCGGATATCGAATTGGGCTGGAGCACCGCCGTCCTGAAAGATCCGGGCATTCAGGCCCGCCAACTTTTCGGTTACGAGGGCCGAAAAAGGTGGAATGCCGAGGTCGATGTGGAACATCAGCGGCACGCGCCGATCGGGCCGCTGCAACCACGGTGCCAAGTCCAATACGCGAGCGAAGGGGACTTTGGCCAGCTCGCGGCCCGAGTCGAACGATGCCTGCGCAACGCGCACAGTCTCATCGAACGACGACGGGTCAACGTGCACAGTGATCGGGACGAAGCCGGTGATCCAACCCGACGTCATGAAATCCTCTGGTGTAGTCCGGATGTCGGTGACCACGTATCCGTAGTACGTGTCTGCGCCGGTCAGTTCCCGCTCGGTCAGGGCGGCGCAGGCGAACACGCCACCACTGAATCGGGCGCCCGCCGATACGCAGACGGATTCGAATGCGGCGGTCTGCTTCTGGTCGAGCAACGTCAGGCTCATCAGGTCGCAGATCCCCGATCCGTCGCCCAGGGACACCGGGCAGTCGGGAAGTGTCCCGGCGTTGCTTTCGAAGTAGTCGATCCAGGCCTTCACCTCAGCAGACTCTGCGGTGAGAGACGAAAGGTACTGGTGTTGGCGGTCGCAGTAATCGAGGTAGCTGCCCGCTTTGGGCAACGCGATCGGTGCTCCGCCCCCAGCCAGCACGGCATACTGCAGCTGAATTTCCGGCAGCAGCACGCTCGGGTAGGTGGCATCAATGTTGATGTGATCAATCGATATGCAGAACGTGAAGTGGTTCGCATGCTGGATGATCATGAAGCGAAAACTGTCCCACTGCAGTGGATCCGGCGTGGCGATCGCCAGGTTCTGCAATTCAGCCGGCGTCATCTCGCCATGCTTGGTGGGAATGAACTTAATGGCCGCGGGATTGTCGATGGCCCGCCGGACGATGGTGTCGCTGTCGACATAATCGAACCAGCTGTGAAACGTGTCGTGGCGGCGAAGGTGCGCATTGATGACGTGGCTCATGGCGCGAATGTCGCACTGGCCGGGAATCTCCCACGTGGCGATGCACAGTCGGGACATGTCGACACCCTTGCCCGCGAAATCGATCCAGCTGCGTAAGTGTTCGGCTTGCATGTAGCTGGCGGGCGTTGGATGCGCAGGCGCGTCCTTGGCTTTGGCCAGGGTTGCCGGTGTCGGACCCCACGACACGACGGAGCCGGCGTCCGGAACCCAGTCGTACACGCTCTTTACGGTTACTTTGCCTACTTCGAGCATTCTCGCCTCCCCAGTCAGTTGTTAGATATTCCGGAAATGACCATCAAGCCGGCACCGCCTCGAGCTCTGCCAACTCGTTGCACAGATGACCTGCAAGTCCGCGAACGGTGGTGATGTGGTACGAGCTGATTCGGACACCCGTTTCCGTTTCGATGCGGGTGCGCAGCTCGAGGTTGCCCAACGAGTCCAAGCCGTATTCCGCGAGCGATCGATTCGGATCGACGCTGCGGCGCAAAATCAGACTGACTTGCGCTGACACCAATCGTCGAAGTCTCTCGGGCCAATCGTCGGCGGGCAACTCCACTAGCTCACCGCGGAATTTGCCTGCTTCCGTTGCACTTTGACCCGCCGACTGGAGCGCTTCAGCGAAACGGCTACGTTGCGCCAGAGCTGTCAACCACGGCGTTCCGGTGATCGATATGTAGCCGGTGTAGGCGCGATTGTGGCGCAGCAATGCCAGGAAGGCGTACGCGCCGTCTTCTGGCGCGATCATTGTCGTTTCGCCACCTTCGGCCAGCCCGGCGCCCCGGCCGATCTTGTCCCACGCCCCCCACGCGATCGCGGAGGCCGGTAAGCCCTGAGCGCGGCGCCAATGCGTGAACACGTCCAGCCAGCTATTCGCGGCGGCGTAAGCCCCCTGCCCGCGCGAGCCGAGTAGCGCGGCCGCAGACGAGAACGAGCAGAACCAGTCCAGCGGGTGGTCGGCGGTGGCGTCGTGCAGATTCCAAGCACCGTGAACCTTTGGTGCCCAATCGCGGTCGATGAGGTCATCGGTGATGTTGGTCAGCGTTGCATCTTCCACCACTGCTGCGGCGTGCAGAACTCCTCGTACCGGAAGTCCGGTGGCGGTCGCGGCTGCTACCAGGCGATCCGCCGTGTTGCGGTCCGCCACATCACCGCACTCCACCACGACGTCGGCCCCGCTCGCGCGCATTCGCTCGATTACATTCTGCGCCAGCAAATCTGGCTGCGATCGGGATGCGAGAACGATCCGGCCACAACCGGCGGCTGCCATCTTCTCCGCCAGAAAGAGCCCGAGGCCACCGAGCCCGCCGGTGATGAGGTACGCGCCGTCGTCGCGGAACGTGCGTGCCGCATCCTGGGGCACCACCGCACTGCTCACTCCCGTCCGCGGAATGTCCAGTACCAGTTTGCCGGTGTGCTCGGCCGCGCTCATCACGCGGATGGCAGTCGTTGCTTCACCGAATTGGTGCAGGGTGTACTCGGCCGGCGGCAACTCACCGTTTGCGGCTCGGTCGAAGACCGTGCCCAATAATCGGCCGATCCGTTGCGGGTGAGTCTCCGACATCAGCGCGAGATCGACGTAGTGAAACGTGAGGTTGCGACGGAACGGGTACATGCCCAGGCGCGCGTTTGCGTAGACGTCACGTTTACCGATCTCGACGAATCGTCCTCCGTCAGCCAATAATTCGAAGCCGGCGCGCTGGGCCGCGCCCGTCAGCGAGTTGAGCACGATGTCGACACCGTATCCGCCGGTGTCTCGACGAATGAACTCGGCGAAGTCGGTGCTGCGCGAATCGTAGACATGTTCGATTCCCAAGCGGTGCAGCAGAGCCCGACGTTCTGGACTACCGGCCGTCGCGAAGATCTCGGCGTCGGCCGCACGCGCGATTGCCACCGCGGCCTGCCCCACGCCACCGGTTGCGGAGTGGATCAGCACCCGGTCGCCAGCCGCAACTCTCGCCTGATCATGCAGGCCGTACCAGGCGGTGGCGTGGCCGGTCGACACCGCGACCGCCTGGTGATCGGTCAGCCCGGCCGGCAGCGTGACGGCGACTCGGGCATCGCACGTGACGAATGTCGCCCAACAACCGTTTCTGGAGAAGCCGCCAACCCGGTCACCGACCTTGTGGTCGGCGACGTCCGCACCGACCGCAGTGACTAGCCCAACGAAGTCCACGCCCATCTCGGGCTCACGTTCGTCGATGGTGGGGAACCGGCCCATGGCCATCAGCACATCGGCGAAGTTCAGGCTGGATGCCGTGATCGCCACTTCAATCTGTCCACGACCCGGTGAAACGCGGTTGAACGCAACACGTTCCATCGTTTCCAGGTCGCCAGGGGAGCGGACCCTCAACCGCACACCGCCCTCCGCGTGATCAACAACAATGGTGTGTCGCTCGTCGGGACGCAACGGACTGGGGCGCAGGCGCGCCGCGTACCACTGCCCGTCGCGCCAGGCCGTCTCGTCTTCGTTCGAGCCGCTGAGCAACTCCCGTGCCAGCTGCTCGGCGTCGGTGTTCTCGTCGACGTCGACCTGGGTGACGCGCAGGTGCGGGTTTTCCGCGCCGATGACTCTCAACAGGCCACGCAGGCCCGCCTGCTCCAGGTTGACCCCACTCTCTGGTGTGACGACTTGTGCTTGCCGAGTCACGACGAACAGGCGAGGCGACTTTCCGGGCAGTTCGGTCATCTCGCGCGCGATGCGGATCAGATGACGAACCTGCTCGCGGCCCTCGGTCAGGCTCTGCTCGTCTGCAATGCCGTTGTACGGTGATGTGAGCACGACTACGCCGCCGAATTCGTCTCCGCACAGGTAGCTCGCGAACCGTTCGGTGATGACCGGGTGATCGGCAGGTGCCGACCACCCGACGGACGTGACTTCCCGATCGTGCAGTTTGAGGGTGTCGGCCAGCTTCGTCGCCAGCAGGTCCGCATCGTCGGAAGTGTTGACCAGTAACCATTTCCGAGCCTGCTCATCGGCTGCAACAGGCAGCGCTTGCGCTTGCCACTCGATGGTCAGCAGGCTCTCGCCGAGCAGTCGATCGCGGATATTTCTCTCCGACGCCCCGGTGCCCATCTGCAGCCCGCGCGCTGTCAGTAGGACCGTGCCGCGTGCGTCGAGGAGGTCGAAGTCGGCGTCCAGCCCGGTAGCAGATGCGGTGACCCGCGCGTGGCAGTAACGCGCGTTGCGGGCGGGGCCATAGACGCGTAGCTGTCGCACGCCGATCGGCAACAGCAGACCGCCGTTGCCGATCTGCCGCGCTCTCGGATGGGCCGCGACGGACTGGAAGCAGGCATCTAGCAGTGCGGGGTGCGCGCTGAACGCGCTCAGGTGGGAGCGAATCGGGCCGGGCAAGCCGATCTCAGCCAGCAGTGTGCTCCCCGACCCGCCATCAGTGTGCACAGCGGCGAGCCCGGTGAACGCGGGGCCAAACTGGATGCCGCGCTTGTCGAAGGACTCGCGTACTTCGGCTCCATCGATCCGGATCGGGTGTGCCGTCTGCAATACGCTCAGATCGTGTGCCGGGGGCCGATAATCGCCGTCGGCGGCATGCAGTACGGCGGAGGCCCAGCGCACGTTCGTGCCTTCTTCATTGGTTTCTACCGAGAAGCTTGCTACCGCGGCCGCTTCGATAGAGGCGACGACTCCGACCGTGGTCTCGGTGTCTAGCAACAGCATCTGCTCAAAGCGGATGTCGTGAACTTCGGACGCCTCGCCGAAAACTCCGCGAGCGGCGGCCAGCGCCATCTCGCAGTAGGCAGCTCCGGGAAGGGCAGGAACGTTGTGGATTTGATGATCGGCCAGCCACGGCGATGCCTTCGTACCGACCTCGGCTTGCCAAACGTGGCGCTCGGGTTCCTCCTGTAGGCGGACGTGCGGGCCCAGCAGCGGATGCACCGAAACCGTGCTGCCGCCATGAGTCGGTGCGTCCTGAGGGGTCAGGATCAGTCGGCGGTGAGTCCAGGTCGGCAATGGGGCATCCACGAGGAGTCCCGTTGGATACAGCACCGAGAAGTCCACCGTGGATCCCGCAGCGTGCAGGTCGGCCAGTAGGCCGCGCAATCCGTGCGGCAGCGGTTGCTGACGGCGCATGCCGGCCAGTGCGGCCACAGGTGTCTCCAGGTTCTGGGCGGTCTGCTCGACGGCCCGAGTGAGCAATGGGTGGGGTGACAGCTCGGCGAAGACTCGGTAGCCGTCCTCGAGCGCCGCCTGCACCGCTGCGCCGAAACGCACCATCTGACGCAGGTTGTCGACCCAGTAATCGGCGTCGCAGTTCGGTTCCTCGCGCGGGTCGATCGACGTAGCCGAGTAGTAAGGCGTTGTCGGAGACATCGGGTCGAGATCGGCCAGAGCGCCGGTCAATTCGTCGAGAATCGGATCGACCTGAGGAGAGTGCGATGCCACGTCGACGGCTACCTCGCGAGCCATGATCTCGCGTTCCTCCCACCCGGCGACGAGTTCCCGGACGGTCTCGGTGGCACCGCCGATCACGGTGGACGACGACGAGGCGACCACCGCCACGACGACGTCATTGATCCCGCGATCCGCTAGCTGCGAAAGCACTTGTTGCGCAGGTAGTTCCACCGATGCCATGGCGCCGCCACCAGCGAGGGGGACACACAGTCTGGAGCGGCGGCAGATGACGCGGACACCGTCCTCGAGCGACAGCGCTCCGGCGACGACGGCGGCCGCGACCTCGCCGAGGGAGTGGCCGATGACCGCCCCCGGGGCCACGCCGTAGGACTTCATTGTGGCGGCGAGCGCGACCTGCATCGCGAAGATGGTGGGTTGGACCCGGTCAATGCCGGTCACCGTCTCAAATGACGAGATGGCCTCAGTCACCGAGAAGCCGGACTCCTCCGCGATCAGCGGCTCCACCTGCGCGATGTTCGCGGCGAAAACCGGCTCTCCTGTCAACAATTCGACACCCATACCGGACCACTGCGAACCCTGGCCCGAGAACACCCACACCGGCCCGCGGCTGTCGTCGCCGACTGCCCGCTGATAGGGGAGATCGCCCTCGGCGATCTCGCGCAACGCCGCGGCCAGCTCCGGCGGGTCAGCAGCAAGCACCGCCGTGCGCACTGGCCCGTGAGCACGACGACGCGCCAGGGTGTATGCGACGTCGGGGAGCGAAATGTCATGCGCACTGCGCTCCACCCAGCCGGCCAGCCGACCGGAGGTACGACGCAGCGCCTCGACCGACGTGGATGAAACCGGAAACAGCAACGGCTTCGTGATCGGCGAACCGACTGCTTCACCGTTGTGGTCGAACGCTTTTGGAGCCTGCTCGAGGATGGCGTGCGCATTGGTGCCCGACATGCCGTACGACGACACCGCCGCCCGGCGCGGGTGTGCGTCATCCGCAGGCCACGAAGTATTCTCTTCCGGTACAAACAGATTGGTGTCGATCCGGGCCAAGTCTTCAGGCAGCTGGGTGAAGTGCAGCATTCGCGGGACGGTGCCGTGCCGCAGCGCCATGACCGCTTTGATGAGGCCCACGGTGCCCGCGGCGGATTCGGTGTGGCCGACGTTGCTTTTCACCGACGCCAACGCGCACGGGCCTTCTATGCCGTAAACCTCTGCCAGACTGCGGAACTCGGTGGGATCACCGACCGGGGTCCCGGTGCCGTGCGCCTCGATCATGCCGATGCTCGCGGCGTCCACACCGGCGGCCGCTAATGCCGACCGGTAGACGGAGACTTGTGCATCCATGGATGGACTTGTGATTGTTTCGGAGCGTCCGTCCTGATTAGATGCGGTGCCGCGGATCACGGCCAGAATCCGGTCGCCGTCGCGCTCCGCATTCGAGAGCCGTTTGAGGGCGACCATGGCGCAACCCTCGGAGCGTACGAATCCGTCGGCCTTGACGTCGAAGGAGTGGCAGCGACCGGTCGCAGACAGCATGCCTATGGCCGACGTCGAGGCATTGACCCACGGATCCAGCACCGCCATGCAGCCGCCGGCCAGGGCCAGGTCGCTCTCGCCTTGATGCAGGCTCCGGCAGGCCATGTGAACGGTCACCAGACCCGACGAGCATGCGGTGTCGACCGTGATCGCAGGCCCGCGCAGGCCCAGCGTGTAACTGATCCGTCCGGATGCCATGCTGTAGGCGGTGCCGGTATATCCGTATGGGTCCTCCAGGGCACCCGCTTTACCGGACACCACGGTGTAGTCGTCGTGGCCTAGTCCCACGAACACCCCGGTGTTGGAACCGGCCAGCGACTTCGGGTCCACTCCGGCGTGTTGCAATGCTTCCCAAGAAGTCTCGAGCAGCAACCGGTGCTGCGGATCGATTGCGGTCGCTTCCCGCTCGCTGATGCCGAAGAACTCCGAATCGAAACCCGCGACATCGTCGAAAAATCCGCCCCATTTGGTGACGCTGCGACCCGGTACGCCTCGTTCGGGGTCGTAGAAGTCATCGGCGTCCCACCGGTCCGCCGGGATCTCAGTGACCAGGTCGTCGCCGCGCAGCAACGCTTCCCACAACAAATCGGGGGAGTCGATGGAGCCGGGAAGCCGGCAGGACATCCCGATCACCGCAACGGGAGTGACAGGTGATTCAGCCACGGGCGTTACTCCGCCCCAGCCGCCGCGACGATCTGCGAGGCTGCCAGTTCATCGGCAAGGTACTGCGACAACGCCCGCACGGTGCTGTGGTCGATGATGTTCTGGGCGCTGATGCGGATACCGGTCTCGGATTCGACCCGGGTGCGCAATTCGAGCGTGCCCAGGGAGTCCAGTCCGTACTCGGACAGCGGACGGTCCGGGTCGACGGAGCGCCGCAGCAGCAGTCCGATCTGTTCGGACAGCAGCTTCCGCAGGCGGCCCGGCCACTCTTCGATGGGCAACTCGCTCAACTCGGCCCGCAGCTTGCTCGACCCTTTCGCGCCTTGAGCCGAGGATTTGAACATCTCTGCGAACTTGCTGCGTTGTGCGAACGTGGTCAGCCATGGCGTGCCGATCAGCGGCGCGTACCCGGCGTACGCGCGGTCGTGGCGCAGCATCGATTCGAATGCGTACGCACCCTCATCCGGCGCGATGGCGGTGTTGGTGTCCGCAGCCAGCGCCGTGGCGCGACCGACTTCACCCCAGGCTCCCCACGCGATGGAGCTCGCCGGCAAGCCCTGGGACTTGCGCCAATGACTGAAGGCGTCCAGCCAGCTGTTGGCCGCGGCGTAAGCACCCTGCCCGGGTGAACCGATCAGTGACGCCGCCGAGGAGAACGAGCAGAACCAATCCAACGGCCCGTCGACGGTGGCTTCGTGAAGGTTCCACGCGCCGTAGACCTTTGGCCTCCAGTCACGGTCCAGAAGCCCATCCGTGATGTTGACCAGGGTGGCGTCCTCGACGACCG
This sequence comes from Mycobacterium sp., assembly GCA_036272035.1. Classification (GTDB taxonomy): domain Bacteria; phylum Actinomycetota; class Actinomycetes; order Mycobacteriales; family Mycobacteriaceae; genus Mycobacterium. Next base: position 5,517 of record DATAZN010000256.1, on the reverse strand, counting down.
CGGCGGCGTGCAGCACACCCCGCAACGGCAGGCCCGTGATCGTCGCCGCGGCCACCAACCGATCCGCCGTTGGCCGGTCCGCGATGTCACCGCATTCGACGACGATGTCGGTGCCACCGGCCCGGATCATCTCGATGGTCGCGAGCGCCTCTTCGCCCGGTTCTGAACGTGAATTGAGGACGATGCGGCCGCAGCCTGCGGCGGCCAGCTTCTCAGCGAGGAACAAACCGAGACCACCCAAGCCGCCGGTAATGATGTAGGAGCCGTCGGGCCGGAAGACGCGGACCAGTCCGGGCGGCACAGCAACCCGGGTCGGCTCGGTCCGCGGGACGTCGAGCACGAGTTTGCCGGTGTGCTCGGCGGCACTCATCGCGCGAATTGCGGTCGCCGCCTCGATGAGGGGGTAGTGCGTGCTCTCTGGCATCGGCAGCACACCATCGGCGGTCAGCCGGTAAACGGTGTCCAGCAGGTCGTGGAATCTCTCGGGGTGACTGTGCGACATCAAACCCAGGTCAACCCCGTGGAACGCGAGATTGCGGCGGAACGGGAACAGTCCCAGTCGAGAGTCGCCGTAAATGTCACGCTTGCCGATCTCGATGAACCGTCCGCCGAGCGCCAGCAATTCGATTCCGGCGCGCTGTGCGGCGCCGGTCACCGAGTTGAGCACGATGTCGACGCCATAGCCGTCGGTGTGTGTGCGGATCTGTTCGGCGAACTCAACGCTGCGTGAGTCGTAGACCTGCTCGATTCCCCAGTCGCGCAGCAGTTGTCGACGTTGCTCGCTGCCGGCGGTGGCAAAGATCTCGGCGCCTGCGGCGCGGGCGATGGCGATCGCCGCCTGCCCGACCCCGCCGGTTGCGGAGTGGATCAGCACCTTGTCGTTACGATCGATTCGGGCCAGGTCCTGTAACCCGTACCAAGCCGTGGCGTGTGCGGTGGTCACTGCTGCCGCCTGCTGTTCGGTCAAGCCGGAGGGGAGCGTGGCAGCGAGGTCGGCGTCGCACGTCACGAACGTGCCCCAGCAGCCGTTGGGCGAGATGCCGCCCACACGGTCACCCACGTGATGTGTTGTCACATCACTGCCGACCGCGCTGACCACGCCCGCGAAGTCGGTACCCAGTTGCGGCAGCCGCCCCTCGAAGGATGGATATCGGCCGAATGTGACCAGAACGTCGGCGAAGTTGATGCTGGAAGAGGCCACCGCAACCTCGATTTCTTTCGGTCCCGGCGCAATCCGGTCGAACGCGGTGAGCTCGATCGTCTGCAGGTCGCCAGGCGTGCGGATCTGCAGCCGCATGCCATCGTGCTGCGGGTCGGCCAGAGCGGTGAATCGCTCTTCGGGCCGCAATGGGCTGGGGAACAGCCTCGCGGTGTACCACTCACCATCTCGCCAGGCGGTCTCGTCCTCTTCCGATCCGACGAGCAGTTGATGTGCGAGGCGTTCGCCGTCAGTCCGTTCGTCCAGGTCGATCTGCGTTACCCGCCAATCCGGATACTCGTTGCCGACCGAGCGCAGCAAGCCGCGCAACCCGGCCTGCTCCAAGTTGGCCCGGTCGCCGGCAAGCACGGTCTGCGCGTTTCTGGTCACCACGAACAAGCGAGTCGGCTCACCGTCGTGCTCGGACAGCCCCCTGATGACACGGACCAGATGATGTACGTAGTCGCCACCCCGCGGCGCGGATTCCTCATCGGGGTTTCCGTTCTTCGACCCGTTCAGCACCACCAAGCCGCTGAAAGCGCCCATGCGAAGGTGCTCGGCAAGCTGTTCGGCGGTCGACGAGTGATCGGCGTCCTGCGGCCATACCACGGTCGTGATCTGCGCGCGCTCGACTTTCAATGCATCAGTCAGCGTGTTGGCCACCACGTCCGCACCCGCGGAAATCTTGATCAGAAGCCAGTTGCCGGCGTCGACCTGGTTCGTCGCGGGCAGCTCTCGCTTCTGCCATTCGATCGTCAGCAAACGCTCGTTCAGCAGTCGCTGCCGGTTGGCGCTCTCGGAGGAGCCGCTGCCGATCTGCAATCCTTCCACGGTCAACACCACCGCGCCCAGCTCGTCCAAGAGTTCGAGATCGGCTTCGACCCAATTGGCATCGGCGCTGATCACCCGCGAGTAGGAGTAGCGGATGTCGCGGGCCGGTCCGTGAGTCTGCAACCGGCGGACACCCAATGGGAGCATCAAGCCGCCGATTCCGGCCGCTTGGATGGCGGGGTGGGCGGCGACGGACTGGAAGCACGCGTCCAGGAGAGCCGGGTGCACATGGTAGGCGGCCTGTTGCGATCGAATCGACGGCGGCAAGCCGACCTCGGCGAGCACAGTGTCGGCAGCTCCCTCGGCAAGCAGCACGGCCGCCAAGCCACCGAAAGCCGGACCGTACTGCAGCCCGCGCTTGTCGAATCCCTGCCGCAATTCATCGCCTTCAACGCGGCGCGGGTGCTCGGCGAGGAGAGCAGCGAGGTCGTGCGTCGGTAGGTGGTCTTCGTCTTCGGTCCCGGCATGCAGGACCGCGCTGGCCCGCCGTGCGCGTTCACCTTCCTGTTCTGCCTCCACCGCGAATTTGACGATGCCGGGCGAGTGGGCCGTAGCAACGGCGGCAACCGGTGTGGTCTGTTCGAGCAACAGCATCTGTTCGAAGCGGACGTCGCGAATAAGGGCAGTCTCGCCGTGAATTGCGCGAGCCGCGGCCAGCGCCATCTCGAGGTAGGCGGCGCCAGGAAGCACCGCGATGTGGTGAATCTTATGGTCGCCCAGCCAGGGCAGGGCCGCGGTCCCGACCTCCGCCTCCCAGGCATGGCGCTCCGGCTCCTCCAGCAATCGCACATGCGAGCCCAACAGTGGATGCACTGCAACGGTGTTGATGCCCTGCGACCGAAGGCCGTTGTTGTCGAGTTCGTACAGGAACTGGCGGTGCGTCCACGTTGGCAGCGGTGCATCGATCAACCGTCCGCTGGGGTACATCACCGAGAAGTCAACCGCGGCACCCGCGTTGTGCAGATCTCCCAGCAGGCCGCGCAGTCCGTGCGGCAACTCCTGCTCACGCCGCATACCGGCCAACGCTGCCACGCGCATGTCCAGGCTGTTGGCGGTCTGGTCGACGGCGTGGGTCAGCAGTGGGTGCGGTGCCAATTCGGCGAACACCCGGAAGCCGTCCTCCAGCGCGGCCTGCACCGCCGAGGCGAATCGCACTGTGTAGCGCAGATTCTCGACCCAGTAGTCGCCGTCGCAATTGGGCAGATCGCGGGGATCGAAATGGGTCGCCGAGTAATACGGAATCTCGGGCTCCCGCGGCTGCAGGTCAAGGAGCACCTCGGCCAGCTCGTCGAGGACCGGGTCGACCTGCGGAGAGTGGGATGCAACGTCGACCGCTACCTCGCGCGCCATGATGTCGCGCTCTTCCCAAGCCGCGACCAATTCGCGGACCGACTCGGTCGCCCCGCCGATCACCGTGGACTTCGGCGACGCCACCACAGCGACCACCACGTCCTTGACACCGCGGGCCATCAATTCGGAAAGCACTTGCTGCGCGGGCAATTCCACCGATGCCATGGCGCCGGCACCGGAGACCCGCAGCATCAGCTTCGATCGGCGGCAGATGACGCGCACGCCGTCTTCGAGCGACAGCGCTCCAGCTACGACGACGGCGGCGGCTTCTCCCATCGAATGTCCGATCACCGCGCCTGCGACCACCCCGTAGGACTTCATGGTGGCGGCGAGTGCGACCTGCATCGCGAAAATGGTCGGTTGAACTCGGTCGATGCCGGTGACTGTTTCGGGTGCCGAGATAGCCTCGGTCACCGAGAAGCCGGACTCCTGCGCCATGAGCGGCTCGATCCGCGCGATGGTCGCGGCGAACACGGGCTCTCCTGCGAGCAGTTCGGCCCCCATGGCCGCCCATTGCGAGCCCTGACCGGAGAACAGCCACACCGGCCCGTGGTCGTCGCGTCCCGCGGCGGCCTGATATGGTATCTCGTCGTCCGCGACCTCCCGCAGTGCCGCGGTCAGCTCCTCTAAAGTGCTGGCTGTCAACGCCGTTCGCACCGGGCGGGGTGCACGCCGACGCGCGAGCGTGTAGCCCAGATCTGCGGGGGAGATCTCGTGCGCGTGTGCGTCTACCCAGTCGGCGAGTCGCGCGGCCGTCTGACGCAGCGCATCGGCCGAGGTCGACGAGAGCGGAAAGAGCAACGGCCCCTCTGCGGGCGGGATGCTCCAGTCGTCGTCCGCCGGAACGATCAGCGGAGCCTGCTCGACGATCGCGTGAACGTTGGTTCCCGAGAATCCGTAGGACGACACCGACGCTCGTCGCGGGTGACCGCCATTGGTCGGCCACGGGGTCGTGGCCTGCGGCACAAACAGTTTCGTTTGGATATGGGTGAGGGCATCAGGAAGGCGTTCAAAGTGCAGGTTTCGCGGCACCACCCCGTGCTGCACGGCCAAGACCGCTTTCATCAGCCCGAGCGGTCCCGAGGCGGACTGGGCGTGGCCGAAATTCGTTTTCACCGAGGCCAAGGCGCATGGGCCGGTGATGCCGTAGACGTTGGCGAGGCTCTCGTATTCGATCGGGTCGCCTACGGGTGTCCCAGGGCCGTGCGCCTCGACCATCCCGACAGTCGAAGCGTCCACGCCCGCCGCAGCCAACGCCGCTTGATAGACGGTAGTTTGCGCCGTGACCGACGGCACCGAGATGTTGACCGTGCGGCCGTCCTGGTTGGCAGCGGTTCCGCGCAACACGGCCAGAATCCGGTCGCCGTCGGCCAACGCCTCTGGCAACCGCTTGAGCAAGAGGACCGCGCTGCCTTCGGAAACCACAAATCCGTCCGCCGCCGCATCGAACGCGTGGCAGCGTCCAGTGGGAGACAACATCCCTTCGGCCGAGCCTGCAGCGAACTTGCGCGGTTCCAGGCTCACCGAGGCGCCGGCTGCTATGGCGAGATCGCTCTCCCCGTCATGCAGGCTGCGGCAGGCCAAATGGACGGCTAGCAGGCCAGAAGAGCACGCGGTGTCCACTGTGAGCGCTGGACCGTGGACGCCCAATGCGAACGAGATTCGTCCGGACCCCAGGCTGAAGTTAGTCCCGGAAAATCCGTACGGCGCCTCCAAAGCATGGGCGTCAGCAGCGAGGTATGAATAGTCGCAGTGGGTGAGTCCCACGAAGACGCCGGTGAGGGTGTCGGTGATCTGGTCGGGAGTCAGACCGGCGTGCTCCATGGCTTCCCATGCGGTCTCCAGCAGCACCCGGTGCTGCGGATCACTTGCCAGTGCTTCACGGTCGCCGATGCCGAAGAATTCGGCATCAAAGCCGGCCGGGTCGTCCAGGAACGCGGCCCACTTGGATATGGACCGACCAGGCACGCCCGGTTCGGGGTCGTAGTACTGATCCATGTCCCAGCGTTCCGCCGGAACTTCTTTGACGAGGTCGTCGCCGCGCAGCAGCGCTTCCCACAACTGTTCTGGAGAGTCGATCCCGCCGGGGAGCCGGCAGGCCATGCCGATGATCGCAATGGGAGTAGTCGGGGTGAGGC
>DATAZN010000255.1:0-9564 GCA_036272035.1 Mycobacterium sp. | reverse complement strand
GAGGGCGATGAGAAGGCAACCGTCACGATGAGCTAGCCGCTCAACTGACCTCAGCAAGGCCGGGTAATCCACGCGATTGCTCGGCCTTGTTCTTTGCAAGAAGGCCGGGACAGTGCCGTATTCGCTGTGCCGTCGTAGTTTGGTGAGGTGACCGCTGCGAACAATCTGCCCCGCACCGTCGGCGAACTGCGTGCCGCCGGACATCGCGAACGGGGAGTCAAGCAAGAACTCCGGGAGAACCTGCTGACGGCGCTGGCCGAGGGTGACGAAATCTGGCCAGGGATCCTCGGCTTCGAGGACACCGTCCTACCGCAGCTGGAGCGGGCTTTGATCGCCGGCCACGACTTCGTGCTGCTCGGTGAGCGCGGGCAGGGCAAGACCCGGCTGCTGCGGGCGCTGATCGGCCTGCTGGACGAGTGGACGCCGGTGATCGGTGGCGCCGAGCTCGGCGAGCATCCGTACAGCCCGATCACCCCGGAGTCGATCCGCAAGGCCGCCACCCTGGGCGACGATCTACCGGTCGAGTGGCGGCACCGCGCCGAGCGCTACACCGAGAAGCTGGCCACCCCCGACACCAGCGTTGCCGACCTGGTCGGTGACATCGACCCGATCAAGGTCGCCGAAGGCCGCAGTCTGGGCGACCCCGAGACCATCGCCTACGGACTGATCCCGCGGGCGCACCGCGGCATCGTCGCGGTCAACGAGCTGCCCGACCTGGCCGAGCGCATCCAGGTGTCGATGCTCAACGTGATGGAGGAGCGCGACATTCAGGTCCGCGGCTACACCCTCAGATTGCCCCTCGACGTACTTGTTGTGGCTAGCGCCAACCCCGAGGACTACACCAACCGCGGCCGCATCATCACCCCGCTCAAGGACCGGTTCGGCGCCGAGATCCGCACGCACTATCCGCTGGAGCTCGAGGCCGAGGTCGGGGTGATCCGCCAGGAGGCGCATCTGAGCGCGCAGGTGCCCGACTACCTGGTCCAGGTGATCGCGCGGTTCGCCCGCTACCTGCGGGAGTCCACCTCGGTCGACCAGCGGTCCGGAGTGTCGGCTCGATTCGCGATCGCCGCCGCCGAAACCGTCGCCGCCTCCGCGCGGCATCGCGGCGCGGTGCTCGGCGAGACGGACCCGGTGGCGCGGGTAGTCGACCTGGGCACGGTGATCGCCGTGTTGCGCGGCAAGCTGGAGTTCGAGTCCGGGGAAGAAGGACGCGAGCAGGCCGTGCTGGAACACCTGCTGCGCCGGGCCACCGCCGACACCGCGTCCAGAGCACTCGGCGGTCTCGACGTCGGCCCGCTGGTCGCCGCGGTCGAGGGCGGCTCCGCGGTGACGACCGGTGAGCGGGTATCGGCCAAGAACGTGCTTGCGGCACTGCCGGATCTGCCGATCATCGAGGCGATCGCCAAGCGGCTCGGCGCCGAATCCGAGGGTGAACGCGCCGCGGCGCTGGAATTGGCTTTAGAGGCTCTGTATTTGGCCAAGCGCGTCGACAAGGTGTCCGGGGAAGGCGAAACCGTCTATGGCTAAAGGTCACTCGTCAGGTCATTCGGCGAAATACTCGGCCTATACCGGCGGGCCCGACCCACTGGCCCCGCCGGTGGATCTGCGCGAAGCGCTCGAGCAGATTGGGCAGGACGTGATGGCGGGCACGTCGCCGCGCCGCGCGCTGTCCGAGCTGCTGCGTCGCGGCACCAAGAACATGACCGGAGCCGACCGGCTGGCCGCCGAGGCAAACCGGCGGCGACGAGAATTGCTGCGCGAGAACAACTTAGACGGCACCCTGCAGGAGATCAAGAAGCTGCTCGACGATGCGGTGCTGGCTGAGCGCAAGGAACTGGCGCGCGCGTTGGACGACGACGCCCGCTTCGGCGAGCTGCAACTGGATGCACTTTCGCCGTCGCCGGCCAAAGCCGTGCAAGAGCTTTCCGAATACGACTGGCGCAGCGACGAGGCGCGACAGAAGTACGAGCAGATCAAGGATCTGCTCGGTCGCGAGATGCTCGACCAGCGCTTCGCCGGTATGAAGGAGGCGCTGGAAGGCGCCACCGACGAGGACCGTCAGCGCGTCAACGACATGCTGAACGACCTCAACGACTTGTTGGACAAGCACTCGAAAGGTCAAGACTCCCAACAAGATTTCCAGGACTTCATGGACAAGCACGGCGAGTTCTTCCCGGAGAACCCGCGGAATGTCGAGGAGCTGCTGGACTCGCTGGCCAAGCGGGCGGCGGCCGCGCAGCGGTTCCGCAACAGCCTGAGCCCGGATCAGCGGGCCGAGTTGGATGCGTTGGCGCAGCAGGCATTCGGCTCGCCGGCGTTGATGCAAGCGCTGGATCGGCTTGACTCCCACCTGCAGGCGGCCCGGCCAGGGGAGGACTGGGACGGCTCGTCGCAGTTCTCCGGCGACAACCCCCTGGGCATGGGTGAAGGCGCGCAGGCGCTTGCCGACATCGGCGAGCTGGAACAACTCGCCGAGCAGCTGTCGCAGGCCTATCCGGGCGCGACGATGGACGACGTCGACCTCGACGCTCTGGCCCGCCAGCTGGGCGACCAGGCCGCGATCGACGCCCAGACACTTTCCGAGCTCGAGCGTGCGCTGATGAATCAGGGCTTCCTCGACCGCAGCTCGGACGGCCAGTGGCGGTTGTCGCCGAAGGCGATGCGGCGGTTGGGCGAGACAGCACTACGCGATGTGGCGCAGCAACTTTCGAGCCGTCGCGGCGAACGCGAACTGCGACGTGCCGGAGCCGCAGGCGAGCTGACCGGTGCAACCCGGCCCTGGCAGTTCGGCGACACCGAGCCGTGGAACGTCACCCGGACACTCACCAACGCCGTGCTGCGGCAGGCCGGCACCAAGGCGGACAACCGAGATTCGTCGATTCGCGTCACCGTCGACGACGTCGAGGTGTCCGAGACCGAGACGCGCACCCAGGCTGCGATCGCGCTGCTGGTCGACACGTCGTTCTCGATGGTGATGGAGAACCGCTGGCTGCCGATGAAGCGCACGGCGCTGGCGCTCGACCATCTGGTGCGTACCCGATTCCGTTCGGATGCGTTGCAGATCATCGCTTTTGGCCGTTACGCGCGAACCATGACCAGCGCGGAATTGATGGGCCTGGAAGGCGTGTACGAGCAGGGCACTAACCTGCATCACGCACTGGCTTTGGCCGGCCGGCATCTGCGTCGGCATCCCAACGCGCAGCCCGTCCTGCTGGTGGTTACCGACGGCGAGCCGACCGCGCACCTGGAGGACACCGGCGACGGCGCGTCGGTGTTTTTTGACTACCCGCCGCATCCGCGGACCATCGCCAACACCGTGCGCGGCTTCGATGAGATGGCCCGGTTGGGCGCGCAGGTGACGATCTTCCGGTTGGGCAGCGACCCGGGGCTGGCCCGTTTCATCGACCAGGTTGCGCGTCGTGTCGGGGGCCGGGTCGTCGATCCCGATCTCGACGGGCTGGGCGCGGCGGTGGTCGGCGACTACCTGCGCAGCCGCCGGCGATAGTTCAACGGGCTAGTGCTGGGCCTTGCGGTCCTTGCGCCGGATACCGACGCCGCCCCACAAGGAGAAGCCGCGAATCCGCACGGTCGGCGCGCCGGGCGTGCCTTCGCCCGCGACGTAGTGGTCGAACCCACCCATCACGCCGTGCCCCTTGATCTCGACGTTGACTTCGGGCGGCAGCAGGATGGTCTGGCCACCCATGATCGAGGTGGCGTGGATCTCGACGTCGGTGGAGGTGAAGTCGGCGTAGCGCAGGTCGATCACGCCGCCGCCCCACAGTGCGAACGTCGTCAGCTTCTTGGGCACGTTCCAGCGGCCGCGACGCTCGAACGCGCTCATGATGGCCAGCAGCAGCATCGACGGCGCCGGTTTGGTGGCGCCGCCGCGTTGGGGGTTCACCGACGACCCGAGGAGGTCGGACCGCAGGCGATCCAGTTCTTCGTAGGTCTGTGCCGCGTAGGCCTTGGTGAGGCGGTTTTCGTACTCGCTCATCTGCAGTTGGCCCTGAGCCGCGGCCTCGGTGAGCAGCTGGGCTACCTGAATGCGATCGGTGTCGGCGGCACGCGTGACTGCGTTCCGTTGGTCCTGCACGCCGCGCTGCGCTGACTTCCTCATCAGTGACGAGCCTACGGCGAAGAAATTTTGCTGCAAGGTGTCTTCGCTAAACTGTTGCGCCAACCTCAGAATTCACTCAGGTGTGGTGCGGATCGCTCGCTTGCACCGCCTGAGCGGCCCGTTCGGCGAGCCGATCGTAGATGGATTCAGATCGCAGCGCTATCGCGACCAGCATCGCGACTGCGCAGGCACCAAGCATGGGTGGCAATTGGTTGGTGTTGCCCGTCATTTCGGTGGCGAGGATGAGGCCGGTCACCGGGGCGTTCACCGACGCGGTGAAGAAGGCGGCCATCCCGATGAGGGCGCATGCGGCCAGGCTGGGCACGGCGTGCGGCGTCAGGTGCACGGCGATGAGCCCGACGATCAAGCCGGACTGCGATCCCAGGACCAGCATCGGTGCGAACAAACCTCCGGGAGTGGCGGCGGCGTAGGAGACGACGCCGAGCACGAACCGCAGCACCAGCACACCCGTGATCGCGAGCAATGCGCCGCGGCCGAGTAGCGCGTTCTGGGTGAGGTTGTCGCCGCTGCCGGCCAAGTCTGGTGCCACCCAGACGAGCAGCCCGACGAGCGCTCCGGTCGCGCCGGCGCGGGCCTCTTTGGGCAGGCGGCTGGCATCGGCTCGGCGCAGGGCGAACATCACGGCCGCGTTGTAGAGCACACCGAGCAACCCGGTGACGACTCCGATCGCGACGACCCAGCCGTATTCCACCAGGCGTGGTTCGGCCAACGGCGCCATGTTGAACTCGGTCCGTGATTTCACCAGCAGGTGGGCGGCGGCGAACCCGGACGCGGACGCGACGAGGGTGGCGACCGTAGTGCGCGGATCGAACCGCTTGACCAGCTCTTCGAGTACGAACACGCCGCCGGCGATGGGCGCGTTGAAGGCGGTGGCCAGTCCGGCAGCGGCGCCGCCGGCGACCAGGACGCGCAGGTCCGCGAGGTTGCGCCGGGTCAAAGTGGCGACGATGACGGCCGCGGTCCCGCCCATCTGGACCGATGGTCCCTCACGCCCCAGCGCCATGCCGCTGCCGATGGCCAACAACCCGCCGATGTATTTGACGGGCAGGATCCGGAATCGGTCAGGCTTGACGCGGCCGTCGGCGACGGCCTCGACGCGCGGGATTCCGCTGCCCTCGGCGTGCGGTTCGATCCGATGCACCAGCGCGGCCGCAACGATGGCGGCGGCTGTGCAGACGAGCACGACGACGAAGAGTCCCGTCCAGCTGCCGTGCGCCCAGCTGGCGAGGCTGCCGCGCAGCCGCGCACCCTGTTGCAGGAGGAGCCGGAAGCTTGCCGCGCTGACGCCGGTGAGCACCCCGACCAGAGCGCCGGCCACCACGAACCCGATGAGGCTTTCGGCGCCCTCGCCACGCTCGTCCACCGGATGCGTGGTCGGACGCTGCCATCCCGTGAAAAGGCTGCGCAGCACATTCCGCCAGCCGTCGCGTTTGTTATCGTGCACCCCCATTGCTTATAGGAGGAACCTGCGGCGGGTGGTCGCGGGGGCCCCTATCCGGACACCCAGCTCGGGGGCCGCTTCTGCAGGAACGCCAGCATGCCCTCGCGGGCTTCGTCAGAAACGAACAGCCGCGCCGACTCGGCGCCCAGCCGCTCGGCGTCGCGGTCGAACCCGCCCAGCACAGCGGCGGTGGTCAGCGCCTTCGACGCAGCCAGGCCCTGCGGTGAGCCGCGACCGATGTCGGCGACCAGCGAGGCCACCGCGGCGTCGACGTCCTCGGCGGCCATCGTGATCAACCCGATCGAGGCGGCGGTGGCGGCGTCGAACGTCTCGCAGGTCAGGTAGTAGCGGGCGGCGGCGCGTGCGGACAATTTCGGCAGCAGCGTCAGCGAGATGATCGCCGGCGCCACCCCGATCCGCGCTTCGGTCAGTGCGAACGTGCTGCGGGGTCCCGCGACGGCGAGATCGGCAGCGGCGACCAGACCCATGCCGCCGGCCCGGACGTGGCCGTCGACGGCGACGATCACCGGCCGCGGCGACTCGACGATCGCGCGCAGCAACGTCGCCATTTCGCGGGACCGCTGGGCGGTGGCCTCGACGGGATCCGCGCTCGCCGCCGACCCCTCGGACAGGTCGGCGCCCGCGCAGAAGGTGTTCCCGGTGTGGTCGAGCAGGACGACCCGCACCGCGGGATCGTCCGCCGCGTCGCGCAGGCCCTGATGCAGCTGGCCGACCAACGTGGACGACAGCGCGTTGCGGTTGTGCGGCGAATTCAGCGTCAGCCGCGCTACCTGCCCGTCGACGGCGTAGTCGACGAGAGTGTCCATCAGTAGGACCGGGGCAGGCCGAGCGATGTCTGTGCGACGAAGTTGAGCACCATCTCGCGGCTGACCGGTGCGATACGGCCGAGCCGGGCCGAGGCCAGCATGGCGGCGACACCGTACTCCTTGGTCAGCCCGTTGCCGCCGAGCGACTGCACGGCCTGGTCGACCGAGCGCGTAGCAGCCTCGGCCGCAGCGTATTTCGCCATGTTGGCGGCCGTCGCGGCACCGCCGTCGTCGTCGTTGTCATACAGCGTGGCGGCCTTCTGCATCATCAACTTGGCGAGCTCGACCTCGATGTGGCACTGCGCCAACGGATGTGACAAGCCCTGGTGCGAGCCGATCGGTGTTCCCCACACCTGGCGGGTCTTGACGTAGTCGGCGGCCCGGTCCAGCGCATAGCGTCCCATGCCGACGGAGCTGGCCGCGCCCATGATGCGCTCAGGGTTCAGACCCGCGAAAAGCTGTGCGATCGCTGCGTCTTCGGCGCCAACCAGCGCGTCGCTGGGCAGCCGCACGTCATCGAGGAAGACCTGGAACTGCCGCTCGGGGCTGATCAGTTCCATCTCGATCGGGGTGTAGGTGAAGCCGGGCGCATCGGTGGGCACCACGAACAGCGCCGGTCGCAACTTGCCGGTCTTGGCTTCCTCGGAGCGTGCGACCACCAGCACCGCTTGAGCCTGGTCGACGCCGGAGATATAGACCTTCTGTCCCTTGAGGATCCAGTCGCCGCCGTCGCGGCGGGCCGTGGTGGTGATCTTGTGGGAGTTGGATCCGGCGTCGGGTTCGGTGATCGCGAATGCCATTGTCAGCGAGCCGTCGGCGATACCGGGAATCCAGCGCTTCTTCTGCTCTTCGGTACCGAACTTGCTGATGATGGTTCCGTTGATAGCGGGCGACACCACCATCAGCAGCAGCGCGCTACCCGCGGCCGCCATTTCCTCCATGACCAGCGACAGCTCGTACATGCCTGCGCCACCGCCGCCGTACTCCTCGGGGAGATTCACCCCCAGGAAGCCGAGCTTGCCTGCCTCCGACCATAATTCGTCGGTGTGCTCCTGCGCGCGGGCTTTCTTCAGGTAATACTCGCTGCCGTAACTGGATGCCCATTCGGACACCGCCTTGCGCAGCGATTTGCGGTCTTCGTTTTCGATGAAGCTGTTGTCGGTCATGGTGTGTCTCCTTCTGCTTCCGGATCATGGGGCAAGTCGACGCGTGCCAAGACAGCGCCGACTTCGACTTGGTGGCCGGTATCGACGTTGAGTTCCGCCAGCACGCCGTCGGCCGGGGCGGTGATGGTGTGCTCCATTTTCATCGCCTCCAGCCAGATCAGCGGCTGGCCGGCCGTGACGGTATCGCCGACCGCGGCGCCCAACCGAATGACGTTGCCGGGCATGGGTGCAACCAGCGAACCCTTCTCGACGGCCGATTCCGGCTCGGGGAAGCGGGGCAGTGCGACCAGGTGTACCGGCCCGTGCGCCGAGTCGACGTAGACGGCTGGATCTTTCAAGTCATAACGTTTCACCGCGAAGCTGCGTGCCACCCCCTGGTCGTCGGCCAACACGACTTCGTGAGCCGTCACGGAGACCAGTTGTATGGACTCGTCAGCGGGCAGCCGTAATCCGGTTCGGGTGAAACGGTATTCGATGCGATGCTGCCCGCCGTCGTCGTCGGCATAGGTCTTGACCTGGTAGCCCGAAGCCAGGTTGCGCCACCCGCTGGGGATCGAGCCGAGCACGGTGGCCGTCGCCTGATTCCCGGCCGCGTCGGCCAGCGCCGCGGCGATCGCCGACAACCGGATCACGGTATCGTTGACCAGCGGGGCGGACAGTTTCGCCAGGTCGTGGGTGTCGAAGAATGCGGTGTCGGTGGCGCCGTCCAGGAACGCCTGATGTCGCAGCACATTGACCAACAGATCGCGGTTGGTGCGCAGGCCGTGCAGCTGGGCTCGCGCCAGCGCGTCGGCGAGCACCAGCGCCGCCTGGCGGCGCGTCGGAGCGTAGGAGATCACCTTGGCGAGCATCGGGTCGTAGTGGATGGAAACCACCGAGCCGTCGACGATTCCGGAGTCGAGCCTGATGCCGGACCGCGCCCCGAGTGTGCTGAACTCGGTGCGGGCCGCCGGCACATCGATGCGTTGCACCTGGCCGGCCTGCGGCTGCCAGTCCCGCGCTGGATCCTCGGCGTAGAGCCGGGCCTCGATGGAATGCCCATGCGCGGCAGGCGGTTCAGCGTCCAATCGGCCACCGTCGGCTACGGCGATCTGCAGCTCGACCAGGTCGAGTCCGGTGGTCTCCTCGGTGACCGGGTGTTCGACCTGGAGCCGGGTGTTCATCTCCAGGAAGTAGAACTCGCCATTGTCGTCGGCAAGGAACTCCACCGTCCCCGCGCCGGTGTAGCCGATCGCGCCGGCGGCCAGTCGGGCGGCTTCGAACAGCCTGGCCCGCATGCCCGGTATGCGCTCGACCAAGGGCGACGGCGCTTCCTCGATGATCTTCTGATGGCGGCGCTGGATCGAGCATTCCCGCTCGCCGACCGCCCACACCGTGCCGTAGGAATCGGCCATCACCTGGACCTCGACGTGGTGGCCGGCGGGCAAGTATCGCTCACAGAACACCGTGGGGTCGCCGAACGCGGACTGGGCCTCGCGCTGAGCGGCAGCCACCTCGCTTGGTAGCGCGTCTAATTGGTCGACTACGCGCATTCCGCGCCCGCCACCGCCAGAGGATGCCTTCACCAGCACCGGCAACTGGTCGGCGGTGACGGTGTCCGGGTCGAGTTCCTCGAGCACGGGAACTCCGGCGGCGGCCATCATTTTCTTGGACTCGATCTTCGAACCCATCGCGCGCACCGCGTCCACCGGCGGGCCGATCCAGACCAGCCCCGCGGCTCGCACCGCGGCGGCGAAATCGGCGTTCTCCGAGAGGAATCCGTAGCCGGGATGTACCGCGTCCGCGCCGGCCGCGCGGCCCGCGGCGATGATGGCGTCGGCGTTCAGATAGTCGTTGGTCTTAGGCAGTCGGACCCGGGCATCGGCCTCGGCGACATGCGGCGCATTGGCGTCCGGGTCGGTGTAGACCGCGACGGTGCCCAGGCCCAGAGTGCGGCACGTCGCGAACACCCGTCGGGCGATCTCACCGCGGTTGGCTACCAGAACTCGA
>DATAZN010000254.1:0-5295 GCA_036272035.1 Mycobacterium sp. | reverse complement strand
TGACCAGCAAACATCATCGATGCCCGCCAGTCCCAGTCCGCGCACAGCAGCTTTTTTCGATCTCGATAAGACCATCATCGCCAAATCCAGCACTCTGGCGTTCAGCAAACCCTTCTTCGCCCAGGGACTGATCAACCGCCGCGCCGTCCTCAAGTCCAGCTACGCCCAATTTCTGTTCCTGCTCTCCGGCGCCGACCACGACCAGATGGATCGGATGCGCATCCACCTGACCAACATGTGCACCGGCTGGGACGTGCAGCAGATCAAAACGATCGTCAACGAGACGCTGCACGACATCGTCACGCCGCTGGTGTTCGCCGAGGCCGCCGACCTAATCGCCAGCCACAAACTGTGCGGCCGCGACGTCGTGGTGGTGTCCGCCTCCGGAGAGGAGTTGGTCGCGCCGATCGCCCGTGCGCTTGGGGCCACGCACGCGAT
Source organism: Mycobacterium sp. (assembly GCA_036272035.1). Lineage (GTDB taxonomy): Bacteria > Actinomycetota > Actinomycetes > Mycobacteriales > Mycobacteriaceae > Mycobacterium. Next base: position 4,857 of record DATAZN010000254.1, on the reverse strand, counting down.
GGCGACGCGGATGGTTGTCGAGGACGGCAAGTACACCGGCGAGATCGGGTTCTACTGCTTCGGCGACGGCAAGGTGCAGGCGATTCGCGAGCTGGCCGCGCGCGAGGGCTATCCGCTCGAGCACTGCTATGCCTACTCCGATTCGATCACCGACATGCCGATGCTCGAGGTGGTCGGTCATCCGAGCGTGGTCAATCCGGACCGCGCCCTACGACGCGAGGCGTCGGCCCGCGACTGGCCGGTGTTGGAGTTCTCCCGGCCGGTATCGCTGCGCGACCGCATCTCGGCGCCGTCGGGTGCTGCGGTCGCCACCACCGCCGCGGTCGGCATCAGCGCACTGGCCGCCGGGGCGCTGACCTATTCGTTGCTGCGCCGACTGTCGCTGTAGCCGGTACCGCAGCAAACTATCCGTGTCTCGGGTCGGCATCACTTCAGTGTTTTAACGACAATTGGCTCTTGATGTGACCGGGGTCACGGAGTACAAAGGATCTACGGAAGCCCGAGTACGGCCAAGATCGGTCCAGAAGATAAGGGCCTGTCTCCCGGATCAGGGCAACCCAGCACGGTTCCCGGCACCCACGCGGAGTCATAGCCGCGATAATGGCAGAAGTGTTGCGGGCCTGCGTAATTGCGAAGAGTGAAAGGCGTCGACGGCCCTTTGGGTGGGGCTGCAACCGGAAGCGTCGCAAAATCGCCGAGGCCACCCCACGCAACCCACAGATGCACGCATGGTAACCGAGTTCCGTGCTAGCGGGCGGCGAGCCGAATCCCTTCGGTGCGCCGCCCGCTTTATTCGTCTGAGCTGCCCGATGCCAGCCCTTCGGCAAGGGTCTCAGCAATCGACAACGCCTCCTGCGCGCCGGTCCGCATAGCCCGGCACGACAACACCAGCCAGGCGGTCATGCCTTCGGGTGTCCCGTCCGCAAAGCCGCGTGCCGCGTCACGGTAGTCGGCGGCGCGACGCATCCACCCCACCTCCGGCACGCCCAGGCCGTGCGGGTCGAGACCGGTCGCGATGGTCACCAGTCGCGACACAGCGCGTGCGACCACGCCGTCCGCGGTGCCGAACGGAGCCAGGGTCAGCAATTCGCCATGGGCGACCGCGGCGATCACCGGGGCCGGTGCCCTGGTAGCGCCCGTCACGATCTCGGTGAGCAACTCCAACCGTGGTCCGACGTCGGCGTCGGCGCGCGGCCTGCCCAGCCGGCTCTCGTCGACCCGGTCGGCGGCGGCCAGCATGTGCAGCCGCGCCAGTGCCTGCAGCGGCGCGCGCTGCCACACCCCGACCAGGTTGGTCTCACCGCCCTCCAGTGCCTGCGCGACGCGCAGCGCGCCGGCGAAGACCGGGTCTTCCATGACAGAGACGTCGAGCTGATCGTCTAGTTTCCGGCCGCCGCCGTCCAGCACCGCCGATGCTCTGGCCGACCGCAGTGCCGCCTCTGCGGCGGTCACCGGCCACCGCCGCAGGTTGGCGCGGTGGCGATGGGCCCGGCCGAGCGCCTCACGAGCCTGGTCGCTGGCGGCAGCGACACCAGGCAGCTCCATCAGTGGAGCCAACGGGTCAGAGTTCATTCGCCCCGCTCCTCTCCCCCGCAAGCACTGCATCGTCGCCGGCGTAATTCACGAGCTGTCACGATAGCCAGCCCCGGCGCCCGGGATTGCGGCCAGTAGCTGCCGGGTGTAGTCATCATGCGGCGTGGTGAATACGTCCTCGGTGGCCGCATGCTCGACCACCCGGCCCGCACGCATCACCATGACCTCGTCGGCGATCTGCCGGATGACCGCCAGGTCGTGGCTGATGAACAGGTAGGTCAGGCCAAGAGCCGCCTGCAGCTCGGCAAGCAATTCCAGGATCTGTGCTTGCACCACGGCGTCGAGCGCGGAGACCGCCTCGTCGCACACCAGGACTTCCGGTCGCAGCGCCAAGGCGCGCGCGATCGCGACCCGTTGACGTTGCCCTCCGGACAGTTCGCGAGGTCGCCGGTTCAGCAGCGACGAAGGCAGCGCGACCTGCTCGGAGAGCTCGCGGACAGTCTGCTGACGCTGACGGCGGTCGCCGATCCGATGGATCTGCAACGGTTCCTCGATGATGTGGGCAACCGAGTACATCGGATCCAGGCTGCCGTAAGGATTCTGGAACACCGGCTGCACTCTGCGGCGAAAGGCCAGCGTCTGCCGGCGGCTCAGCGATGCGGTGTCGGAAACGTCTAGGCCGTCGAAAACCACTGTGCCCAAGCTGGGTTGAAGTAGACCAAGCACCATCCGGGCCAGGGTCGACTTTCCAGAGCCGGATTCGCCCGCGATCGCCAGCGTGGTACCTCGGCGCAATCGGAACGACACGTCGTCGACGGCGCGCACCTCCACCTTGCGCCACGGCGCTCCGCGGGACGACCGGTAGACCTTGGTCAGCCCCGAGGCGACGATTACGTCCGGCGCCTCCGGCGTAACAGCCTTTGCGACGGGTTTGTCATGTAGCGACGGCGCGGCCGCCACCAAACGCCGAGTGTAGGGATGCTGTGGATCACCCAGAATCTCCTGGGCCACTCCGCTTTCCACGACCGCGCCCTGGTACAGGACTATCAGGCGCTCGGCCCGTTCGGCGGCCAGCGCGAGATCATGGGTGATCAGCAGCACCGCGGTGCCCAGTTCACCCGCGAGTTGCTGCAGATGGTCGAGCACCTGACGCTGGACGGTGACGTCCAGCGCTGAGGTCGGTTCGTCGGCGATCAACAGCCGCGGCCGGCCGGCCAACCCGATGGCGATCAGGGCGCGCTGACACATACCGCCGGACAATTGGTGCGGGTACTGCCGGGCCCGCAGCGCCGGATCGGACATGCCGGCGTCGGCAAGCAATTCGACTGCTTGCCGATCAATATTGTTTGCGCGCAGCGCTTCTCGTACCTGACAACCCACCTTCCACACCGGGTTCAGGTTGGTCATCGGGTCCTGCGGCACGTAACCGATGCCGGTGCCCCGGATCGATCGAAGCTGTCGCCGGCCGGCGGCGGTAAGGTCGACACCGTCAAACACGATGCGCCCGGCAGTGATTCGGCCGCCCGGCGATAGCAGACCCAGAATCGCCGCGGCGGTGGTGGACTTGCCCGAACCTGATTCGCCGACGATCGCCACGGTCTGCCCGCTGCGCACCTCAAGATCCACTCCGCGCACCGCCGGAGCGTCATCACCGAACCTGACCTCCAGGCCGGCGGCGCTCAGCAGCGCCGACTCAGGTGCCGTCATAGCCGCCTCGCCCGCGACGTCGGGTCCAAGGCATCGCGCAACACGTCGCCCATGATCAGGAAGGCCAGCACAGTGATTGCCAGCGCACCAGCCGGATAGAACAAGATCGGCGATCCAGCCCGCAACCGGATTTGATCGACGTTGATGTCGCCGCCCCACGACACCACCGAGGGCGGCAGCCCGACCCCGAGGTAGGACAGCGTGGCTTCGGTGACGATGAACATCCCGAGCGCGATCGTCGACATCGCGATGACCGGGCCGATGGCATTGGGCACCACGTGGCGTACCAATATCCCAAACCTGCTCAACCCCAGCGCTTTCGCCGCCAGCACGTAGTCGCTGCCGCGGACCGTGAGCACGGCGCCGCGGGTGATCCGGGCTATCTGCGGCCATCCGAACAGCGCCAGGATGGTGATCACCGTCCACACTGTGCGGTGATGCATGACCTGCATCAGCACGATGGCGGCCAGCAGCAACGGGATACCGAAGAACACGTCGGCGATACGGGACACCAGCGCGTCGATCCACCCACCGTAAAACCCGGCCACTGCCCCCAGCGCCCCACCGATGATGAACACCAACAGGGTGGCACCGAGACCGACGGTGATTGAGGCACGTGCGCCGTAGATGGTGCGGGCGTAGATGTCGTGGCCCTGCAGGTCGGTGCCGAACCAATGCGCCACCGACGGCCCCAGCAGACTCTGGTCCGGGTTGGCGTATCCGGGATCAGCGCCGGTGAACAATGCCGGAAGCACCGCAACGACGACGACACATCCGATCAGCACCGCGCTGATGATGAATTTCGGGCGGCGACGCAGCCCGCGCCACGTATCCCGCCAAAAGCCCATGCCTGCAACCGTTTCAGCCATAGCGGATCCTGGGGTCCAGCGCCGCGTACAGCAGGTCCACCGCCAGGTTGGTGACGAGGTAGACGACTACGAGCACCGTCACGATAGACACCACGGTCGGGGCTTCCTGCCGCGTGACGGCCTGGTAGAGCACGCCGCCGACACCGTGGACGTTGAAGATGCCTTCGGTCACGATCGCGCCGCCCATCAGCGCGCCGAGGTCTGCCCCCAGGAAAGTCACCACCGGGATCAGCGAATTGCGCAGGATGTGCACCGTCACCACCCGCGGCCGGGACAACCCTTTAGCAGTAGCGGTACGCACGTAGTCGGCGTGCGCGTTGTCGGCCACCGCGGAGCGGGTCAACCGCACCACGTAAGCGAATGACACGGCACCCAAGACGATTCCGGGCAATAGCAGCCGGGCGAACGTCGGCTGGTCGCCTACCGTCACCGCCGCGATACCCAGCCGGACCCCGAAGACGAATTGCGCGAGGAACCCCAGTACGAAGATCGGCACCGAGATTATGACCAGGCTGACGATCAATACAGCGCCGTCGAAAACGCCACCCTGGCGCAGCCCCGCTATGACCCCGAACCCGACGCCGAACAGCGCCTCCACCGCCAGCGCGATCATTGCCAACTTGAACGTCACCGGAAACGCCTGCGCCAGAACGCTGGTCACCGGCAGACCGGAGTAGGCGTGACCGAGGTCGCCGTGCAGGATGCCACCGAGGTAATGCAGGTACTGCAACCAGAACGGGTCGTTGAG
>DATAZN010000253.1:0-3842 GCA_036272035.1 Mycobacterium sp. | reverse complement strand
CTCGAATGAGATCAGCTGACGGACCGCGGTGCCGTCGGCCAGGTTGTCCATCGCGGTGTTGATGTCGTCGAGGGTGATCCTCGAGGAGACCAGCGACTCCACCGGCAGCCGGCCCGAGCGCCACAGCTCGACGAACTGCGGGATGTCGCGGTCGGGCACCGCCGACCCGAGGTAGCTGCCGATCAGCGAACGCCCTTCGGCGACAAAGCCCAACGGGGACACGCTGATCCGGGCGTCCGGCCGCGGCAGGCCGACGGTGATGGTGCGGCCCCCGGCGGCGGTGAGCGCGATGGCCGTCTCCAGCGCGGCGGGGTGGCCGGCGGCCTCGACGACAACGGCGGCCTTGACGCCGCCGTCGGTGGCCTCTTGCGGTGTGTAGGCCTCGTGCGCTCCGAGTTTCCGCGCGCCGGTGAGCTTTTCGGGTAACTGGTCGACGGCGACCACATGGACACCGGCGTAGGAGAGGGCGGTCATCACCGCGGCCATCCCGACGCCGCCGAGGCCGACGACGGCCACTGTCTGCCCCGGCTGAGGCTTGCCGACGTTGAGCACCGCGCCTCCGCCGGTCAGCATCGCGCAACCCAACAGCGCGGCGACCGGTGGGGGAACGTCACGATCGACCGGTACGACGCTGGCCCGGTTGACCACGGCGTGTGTCGCGAAGCCGGACACCCCCAAGTGGTGAAAGACCTTGTCGTCGCCCCGATTCAGCCGCATCCCGCCCCCGAGCAACGTGCCGGCGTTGTTGGCCGCGCTGCCCGGCTTGCAGGGCATCAGCCCGTCGGTGACGCACGCCGCGCAGTGACCGCAACGTGGCAGGAAGGTCATCACCACTCGCTGTCCGACTTCCACGTCGTTGACGCCGTCGCCGACCTTCTCGATGATTCCGGCCGCCTCGTGACCGAGCAGCATCGGCGTCGGCCGCACCCGGTTGCCGTCCACCACCGACAGATCGGAATGGCATATGCCTGCGGCCTCAATGCGCACCAGCAGTTCGTCGGCGCCAGGCGGGGCCAGCTCGATGTCGGCGACGGTGATGGGCCGCGATGTCGCGAACGGCCGAGGCGATCCGATCTGCTCCAGCACGGCGCCCCGGATTTCAAGCATGGTCGAATACAACCATGCCTTCGTTTTCTGCGGTGCCGCCGCACTCCGACGGGCTCACCAGTCGAGACTTCCCGGTGCATTGGCCGGTGCTGACCCGATGGGCCGACAACGACATGTTCGGCCACCTGAACAACGCTGTGTATTACCAGCTTTTCGACACCGCGATCAACGGCTGGATCGGCACCAACGTCACGCTCGACCCGGTGACGGCGTCGACGCAGGGGATCGTCGCCGAATCGGGGTGCCGCTACTTCTCCGAACTGCACTTCCCGGAACGCCTTGTCGTAGGGGTGGCCGTGACCCGGCTCGGCAACAGCAGCGTGACTTATCGGCTCGGCGTCTTCCGGGGACTCGAGGGTCCGGCTGCTAAAGAAGATGCCGAGCCGCAGCCCATCGCCGCCGTCGGCCACTGGGTGCACGTATACATCGACAAGGCCACCCGCCGGCCGACCCCCATCCCCGACGACATCCGCGCGCTGCTGTCGACGGCCTGCGCGAGCTAGCGGTCGAAGCGTTCTCGTTATGCTCGGCCAATGCCTTTTGTCAGCAAGACCGTTGAGGTCGCCGCCAACGCCGAAACGATCCTGGCCATCGTCGCCGACTTCGAGTCTTACCCGGAGTGGAACGACGGAGTTCAGGGCCTGTGGGTGCTGGCCCGCTATGACGACGGGCGCCCAAGCCAGCTGCGTCTCGATGCCAAATACGAGGCCATCGAGGACAGTTTGATCCAGGCGGTCTACTACCCGAGCCCGACTCAGATTCAGACCGTGCTGCAGCAGGGCAACCTTTTCAAAAAGCAGGAGCAGTTGTTCAGCGTGGTGGACACCGGCTCGTCAGCGCTGCTGACCGTGGACTTGGACGTCGAGCCGTCGTTGCCGATACCCGCACCGATGGTGAAGCAGTTGGCCGGCAATGTGTTGGACTACCTCGCCGAGAACCTCAAGAAGCGCGCCGAGGATCTGGCGTCGTCAAGCTGACTAGTCCCAGATTCCGCTGCTTTGCAACCGTTCCGTGAGCCGGCGCGCGCCGTCGGTGAATTGCCTCGCGCTGAGGTCGACGACCGCGGCAGCGTCCCGGCGGCGCAACGCCACAACCACCTCCCGGTGGTTCTGCACGGCGGAGGCACCCCATTCCGGGTCCGCGGCGTACACCATCAACGGCATGTACCGAGCCACGTGCAGCAGGAACCACGCCAGCTTGATCCGCCCGGTGGCGTGGTTGAAGGATCGGTGAAACGCGAACTCCGTCGCCGCGATCGCTTCGATATCGGCAGCGGCGACAGCGGTGGTCAGCACATCGGTGAGGTGTTCGAGATCGTCGATCTCGGCGTCGGTGATGTGCTGGGCCGCAGACGCGGCGAGTTCCCTGGCGATGGTCGCCTGCATCCAGAAGATGTCGTCGATGTCCTGGCGGCTCAGCGGCAACACCACGTGGCCGCGGTGCGGCTCGAGCTGCACCATCCCCTCGCCCCGCAGCTTCAACAGCGCTTCGCGCACCGGAGTCGCGCTGACGCCGAGTTTGGCCGCGGTCTCGTCGAGCCGGATGAATGTCCCGGGCCGCAATGCGCCCGACATGATTGCGGCCCGCAGGTGGCCTGCGACCTCGTCGGACAACTGCGCTCGGCGCACCGGAAGACGAGCCTCCCGCTGCGCGGAAGGCCGCCGTGCCGCCGGTTCGCTGAGGGCGGTCACCGGGGTTGTCTTCGTGACGCCAAGACCATAGTGTGACCCAGACAACACCAAGTTTTATCAAATATCAACTTAAGCACAGGGCTTAGCAACGAGAAGGGGAGCGACCAGTTGACCGCGCAGTTGACCGGCCACGGAGCTCATGGGACGGACGCCGACGGAGCCTTTTTAAAGCAGCCGTATTTGGCGCGCCGACAGAACTGGGTCAATCAACTCGAACGGCACGCATACATGCAGCCGCGCGCCACTGCGCTGAGATTTCTGGGCAACACCGTTACCTGGGCTGACCTTCGCGAGCGGGTCGCCGCACTGGCCGGAGCCCTGGGCCGCCGAGGGGTCGGCCCGGGCGACCGGGTGATGGTCTTGATGCTGAACCGCACCGAGTTCGTCGAGTCGATCCTGGCGGTGAACATGATCGGGGCCATCGCGGTTCCGATCAACTTCCGGCTGACCCCGCCCGAGATCGCCTTCCTTGTCGACGACTGCGAGGCACGGGTGATGATCACCGAATCGGTCCTGGCTCCGGTGGCCGCCGGCGTCCGAAACCGCACGTCGGTGTTGAGCAGCATCGTGGTCGCGGGTGACTCCGGTGAGGACGGCACGCTGGCCTACGAGGATCTGGTGAACGAGCCAGGAGACCCGGTCCGGGCAGCGGATGTGTCCAACGAATCGCCGGCGCTGATCATGTACACCTCCGGCACCACGGGCCGGCCCAAGGGTGCGGTGCTGACCCACACCAACCTGACCGGTCAGACTATGGCCAACCTCTACACGCACGGCGTCGCCGCCAACGACGTCGGCTTCATCGGTGTCCCGTTCTTCCATATAGCCGGAATCGGCAGCCTGTTGACCGGACTTTTGATGGGGCTCCCCACGGTGATTCATCCGCTGGGCGCATTCGACCCTGGACATCTTCTCGACGTTCTGGCCGCCGAGAAGGTCACCGGTATCTTCCTGGTCCCCGCTCAATGGCAGGCGGTATGTAGTGCGCAGCAAGCGAATCCACGTGACGTGAGGCTGCGGGTGATCTCTTGGGGTGCCGCGCCG
>DATAZN010000252.1:0-8126 GCA_036272035.1 Mycobacterium sp. | reverse complement strand
CGCTGGGATGCCGCGATGTCCCTTTGGTCGTCATGTCACTCACTATGTGCTCCAAGCGGTCTATTGGTATCGATCGATTGGGGTGGTCAATGCCGCCGTTAGGCGGGGTCTGGAGCATCAAGATCGTCGCCGGTGTTGTCGGTGTCCCCGGAGCCGTCGTTGCCACCTGGGTCTGCCGCAGGCGATTCCAGGGAAGCCTCGTCGGTATCGTCAGCGTCGTCATCATTGCCTGGGTCTGGCGTCCCGGTTGTCATGCCCGCTCTCTACCCAAGCCCGCCGCTTAGTAACCGCCACCACCAAGATGTAGCTGTGAGTCACCCGCGTGGTTGCGTCTCCTGTATCGGACTCGTTATCCGATACCCACCCAAGCCTCCGCCAGATTGAGGAAGCCGTGCACCGGGAACGACTCGCTCATGGCGAAGGATCTGAGCAGCACAAAGAACCGAAAGAAGCTCGATAAGAAGGCCTTCGCCTTGCCGGGGAAGCGAAAGTATCCGATCCCCGACAAGGCCCACGCACGTAACGCACTCGCCCGCGTCGCGCAGAACGGCACGCCGGCGGAGCAGAAGAAGGTCAAGGCCGCGGTCAAACGGCGCTTCCCGTCGATCGGGCGCAAGAAAAAGAAGACGTAGGTGGACGTCGATACGCGGAGCCTGCGTCGCGTCGTCGCCGCATCCGCCGCGGCGACTACCGCGCTGCAGGCGGCCACCGCCGCGGTGGCGATGCGTCGCGGCCGCCGCGACTACGCCGATGCGGTGTGGGGTCCTGGGCTGGCCGCGATCGCCGTGACGAGCGCCGCGCTTGGTCGAGGCGACCCGTGGCGTCGCTGGACCTTGGCGGCGGTCACGACCGGCTGGGCAGTGCGCCTCGAACGCCAGATGATGCACCGCCTTCGCGGCAGCGACAAGGAGGACTCGCGCTACACCGAGTTCCTCGAAGGTGATTCGACCGCTGCGGTAGTCGGCAAGGTGTTCGTTACTCAGGGTCTGGCTCAGTTGCTCGTATCCGCGCCGGTGGAGCTGGCCGCGGCGAGCGCGCTACCTCGGTCAGGGCGTCGCTGGCTGTTTCCCGTTGGCATCGGCCTCATGATCGCCGGCGTCCTGGTGGAGGCCACCGCTGATCAGCAGAAGAGCCGCTATCAACAGCGCGCAGACGACGCGAAGCCCGACGTGCTCGACACCGGGCTGTGGTCGTGGTCGAGGCATCCGAACTACTTCGGTGACTCGGTCGTCTGGGACGGCGCCTGGCTGGCGGCGGCAGCGTCCGCCCCCGGCGCATGGACCCTCCCGGCTCCGGCGGCCATGAGCTACCTGCTCATGTTCGCCACCGGGGCGAAGCGCACCGAGCGGCATATGGAGAAACGGCCCGGATACCGGAGCTACCAGAAACGGGTGGCCTTTTTCTTTCCGCGTTCGCCACGACGTAAGGACGACTCGAAGTCCGGTCCGCTATGAGTCGAGTGGTCGTAACCGGCGCATCCGGAAATGTTGGCACGGCGCTACTGCGGCGGCTGACCGCAGAGGTCGACGTTCTCGGCATCTCGCGGCGACAGCCGCCGCATGTTGATCCTTACAGCAGCGCCGAGTGGGTGACGATTGACATCTCGGCTTCGGATGCGCGGGATCGCCTGGCCACGGCGATGGCGGGTGCCGATGCGGTCGTGCATCTGGCCTGGCAGATTCAACCGGGCCGCGACCGCGAGCAGCTCCGGCGGACCAACCAAGGTGGAACCGCAGCAGTTTTTGACGCGGCCGAGCGGGCGGACGTCCCGCAAGTGGTGCACATGTCGTCTGTCGGCGCGTACAGCGCCGCTCCGCCACACACGTTCGTCGAGGAAAGCTGGGCGACGGCTGGGATCGCTACCTCGTCCTATTCCGTCGACAAAGCCGCGGCTGAGCGCATCGCCGGAACCGCCTCGATCGACACCGTCACCATCGTCCGGCCGGGATTGATCCTGCAACCGGATGCCGCCAGCGAGATCGCCCGCTACTTCATCGGGCCGCTGATTCCGGTCAGCGCCCTGCACCGGCGGCTACTGAGGTTCGTGCCGTGGCCGAGCGACCTAGCGACCCAGTTCGTCCACGCCGACGACGTCGCCGCCGCCATCTCGACCATCCTCGATCGCCGCCCCGCTGGGGCATTCAACCTCGCCGCCGAACCACTGATCGATCGCCAGCACGTTCGAGAGCTGTTCGGCGGCGTACTGCCGGGGCTACCCCGGCGGGTGCTTCGTGAGCTGGTTGATCTGTCATGGCGCGCGCACCTGCAGCCCACTGATGCTGGTTGGATCGATCTGGCCTTCGACTCGCCGCTGCTTCGTACTGATCGGGCCCGGACCGAACTCGACTGGTCGCCCGTCCATTCGACGGCCGACACGTTGATGAGTTTCGTGGACGCGCTGCACCATCGGCGCGGCGGGACGCGACCGTTGCTTCAACCTCGTCGCCTGTGGCCTCGCATCCGATCCATCGATTAACCCGCGCCGGACGCGGGTAATTCGGACATTAAATCGGCCAGACAGCGTTGCTCGGCTGTGCCGTGATCGGGGTCGTTCTTCTGCTATTCGACGTGGTCCGCGGCCGTAGTGCCGGAATCATCGGGGGGGGCGTCACCCTCGGACTGCTTGTCCTTCTCTGGCTTGCCATGCCGTGGACGATGCGCAAACGCATCGAACGCGACTAGTCGAATCCGTGGGCGACACGATTAGCAATTCGTAACCATTAGTGCTCGTGAAGCCCGCACCGGGTGGGTAGACCAAGGTCATGCCGACCTCAAGGCGCTCGCGCCTGTTTACACGCTAAGTCCATCCCCAGCCGAAGCAAGCAGCCAACTACTAGCTCAACAGGTCAGCTCACACACCACGCCGCAGGACGTGACCCATCAGCGGCGATCACGCCGCATAACCCCGTGTCCAGCAAACCGGGGAAGGCTCACTTGGTTGCGGGTCCTGCGTTACGTTACCCCCGACGCGCTCTTACTTCTTCGGAGGCTTCGGCGGCTTCGGGGGGTTTCTCGGGGGCTTGGGTGCCTTGCCTGGACTTTGTTGACCGGGTGGGTCGACGGCCAGCCTTGCGACGACAGCATTGGGTTTGCTAGACGGCGCTGCTGCTGGTGGATCGACCGGGACGGCCATGATCGGAGCAATGCTGGTCGATCGGTCCGGAGTTGGCCCACCGCTGGGGGCTGTCGTCTCGGTTGCTGCGCCTCGTGCGGGCATTGGCGACGAGATCGCAGACGGCGATGCGCCCGGGTCCGTGGTGGTTGCGGTGCCGTGGTGGCTGTGGCGTGCGGTGCTGAGAATGAGACCCAAGGCGACCGCCGCCGCTGCGACGAATGCAGCGGCAATGGCGGCCACCCGGCGTCCTCTGCCGGCGAGCAACGAGGGCCGCGTCCGGGGCGCCGCGGGAGCCGTCGCGTCGAGGGCGAACACGTCGCTGGCGAGCCCATCACCCGCCAGTCTCCGAAACGTGCGGCGGGCGGCCTCCGCCGTCGGGCGTTTTAGGGGATCACGCGCGGTCATCTGCGTCAACGTTTCGGCGAGCGCAGGGCTGACCCATGCGGGCGGCTGCGGTTCGACGTTGAGCCGTGCCAACGCTGCTTCGATTCCGTGGCCGGCGTAGACCGTTTCTCCGCTGAGCGCTTCGAGCAATACGAGCCCGAGGGAGTAAATGTCGCTCGCCGCCGTGACTTGCTCACTGCGCACCTGTTCTGGGCTCAGGTAGTTGGCGGTACCGGCGGTGAAGCCGGTGGCGGTCATGCGGGTGCTGTCGATCATGAGAGCGATGCCGAAGTCGGTGAGCTTCGGGTGCAGCAGGCCGTCCTGACCGTCGGGTAGGAGAATGTTGGCGGGTTTGATGTCGCGGTGAATGATCCCGACTTCGTGGATGGCCGCGAGCGTGCTGCATAGGGCGGCGGCCAGGTCAATGATCTCCGGTTCGCTGAGCGGCCTCGACCGGACCCGCTCGCCGAGGGTCGGACCTTCGATGAGTTCGGTCACGAGGAACGCGCAGCCCTCGACCCGGTCGGTGTCGTCGAGTTGAGCGTCCAGCACCGCCACCAGACCCGAGTGGCGCACAGCCGACGCGAGCTGGACTTCTCGTATCCGTCGAGCTGGTGAATCCGCCAGCTCGATACCGGGCCGAAAGATTTTGACCGCGACTGGCCCGTCGGTGTGCCGGTCTAGGGCCCGGTAGACGGTGGACATCCCTCCGCGTCCGATAATCGGACCGAGTTCATAGCGTCCCCCGACCACCGTCGGCGAGGTCAGCTCGTTGAGCGGGAGCGATTCGGTCGACGGCCCGACCGTCGGATCGTCGGCAGTCGACGTCGCTGTCATCGCGGTTTCGTATTGGACGGGTGCCGTCGATCAGTAGCCGTCGATCAGTACCAGTGCCGGCGGCCGCCGATCTCGTGCCCGGCGAATCCGACGAGGGCCAGGATCGCACCGACTACGACGATAATGATGCCCAGGGTCCAGATGATCGCCACCTTGGCGATGAATCCGATGATGAGCAGAACCACCCCGAGAAGAATCATCTTGGCTCCTTACATTTGCGCCGAGGAACGATGGCCTCGGCTGCGAACTCGCTATACCCGAAGCGGCTACGGCCCAACCATGCACGCAACACCACGTGACCCATCGACCCCGATGCGTCTAGGTACGGATTCGGTTACGGCGATGGTTTGGTTCCGGTCGGTTCTGGGTTTCTTCTGAATGTTTGGCGAGCGTTTGACTGTCTTGCTCCCTGGGTATCGAAAACGTCAGAACAGGGCTCCCCAGCCGTACAGAAAATTGAGCGCTGTCAGAACATGACCCACGACCAGGGGACCACGATGCCAGAGACGATAACTACCGAACAGTCAGAAGTCGATGTCGAGCCCAAGCACGCGCTGCGGCGACACCTGACCGGGCGATACCACACAGGCCTGATCCCCGTCGCGGTGCTCGTCAAGGCCCATCCGCTCCAAGGACGGTCCCACTCGCGCTCGGAGCATCGACAGCCGTAGCGACTACCCCCGGTGTAGCCGAGATCAGACACTGCAAGGAGAGTCTTATGAGAATCGGCGGAAGTCTTCTACTAGTTGCCCTCGGGGCGATCTTGCGGTTTGCAATCACTCCGCAATACAGCCACGGCGTCAACTGGGGCACGATCGGCGTGATCCTGATGATCGTCGGAGTCGTCGGCGCGCTCATCACCATCGCGTTCATGACCACACGTCGCCGCACCGATGTCACCTACCGCGGTGGGGCCGCCGCTGGCCAACCCATCCAGCCTGGCAATGGTCCCGGCTATTCCTCCGCGACCTACGTCGAACCTGCCCCAACAGACCCGCGCCTCTAACTCGTTCACACTTCGACACCGGCACCCTACCTGGCGTGTCAGGTCGGGTGCCGGTTTTCGCGATGTCAGGCAACCGGCAGATGCTGACTCCACTGGGCTGGCCGACCAGTCCGCATGAGCGGTCCTTTAACCGGGGGTAGTCCGACGCGCAGCTCTCAGTTTCTTTGGTAGATCACGAGGGGTGATGCACCCCGCGCTTCGCACGGACTGTGGCCCACCAAGCAAACGGCTCTTGCAGCAAGTCCTCGATGGGTACGCCGTCGCCGGACCACCGGCTTGCTTGCAGTAGCCACTGTGGGCAGTCGGGATCGGACTGGCCACGGGGTGCCAGCGGCGATGCGCCGTCGCGGTCACCAGCTTCACCGTCGGGGTTTGCAAAGTCGACACGCACGCGTTCAGATCGTGGGTGTCAGGTTTTGGCCCAGCGAGCGGCGGCGAGGCCGTAGATGCCGAATGCGATTAGTCCGAGGGCGAGCGCGCCGAGTAGCCACGGGCCGTAGGCGCGGTTGGCGAGTGTCCGTAGCGCGCCGTCCAGGCCGGTCGACTTCGCGGGGTTGAACGTGATTGCGGCGTCGAGCACCAGGACACCGGCGATGGCGAAGACGATGCCGCGGGCGGTGGTCCCGACGATGCCGAGCCCGACGACAGCGCTTCGCACAGGCCCGTGCAGTTCGGTCATCTTGAGTTGTTTCTCGAACCTCTTTGTCACGCCTTCCACGATCATCGCGATCCCGATGGCGATCACGACGACACCTGCGAGGCCGACGAGCCAGCGGCCGTAGCCGTGTTTCATCAACTTGGCGGTGGCGGTTTCCTGCTGCTGAGCTTGGCCCTGGCGGGAGCGGCCGGCGATGAAGGCGAACGTCGTGACGCACAGGGCGGCGTAGACGATGCCACGGACCAGGGACTTGACTCGGGGGCCGGCTTTCGCGCCTTCGGAGGCGGCGCCGAATGCGGCCTCGGAAAACCGCCACAGGGCGTAGGCGGCGAACCCGATGCCCAGCACCCACAGCAGCACGATGCCGCCGGAGTGGGAGGCGAGGTCGGCGAGGGCGCCTTTCTGGTTGGCCTGTTCGGTGGTGTGGCCCAGCGCGATTTGGATGGCCAGCCATCCGATGACGAGGTACACGAACGCGCGCGCGGCCAGGCCGAGTCGACCCGCCGCGGCCATGGCGGTGCTGTCGGACGCTCGTCGCACCGAGGAGATGGCGGTGGTCATGTGTTCCTCATCCGTGTTGGGTTGGTGCCGGTCAGCGGCTGGGCTGCTCGGCTCGGTGGTGTCGGTGCCGCAGGATCAGGAAGGCCGCGATGACCAGCAGCAGTCCGAGCCCGATGTAGTTGGCGTAGCGTTCGATGCTCTTGTACTGGCTGCCCGCGAGGTAGCCCAGCACAACGAACCCGCTGGCCCACAGCGCACCCCCGAGGGCGTTCCAGGCCAGGAACTTGCCGTAGCCGATGCGGCTCATTCCGGCCATCCCGGGGACCAGCGCGCGCAACGCGGCGGTGAACCGGCCAAGGAACACCGCCCGACCGCCGTAGTTACGCACGGTGGCCTCGGCCCGCTGGACATGCTCGGGTTTGATGATCCGGTTCGGAAGCTTCGACAAGATCGTTTCGCCGTAACGCTGCCCGACCCAATACCCGATCGAGTCGCCGATCACTGCCCCCGCAATTCCCGCGATCAGCACGGTCGCCAAGGTCAGCTTGTGCTGATTGGCGAGCACACCGCCGAGGATCACCCCGATCTCACCCGGCACGAGAACGCCCACGAATGCCGAGGCCTCCAAAGCGGGCAGCAGAAACACCAGCGCCAACGCCAGCAACGGCGGCAGACGCAGGATGCCGTCCAACACGTGACCCATGACCCATGACCTACCCATGACGTTGCTGAGTCACGCAGGACGGCGTCAGGTTTGACCTTCCGCCAACATGGGGTAGCAAGCAGGCACCTGCCGTTAGCCGTGCCCGGCGACGTCCATGATCGACCGGCCCATCAGCGAACCGAGCTCAAGGGGAGCCAACGATGCCCAGCGTGACTAAGTCAATCGACGTAGCTGTTCCCATTACCACTGCCTACAACCAATGGACCCAGTTTGAGTCCTTCCCCCACTTCATGGGAGGGGTCGAGCGCATCACCCAAACCGACGACACCCACTCCCACTGGCTGACCAAAATCGGAGGAGTAAGCCGCGAGTTCGACACCGTGGTCACCGAGCAACACCCCGACGAGCGGGTGGCCTGGAAAAGCACCCAAGGCACAGAGCACGCCGGGGTCGTCACCTTCCACCGCCTCTCCGACACCGAAACCAAAGTCACCGTGCAGCTCGACTGGAACGCCGAAGGGATCGTCGAAAAGGCTGGCGCCCTGGTCGGCGCCGACGATCGGCAAGTCGGAGCTGACCTAGACCGCTTCAAGGACTACATCGAAAAGCGGGGCCGCGAGGACGGAGCCTGGCGCGGTGAAGTCACCAACCAGTGACTAAGGACAGCCTGCCCTGCCCGGTCGGGCTGCCTCCCGAAACTGAGGGCGCCTGTCCGTACGTGCATTCTGCGGCCACCTATCGAACAGAACATTGCCGGCAGTAGCAAGACCGACCTGGCGTCCGGTTCGCTGCATCCGGTGTGGAGAATGGAGAAGTCGGGGTTCAAGCTTGGCAGCGCGCAGCGAGGCACACTCATGCCAAGCTAATGCAATGCCACCCCGCGCCGCAGCCGCGGACCACTTCCCTCGCCCGCGGCCCGAAACGTGACGACCGAGGAGCGGTGGTTCCTCAGTTCCGCTGA
>DATAZN010000251.1:0-14170 GCA_036272035.1 Mycobacterium sp. | reverse complement strand
CGACGACCCGGAATTCCACCCGCCGCGGCTGGGCGACCTCAAGCGGTCCTGCCTCGACATCGGTTTGGCCGAGCGGGTTTTGGGCTGGCGTCCCCAGGTTGGGCTGGAGCAGGGCGTGGCCCGCACAGTGGACTACTTCCGCCGCATGCACACCCTCTAGTACTGCCTTTCCGGCCCGCCGCCGCCACCCTGAATCAGAGCTTGCCCAAACCAGTTCGCCCACAAGCATTGCGGGGCAGTAGGTTACGATTTCGTCATCGAGCAGGTGACCAGTCCCAGACCGATAGGCCGACGGGTGGGTAGTCGGCGCAGTGATCGGTTTCTTTGGCGGTGACGCCTTTATTGTTGAAGAAGATCTTCGCCCAATTGGGCCACGCCGCCGTCATGGGGTCGGCAAAGTTGGTGGCCATCTGTTCGGAGTAGGTTCTGCGGTCGGCGGGGGTGAGTGAATAGAAGTAGCGCGCACTGTCGATGGCAGCCTGTTGAACCTGGGGCGACTTGTTGTGCTTGTCAATCATGTAGCGCTCATAATAGATTGGCGTGAAATCGCGTGCGGCGGCAAGGATTTGCTCGGCGGTGCAGGTGGTGACGATCATCCGATTAGGGATTGGGTAATCGTCTGTGGAGTCGGCCACCGCGATGACGGGCAACGCCGATACCATGACCGTCGCGGTTAATG
Organism: Mycobacterium sp.; assembly: GCA_036272035.1. GTDB lineage: Bacteria > Actinomycetota > Actinomycetes > Mycobacteriales > Mycobacteriaceae > Mycobacterium. The sequence goes on along the minus strand of DATAZN010000251.1, from coordinate 13,491 downwards.
CGGCGATCCCCGCGCGTAGAACCCAACGTGCTCGCGGTCGCCTCGGTCGGTGCATGGGCATCTCCTCTCTGGTCGATGCTGCGGGTTGGCCGCGCTGACTGGGCTGCAACGTCATTCGTGACGTTCGGCCGCCGCGGTGAGAAGCGGAACCTGGTCGGGACAGTAGGTGCCGATTGCGGCGGCGAGGAATTGGTAACTCTGCCCGGTCGTGGTACGGCGCGGCAGGTTGTTCAACGCAAAGCGGGCGGATTTGTCCGCAGTGGTGTCGAGGCCGTTGCGTAGTCGTTCGCACGCGATCTTGCCTAGCCATGCGTTGTAGTCGCCGGGGCCGTAGATGCCGTAGCTGTGGAGCTGATTGTTTAAGTCGGTATCCGGGTCGGCGTGCGCCGGGGCGGCCACGGCAACCATGGCCGCCGTGACCATTGCCGGCACTGAAAGCTTCGCTAATCTCATTGCGGTCCTTCGTGACTCATCGCACCCACGCGGAGCGGCTGGGTCGTGGCCGTCTCGTCGGTCGGCTGCTGAATCCGGGGCCGGTTATGGTCGCCGCGGGGGTAAACAACTTGCGGCCACCAGAACCACCGTCCCAGGAGCGTGGCGATCGAGGGCATCAGCAGCGAGCGCACGATCAGGGTGTCGAGCAGGAGGCCGATGGCGATGGTGGAACCCAGCTGAGCGACAATGATCAGACTGCTTCCGAGCATGGAGGCCATGGTGACGGCGAACACCAGGCCCGCAGAGGTCACCACGCCACCCGTGCCTGCCATGGACCGGATCATTCCCGTCTTGAGTCCGGCGTGGATCTCGTCCCTGATCCGGGAGACCAGCAGCAGGTTGTAGTCCGATCCGACCGCTAACAGGATGATGACCGACATCAGCATCACCAGCCAGTGGATTTTCATGCCGAAAAGGTCTTGCCAGATGAGCACCGAGAGCCCAAAGGATGCCGCAATGGAGCTGGCCGCGGTGCCGACGATGACGGCCGCGGCAACCAGGGCTCGGGTGAGGATCAGCATGATCATGAAGATCAGCGTGAGCGAGGACACCACCACGATCATGAGGTCATATTTGGCGCCGTCGTGCATGTCTTTGAAGGTGGCAGCGGTACCACCCAGATAGGTTTTGGCGTCCGACAGGGAGGACATTTTAAGTCCGTCCTGGGCGGCTTTTCTCTCCGCGTCGACACGCGCGATTCCCTGCGGGGTCATCGGATCTTCCTGGTGGGTGATGAAGAAGCGAGCGGACTTGCCGTCGGGTGAGAGGAACATTTTCAAGCCCCGCGCGAACTCGGGGTTTTGGAACGCCTCGGGTGGCAGGTAGAAGAGGTCACCGTTCTTGGCGGTGTCGAAACTCTGCCCCATGACGATCGCGGTGTTATTGAGCGCCGCATTTTGGTTCTGTATTGCCGACATGGTGCTTAACGTCGCCAGTATCAATCCGCGGGTGTTCTTCGTGGTCTCGATAATCGGGAGCAGCAGCGCGAGCGTCTGGGGCAAGAGCGTATCCAGTTTTTGGGTGTCGTGGTTGACATTGTGCAGGTCGTCGGTGAGCTCATCTACGCCGTCCAAGGCGTCGAATAACGACCTCAGCGACCAGCACACTGGGATATCGAAGCAGTGCTTGTCCCAATAGAAATAGGACCTGATTGGCCGATAGAAATCGTCGAAATCCGAAATGTGATCGCGCAATTCGTCGGTGATACCCGTCAGGTGGTTCGTGTTTTGAGCCAGGTCGTGAGTGGTGGCGACGACCTGGCTCAAAACACCGTACAGCCGCTGGGTGGTGTCGGTGAGGATCTGCAAATCGTCGGCCGTCTTCTGCAGATTAGCGAGGCTAGTTTGCTGGAACGGATATTGCTGCATGGTGCTCTGGCCCCCCATGCTGTTCACGAACGGTATCGAGCTGTGCTGAATCGGAATTCCCAGCGGCCGGGTGATGTCTTGGACCATGGCGATACCCTCGGTGTTGAGGACGTTTCTGGCGACCCTGTCCAGAACCAGCATGTCGGCCGGATTGCGCATGTCGTGGTCGGCGTCGACCATCAGGATGTCGGGATTCATCCGGGCCTGGGTGAAATGGCGGTCGGCAGCGGCGTATCCGAGATTGGCCGCGGTGCTGGCGGGCTGGTAGTAGCGATCGTTGTAGCTCGTCGTATAGCCGGGCAGGGCGACCATGCCAATCAGGACCACGACCGAGCTGGCGACCAGGATCGGGGCGGGCCAGCGGACCACCGCGGTGCCCACCCGGCGCCACAGTCGGCCCTGAGCCGCGCGCTTGGCTTCGAAGAGACCGAAACGGCTGCCGACGAAAAGAACAGCCGGCCCCAGCGTGATCGCGGCCGCCACCAAAACGAGCATTCCGATCGCCACGGGTGCACCCATCGTGGTGAAGTACGGCAGCCGCGCAAAGCTCAGACAGTACGTCGCCCCGGCAATCGTCAGGCCCGAACCCACGATCACCGGACCAACCGACCGAAAGGTGGTGTAGTACGCGGTTTCGCGATCCTGACCGGCCCCCCGCGCCTCTCGATAACGACCGAAGATGAAGATCCCATAATCCGTCGCGGCTGCGATCGCCAGCATGGTCAAGATATTCGATACGAACGTGGTCAGCCCGAAAATGTTGTAGTCGCCCAGAACCGCGACCACTCCCCGGGACGACTGCAACCCGATCCCGGTCAAGAAAAGTTGGATCAGGGTGGTGACGAAGGAGCGGTAGACCAGCAGCAACATGGCCGCGATCGCCACGAGAGTAAACAACGTGATCTTCTTCAGGCTGGCGTTCCCGACGACGTGCTGATCAAAGGTGAGCGCCGCCGGGCCGGTCACATAGGACTTCACCCCGGGCGGGGCAGGCGTGCGTTCCACGGCCTTGCGAACAGCCTCGACCGATTCGTTCGCTAACGTCGTGCCCTGTTCACCGGCGAGATTGATCATCACGTAGGCGCCCTTGGCGTCGGCGCTCTGGGCTCCGGCCGCCGTTAACGGATCCCCCCAGAAGTCCTGAATATGCTGAATATGCTGGGGATCCTGCCGCAGCTTGCCGAGGATGCTGTCGTAGTAGCGGTGAGCGTCCGGGCCGAGCTTCTGCTGGCCCTCGACGACGATCATCACCGTACTGTTGGAATTGAATTCCTTGAAGTTATGACCCATCAGCATCATCGCCTTCAGGGACGGCGCATCTTTGGGGGCCATCGGCGACGAATGCGTCTCCCCGACCACCTCCAATGAGGGGGCGATCGTGCTCACGACGACGGCGATGAGGACCCACCCCAGGATGATCGGCACCGCCAACACGCGCATGGCATGGGCGAAGAACGGCCGCTTGGTGTGCGGCACGGCGTGCGTCTTGCGCGTCTCGGTCATGCGGACTTCACCAGGCAAAAGGTCTGCGCATTAACCCCATTGGTACTTTTCTCATCCCGGACCGTCCCGTCCACGGTGATTCGACAGCCGATGTGATCGCTGTCGCCCTGCACCATGATGTTGGCGCTGACCGCGGGCAGGGTCGTTGATATCTTGGTCGACCACGGCAGGGCCGCATTGACTTCGTGGGTGTTGGCGTCCGCGTCGTAGTAGTCGATCGTGGCGGTGGTCCCTGCTGGGCCAAACACGTCATACACCACAATCTTCGGGTTGAACTGCACGATCTCGATACCGGCGCCGGCGTTGGCATTGAGATCTTGGGAGCCGAAGACCTTGTGCAGCCGCATCACGATCAATCCCGAGACAGCCAACACGACCACGAGCACCAGCGGTATCCACGCTCGTGCGGCCACGCCGGTAACTGGAATAGCCTTCACCTAAACACCTTTCGATAACCAATCAGTAACGCGCGGTCACAGTCGGTCCATCGCCCGAGACATCCGCGCCGCCTCCAAATACGCAAGGTCACGCCGTTTTTGACGCGGCTGTGTCAGTGCAGTGAGGATGCGGTCGAGTCCGCCCACCAGGGTTGTGCCCCGCCACCGGCGGCGGATCGACGCGACTGGTGCCGCCGCTGCGGTGCTAAATGCAACTTGGTTCTCGGTAATCAGGACTGGTGCGTGCTTCCGTAGCGTGCAGGCAGCTGTCGACCGACCCGACTCGGTGGCCGAAGTTGCAGGAGGCGTGGGTGTCACGTGCGGCATGGCAGTTCTGCGGTGAATGGCCCCTTATCGAGGGTCGTTTGCATACCTTGTGGGCTGAAGAGTCCGAGGAGGCCGGGGAATAGCACTCCGCCGGGATCAATGGGCGCCGAGTGGGCCAGTGCACCAATTCGGATGGGCACGAAGCCGGTTTGGGTGATGATGTCGGCGGTGATCCAAGCTGTGTCGTTGTCGTCGGCCGCGTATCCGATCCCCCATCGCCCTGGTTCCCGGCGCCCCCGCAGCCATAGCGTTTCGGCGAGCTGGTGTGAGAAAGCGCGCGCCACCGATGATTTCGGGAATTGCTCAGCGGTCACCGTTCCGGAAGTCTTGCCGCCGAGGTGCTTGATGGTCATCACACCGTCGTCGTGCCAGAGGAACGGGTTCGAAGGATCGATGATGACCGCGCCGGCCAGCCGATCGCGATAACACTCGGCGAACGAAGCGACGGCTGCGTTAGGGATCGCCAGGATCGCCACTTCCGCACCGTCGATCGCTTCCTCAATCGTGCGGACCGGATAGTCGATGTCTTCCCGCTGATAGTCGGGCGGAGTGAAGTCGTCCGGGCGTCGCGCTCCAATGATGACCTTGTTTCCGGCCAGGATCAGGTGACCGGCCAACGCCGATCCGATCAATCCGGCGCCGACTATCGCGATCCGGTGCGGCAGTCCCATCGGCATCCGAGCGCTCCTAAACTGACAAAAAACAAAAAATGTCAGCAGTTATTATGAACGCGTCAATCGCGACGTGTCAAGCCGCACAACCGGGTAGGACGGGCCGCATATATCTCACCGGACGACTGACATACCTAGTAACATGGCGGTATGTCTCGACGATCGCCTAGCCAGGAAATCGCACCTACGAGCACAGACGACGCGCGCGAGCGCATCCTTGCCGCCGCTGAACGCTGCATTGATCGCCACGGGATCCGCAAGACCACGATGGACGACGTTGCCTGTGAGGTTGGATTGTCGCGGCCCAGCGTTTACCGCTATTTCGCTGACCGCGATGATCTGCTCATCGAACTGATCACCCGGCACGTGCGGGCGCTACTCGTCCAGGCACGCAAATCGGTCTCCCGACAGAACAGCCTTCCGGATCAGATCGTCGAGACTGTCCTCTACACTGCCGACCACGCCCGCCGCGACCCCATGACAAGGCACGTCCTCGACCCCGATGGCACGAGCCTTGGCAAAAGAATGGTCGCGTCGGGAGCATCGGAGAGGTGCAGAGCCGAGATGTGGGATCCCATTCTCGACGCCGCGGTGGCGAACAATGAACTGCCAGTTGGGCTGCCCCGGTCGGACATCCACTTGTGGCTGGGCGACGTCACGAAGATGGTTATGCGCGGCCTCGAGGATGGTGAGGCCGACGTCCGGCGCTACCGGTCCATCCTGCGTCGCTTCGTCGTCCCCGCCTTCGCCGGCGCAAACCGCACCGCCATTGCCGTCACAGCATTCTGACCTCCACATCGACAACCCAAACACCACAGGTTGGGGCGGGCTGATCACTGCGGCCGTTGCGCGCCTTCGAGTGCGATGGCGCGAGCGAGTCGCGCGTAACGTAATTCGAGGTCTTTGAACCGCAAGTAGGTGTTCAGCGTGCTGAAGCCGAACGCGACGATCAGCGCGTAAAGCATCAGGTCGGTGCCGCGGTCGACACCGAGCCAATGCGCCACCACGGTGGTGTCGTTGGGCCGCAGCACGGCGTAAACACCGGCGAACATGAAAGCCAGGAAGCCTACTTTGACCCAGGCCTGCGACTGGACGCTGCGACGGGAGCGCAGCAGAAAGACCACCAGCGCGAAGATCGAGGCAATCAGTAGGCCCTGGATCCAGTTCATCGCGGCATCCTTCCTCGCAGGAATCCGTCGACAATGATGTTGACGCCATTGAGTAGCGGCTGCCCTTTGGCCGATGAGTACTCGGTGTAGAGCACCTCGACGGGTTGTTCGGCTACGCGCCAACGGTTTTCGTCGATCAGCATGACGAACTCGGTAGCGTGGCTCATGCCGTTCATGGTGATGTCCAGCCGATCGGCGACGGTCTTGTTGAACACCCGCAGCCCGTTGTTGGTATCGGTCAGGCCCAGTCTGCGGCCGCGCGGGCTCAGCCACGCGGCGGTCTGCAGCACCACCCGTTTCAACAGTGGAGGCCGGCTGACACCCGCGGCGAACCGGGTGCCGATGATCACGTCGACGTCCCCGACCGCCAACCGGCCGATCATCGCGACGACGTCCGCGACGCGATGCTGGCCGTCGGCGTCGAAGGTGACGAAGACCTGCGCGCCGGGCTGGCTGCGGGCGTACTCCACGCCGGTTTGGATGGCGGCTCCCTGACCCAGGTTGACCGGGTGCTGCACCAGATGAGCTCCCGCACGTAGGGCGATGTCGCCGCTGTCGTCAGCGCTGCCGTCGTCGACGCACACCACGTTGGCGAAGATCGACCGCAGATCGGTGATCACGTCGCCGATCACACCGGCTTCGTTGAAGGCGGGGACGACGATCCAGACGTCGGACATTTCACTGGGCATTTCAAGCCCACAACGTACACGCGGTACCCGCAGATCAACGGCCCGGACGCGCAAGTGCGGCCAGGTGCACGCCGATACCCACCAGCGGACCACACAGCAACGCGACCTCTGTCCGGGTCTCCAGCGGCAGCGGCAGTAACAGCAACAGCGTCGCTGCCACCGTCGCGCACACCCAGCCCAGCGCGTAGGAGCGGTGCAACGCGGCGGCGACCGTCGCGGCGCCGGTCAGCGTCAGCATCGCGATCGTCACCGCCGCCGCGGTCAGCCAGGCCAGCAGCGCACCCGCCGCGTGATACTCCGGCCCGAAGCCCACCCGCAGCAGCCACGGGCCGAGCAGACCGGCCGCCAGCACGCCGACCGCGCCGATCCCGCCGATCAGCGCGGCCGGTGCGATCAAGGCACGCAACCGCGCGGTGCGTTCGTCGACAAAGTGCGCGATCAGGTTTCCCTGCATCGCGGTCAGCGGCACCAGCAACGGCGCCCGGGTCAGGGTGACCGCCAGGATGACCACCCCGCCCTCGGCGCCCAGTTCGCTGGAGGTGAGCTTCAGCAACACCGGAAAGCCCATCACCAGAATCGCGCTGGCCCCGGCCGCGGTGATCGAATGGGCCGCCCCCCGCAGGAAGGTCGCGGTGCCGCCCGGGGTCAGCAGCCGTGCCGCCGCCCGGGTCGACGGCGACGCCCCGATCATCATCAGCCAGGCCAGCGCACCCGCAACGGTGGCCCAGAGGAAACCGACCAGGCCCCACCCGACCAATACGGTGGCCGTCGCAACCGCCACCCGGATGACGGCGTCGGTGACCATCAGCGCGCCGTACTGGGTCCAGCGGTTGGTGCCGGCCAGCATGCCCAGCAGTGTGGCGTGCAGGCAGAATCCCGCCAGCCCGACGCTGAGCAGGCCGACGGAAAGCCAGTGCGCTTGCACGAAAACCCGGCCGCCCCATAGCGGTGAGCTGCCGGCGATCACGGCTGCGGCGCCGATCCCGACCGTGCCCGCGAGCCGCAGCGGATGGGTGCGCCGTCCTGGCACCATCTCCGCGTAGCCGGCCGAGCGGATTTCCCGGGTGGTCTCTTGCAGCAGGCCGTTGGCGGCGCCGGTGACCAGTCCGAATGCTCCCCAGAAGACAGCGAACACCGAGAAGCCGGCCGGCGCCAGATCGCGGGCGGCCAGGTAGACCACCGCGTAGCCGCACACCGCGGTCACGGCGGTCGCGGTACCCACGCGGGCCACGCTGCTGCGCGCGATCGGGCTGGCGAAGGCTCCCACGGCGGGGGTGCCGCCCACTTCGGTCACGGTTCGAAACTACTCACAGCCTTTACCGCGCTGAGCACGCCGCGACGACGTCGACCTGACAGACTGACCGCAGAGGGGAGTATTCCTCGGCCGCGCAGTCGTCATCACGTCGCCCAGATCGGGTGACCGGCCCGCGGGCCGTCGCTACCGACGGTGGAAGAGACCTCTGGTTGTCAACGACCGGAGGTATCCCCATGCACGTCTCCCTGCTGGAGTGGATTCTCACCCTGGCCGCCACGATCGCGGTACTGCTGTTCGACGTCATGGTGATGGCGCGCGGATCAGAGGAACCGACCATGCGCCGATCCGCACTCGGATTGTCGGCTTACTGCGGCCTGGCGGTGTGCTTTGGAATCTGGACGTGGTGCTTCCACGGCCGGCAGTTCGCGGTGCAGTTCTTCGCCGGGTGGGTCACCGAATACAGCCTGTCGGTCGATAACCTGTTCATCTTCGTCATCATCATGACGAGCTTCGGCGTACCCAGGGTGTATCAGCGGCAGGCCCTGTTCGCCGGCATCGTGATCGCGCTGATTTTCCGCGGTATCTTCATCGCCCTCGGCGCGGCGGCCATTGCCCGGTTCTCCTGGGTGTTCTACATTTTCGGCGCGTTCCTAGTGTACACCGCGCTGCGATTGGCGCGCGGCGTAACGCATGAGACAGACGCGGAGAACGCAGTGGTCCGGTTCGCGCGCAACCACCTGAACGTCACCGAAACCTGGCACGGTGCAAAGCTTTTCGTGAAAGATGGATCGCGACGGTCGGCGACCCCGATGGCTCTGGTGGTTCTCGCGCTGGGCGCCACCGACCTGATCTTTGCCCTCGACTCCATTCCCGCGATCTACGGGCTCACCAGCGAGCCCTATTTGGTGTTGGCCGCCAACGTCTTCGCGCTGATGGGCCTGCGGCAGCTGTACTTCATCGTCGAGGGGCTGCTGAAGCGGCTCGTCTACCTGTCCAAGGGGCTCGGCGTCATCCTGTTGTTCATCGGGGTCAAGCTGATACTGCACGCGTTACGCAACAATAGTCTGCCATTCATCAACGGCGGCAATCACATTGACGTCCCTGAGATACCGACGTCGATCAGTCTCGCGGTGATCGCCGCGACCCTTGCCGTGGCCGCGGTCGCCAGCGTCTATGTCACCCGCGGGAGCGCGACCGATTAACGCCTGATAGCCCGGCTACGCCTCGATTTGGGCGGCGATGCGTCGCTCGATGCCGGCCCGCGCGGCGGCCGGCAACGCGATCAGTCCCTCGAGTTCGCGGCCTGCCCGGGCGTAGGCGCTCTGCCGTTCCTGCGGAGACGCGGCCTCGTCTTGGGCCAGCCGCAACAGGTTCTGGGCTCGCGCCAGCCGTTGTTGGTCGTCTTCGGAAAAGTCGCTGCGGCGCCGGCGGATCGCTTCGGTTTCGGCGATTTCGAACGCGCTGACGTAGTCGTGCACGGCGTCGCGGTATTCGAGGTGTGCGCTGCGATCGCTGAGCACGTCATCGGGCCGCTCCGGACGCAGCAGGTCGGCCCGCTGCTTGGCCTTGTGGAATCCAACGGTCAGCGGATTGCGCATATCGGTCATGAGGGGGAAGTCGAGCAATCTGGCCACGTCGACCTCGTAGTCCAGCCATCGGGCGTCGGTCCGATCGTGCGCGGCAAGGAGTTTGACGAACTCGCGGCGCTGGCTGTCCGCATTGTCTCGCCCGCGCCCGGACGCTTCGGCGATCGCAATCTTGGCCTGCTGCTTCAGCCGATACCGCTCGAGTCGCCGATCAGCCCTGCGTTCGTTGGCCGCGGCGATCGCTCGCACACCTCCGCCGATCGCGCCGCCGAGCGGGAAGATCAGCCACCAGAAATTCGCGGCAAAATGAAGCGGGCCCACCTAGTCAGGATGCCACTGCGGCACGGCGGCTTCGACCCAACAGTGTTCGCTCAGAGCCGAATGCGGCGGATCAGTGACCTTCGGTCTTGAATCGCTCGATCGAACGCAGCACCTCGGCCTCGGCTTCGGCGCGGCCCACCCAGTCGGCGGCCTTCACGAACTTGCCCGGCTCCAGGGCCTTGTACTGCGAGAAGAAGTGTTTGATCTCGTCGAGCTCGTTCTGCGCGACGTCGCCGATGTCCTGAATGTGGTCCCAGCGATGGTCTTTGGCGGGCACGCACAGCACCTTGTCGTCGCCGCCGGCCTCATCGGTCATCTGAAACATGGCGACCGGCCGAGCCTTCACTACGACGCCCGGGAACACCGACTGGGGAAGCAGTACCAAAGCGTCCAGTGGATCGCCGTCCTCGCCCAGGGTGTCCTCGATGAAGCCATAGTCAGTCGGATAGGCCATCGACGTATAGAGGTAGCGGTCCAGATAGACCCGTCCTGATTCGTGGTCGACCTCGTACTTGTTGCGTTGACCTTTGGGGATCTCGACGGTCACATCGAATTGCACCGGCCCGGCTCCTTCGCCTGAGAATTGTCGCTTGGCGTCGATCGTAGGGCTCCCGCACCACGACCGTCCGCGGGGGCTTGGGCACAATAGGCGGATAGAAGTCAGGAGAGTCATGCGTCCTACCACGTGGCGTACGTCTACGCACCTGATCGTGGGGGTGGGCGTGCTGGCGGTCGTTGCCGCCTTGGTGGCTGCGGCTGCACTGCTTACCGGCAGCGGCCGCAGCGTCGGCGGCCCGAAGGTGCCGCCACCGCCGCAGGCCGTCACCGCCAAACTCGGCGTCGTTCCGGTGGCCGACAGCGCCGCGACGCCGACCAAGTCAGGCCTGGCCGCAGCCTTGGCGGCGGTGGTGGCCGACCCCAACCTGGGCAAGCTGGGCGGCCTGGTGACCGACGCGATGACCGGCGAAGAACTGTGGAGCCAATTCGACGACCTGCTCCTGCAGCCGGCGTCCACCAACAAGACCTTGACCAGCGCCGCGGCGCTGCTGGCGCTGGACCGCAACGCGCGGGTGACAACCCGCGTCGTAGCCGCCGATCAACCTGGGACCGTCGTGTTGGTGGGCGGTGGCGACCCGACGCTGTCGGGAGCGGCGCCGGGGCAGGACACCTGGTACCACGGCGCGGCTCGGCTCAGCGATCTGGCCGATCAGGTCCGTCGCAGTGGCGTGACGCCGACCGCCGTGCAGGTGGACACCTCTCTGTTCAGCGGCCCGACCTTTGCGCCCGGCTGGGACCCGGCCGACATCGAGGGTGGCGACATCGCGCCGATCGAGTCGGTGATGCTCGACGCCGGACGGATCCAGCCGGCGACCGACGAATCGCGACGATCGGTGACGCCGGCTCTGGACGCGGGACGCGCGCTGGCCACCGCGCTTGGTGTCGACGCGCAGCAGGTGACCGTCACCGGCCAGTCCGTCAGCTCCGGCGCGCGGCAACTGGCCGCGGTCGAGTCGGCCCCGCTGATCGATCGGCTCAACGAGATGATGAACGTCTCCGACAACGTGATGGCCGAGTGCATCGCGCGCGAGGTGGCGGCATCCATGCAGCGGCCACTGAGCTTCGCCGGCGCTGTCGACGCGGTGACCAACCGGCTGAGCACCGCGCACATCGGCACCGGCAGCGCGATCTTGCGCGACTCCAGCGGCTTATCGGTCGAAGACCGCCTCACCGCCAAAATCCTCGACTCGGTCGTGCAGGCCGCAGCGGGATCCGGTCAGCCGGCACTGCGGCCGTTGCTGGACTTGTTGCCGATCGCCGGAGGCAGCGGCACGCTGTCGGATCGCTTCATCGACGGCACGCCCGCCGGCTCCGGCCCCGCGGGCTGGTTGCGCGCCAAAACCGGCTCGCTGACCGCGATCAACGCGTTAGCTGGGGTGGTGACCGACCGCAGCGGGCGGGTGCTGAGCTTCGCGCTGATCTCCAATGACGCCGGGATGTCCGGCCGCACCGCGATCGACGCGGTGGCCGCGACCCTCTGGTCGTGCGGGTGTGTCGCGTGACCGCCTCAGCGGACTTGACGGTCGGGCGCACGGTCGACTGGGGATTCGCGGCGACGGTCGGCCAATGGCTGGCCCGCCCGGGCCCGCCGTCGACCGATTACACGCGGCGCCAGGTGGTCGAAAACCTGGCCACCGCTGCCAAGGCGGCTGAACCGCCGGTTCGTGAGGTCACCGGTCTGCTAACCGGTGGCGCGGTGCCCGAGGCCCGAATCATCGACCGGCCGGGCTGGATTCGGGCCGCCGCCGAGTCGATGCGGGTGATGACCGGCGGAACGGACAAGCCGCGCGGCGCGATCAGCGGACGGGTCACCGGAGCGCAGACCGGGGCCGTGCTGGCATTCGTCTCATCGGGCATCCTCGGTCAGTACGACCCGTTCAGCGACGGCGGTGCCCTGTTGCTGGTCTACCCGAACGTCATCGCGGTCGAACGCCAATTACGGCTTGAGCCTTCGGATTTCAGGCTGTGGGTATGCCTGCACGAGGTCACCCATCGGGTGCAGTTCAACGCCAACCCGTGGCTGTCGGGTTACATGTCGCAAGCATTGGGTGTGCTGACACAGGAGGGCAGCGACGACGTCGCGCAGGTGGTGAGCCGGCTGGCCGATTTCGCCCGTGGACGTCGCGACTCCTCACAAGGCGACCCGAATTCGGCGGGCATCCTCGGGTTGCTGCGCGCCGTGCAGTCCGACCCGCAACGCGAAGCGCTGGATCAGCTGCTGGTGCTCGGCACGTTGTTGGAGGGCCATGCCGATCATGTGATGGATGCCGTTGGGCCCGTGGTGATTCCGTCGGTGTCCACCATCCGGTCCCGCTTCGACGAGCGACGGAACCGCAAGCAGCCGCCGCTGCAACGGCTGCTGCGCGCGTTGCTGGGCATTGACGCCAAACTGAGCCAATACACCCGGGGCAAGGCGTTCGTCGACCATGTGGTGGATCGAGTCGGGATGCCACGGTTCAACGCCGTCTGGACGAGCCCGGAAACCTTGCCCCGGCCGATTGAGATCGAATACCCGCAACGATGGATCGACCGGGTGCTGTAGCCGAACTCCGCGCGGTGGTGGCGGCGTTCGCGACAGAATTTCTCGACACCGCCGATCGCTGGTGTGTGGCGTTATCCGGAGGCCCGGATTCGTTGGCGCTCACCGGTGTTGCGGCGACGATACTGCCGACCACCGCCCTGATCGTCGACCATGGCTTACAGTCCGGGTCGGCAACTGTGGCCGCAACCGCGCAGCGACAGGCCGAGTACCTGGGATGCGTTGACGCTCAAGTGCTTACCGTGCAGGTGACCGGTGACGGCGGCCCGGAGGCCGCGGCCCGCAACGCCCGCTACATTGCGTTGGCGGATGCCCGTCGCGACCGGCCCGTTTTGTTGGCCCACACACTCGACGACCAGGCCGAGACGGTGCTGCTCGGCCTTGGCCGCGGCTCGGGTGCCCGGTCGATCGCCGGCATGCGCCGTTACGACCCGCCCTGGTGCCGGCCGCTGCTGGGTGTGCGGCGCGAGGTGACGCATGCCGCCTGCGCGGAGCTGGGGCTGAACGTCTGGCACGACCCGCACAACACCGACCGACGCTTCACCCGCAGCAGGCTGCGTCTCGAGGTGCTGCC
>DATAZN010000250.1:0-1914 GCA_036272035.1 Mycobacterium sp. | reverse complement strand
AAGTCGTCGGCCTTCACCCGACCGGAAGGCAATCACGTGGCCCAGAATCAGAATCTCGCCGAGCTGTCGAACGCGGGAGTGGCGGTCTGGCTCGATGACCTGTCCCGTGACCGCATCCGTAGCGGCAACCTGCAGTCACTCGTCGACGACGACTCGGTCGTTGGCGTCACTACCAACCCGACCATTTTTGCCGCCGCAATCAGCGGCTCGGACTCCTACGACGATCAGCTGCATGCAATGGCGGTCCGGAAGGTAGGCGTGGAGGAGGCGCTGCGGACGATCACCGCCGCCGACGTCCGCGATGCCTGCGACCTGCTGGCCCCGGTGGCGAAGAGGACCGGTCGCGACGGCCGAGTTTCACTGGAGGTGTCGCCCGGAGTTGCACACGACAGCGACGCCACAGCGGCGGAGGCCGCGCACCTGTGGTGGCTCGTCGACCGGCCGAACCTGTTCATCAAGATCCCGGCGACACAGGAGGGCCTGGCCGCGATCACCACGACGATCGCTAGCGGCATCAGCGTCAACGTCACTCTGATTTTCAGCCTCGAGCGGTACCGGGCGGTGATAGACGCCTACCTGTCGGGGTTAGAACAGCGAGTACGGGACGGCGGATCGCTGAGCGGGATCGAGTCGGTGGCGTCTTTCTTCATCTCTCGCGTCGACACCGAAATCGACAAGCGGCTGGAAAAGATTGGCGCGGATCCGTCGCTCAAGGGCAAGGCCGCGGTGGCGAACGCGCAACTGGCCTATCAGGCCTACGAAGAGGTGTTGTCCTCCGAGCGGTGGCAGGAGCTCGCGGCGCAAGGCGCCCACCCGCAGCGTCCGCTCTGGGCTTCGACCGGAGTCAAGAGTCCCGACTACCCCGACACCCTCTACATCAGCGAGGTAATCGCGCCAGACACGGTGAACACGATGCCCGAGAAGACGCTGATGGCCTACGCCGACCACGGCCGCCCCGGACCACCGATCCACCAGACGTATGACGAGGCGGCCCAGGTGATGAAAGCCGTCGCCGCGGCCGGGGTCGACCTGGACGACGTGTTTCAGGTCTTGGAGGATGAAGGAATCGAAAAGTTCGTCGGCTCCTGGGACGAACTGAGTGAATCGGTTCGGTCTGAACTCGAGGACAAGCAGGACTGAGCCGATCAGAGATGAGTGCCTTCGGTTCGTTGTTGCCCCGGGTAGTCGTCGTCGGAGCCGGGTTCGCCGGCTATCAAGCTGCGCGCGGTCTGCTTTCCCGCTTGGACGGCCGGGCTGAGGTGGTTGTGGTGAATTCCACCGACTACTTCCTCTATTTGCCGCTGATGCCTCAGGTCGCCGGTGGACTGCTTGAGCCACGCCACATCTGCACCTCCTTGCCACGCAAGCTGCGGCGCGCTCGCTTTGTCCTGGGGACTGTCGATGGGATTGATCCGCATCGACGCAGCGTTCACTGGCGCTCACCGGAAGGCGGCGAAGGGCAATGCGATTATGACCGCCTCGTGCTTACTGCGGGCAGCGTCAACAAGCTGCTGCCGATCCCCGGACTGAGCCAGCATGCGCACGGGTTTCGGACGCTTGCCGAAGCGATTTTCCTTCGCGATCACATCACCCGTCAACTTGAATTGGCTGCGGTAGCCACTGACCCGGCGGAACGCTCCGCACGCTGCACATTCGTGGTGGTGGGCGCCGGATACACCGGCACGGAGGTCGCGGCCCAGGGGCAGCTACTGACCGCCCGGATCGCCAAGCGATATCCGGGTCTGGGCGATCAGCCGATCCGCTGGCTGCTTCTCGACACCGCCGAGCGGCTCCTACCGACCCTCGATCGGCGGCTGTCCGACACTGCCGATCGGGTACTACGCCGGCGCGGGGTCGAGGTCCGGATGGGCCAATCGGTGAAGGAGGCCAGGCAGGACTCGGTGCTGCTGTCGA
>DATAZN010000249.1:0-5037 GCA_036272035.1 Mycobacterium sp. | reverse complement strand
TCGGCCTCCTGAACCGGTGGTTCACGGTACTGCAGGTTCCCGATGAGGGACCCCTCGATGAGGCCGACTTCGTGACGCTGTATGAGCAGGTGGTACCGGCTGACATCAGGGACCGCAATGCGCGAATTCTTGGCCGCGGGTTCTAAGGGAAGTGGGAGATTCAATATGGTCGGTATCTCGGCGGTTCTGGGTATCGCGGCCGTCGCGTTCGGGATCTCTGAGGAAGGGGACGCCGTCGGACTCGGCCAGCCGGGGAAGTCTCCCATCGAGACCCGGAAGGTGCTCGACGTCGGCTCCAGGGAGACGTGGATAACGAACCCGGTTCCGGCGGTCAAGCCGGTGAGAAACGGTGGCCCTCTTCGCCGTTCGCAGTTTTCAGTCTGTTCGTCCCGCCTGCTATGGCTTGAGATTGCCCCTGTTGTCTAGGCAGCTGGCAGCGAAATCCCAAGCGGGGTCCCCCTGCGTCCTGCGGTGTCAATGAGACGGCTTCTCCGACAGACGTTTTCGCTTAACACGCACATTGCCCGTGGCATGCCTGTAGAGAAAGCGAGTAGCCCGACTACGTTACAGATCCAGTCGCCAGTTTCCGGAGCGCTAGTGCGGCCCGGTCCGGAGTCGCATCTGATATGAAAGGAAAGTCCTTGAATAAGACCGCGAGCAACATTGTGCAGTCCGCGGACCACATCACGGCTGTCGGCACCGCGGTGGTGCGATACGGCCCGGTGGTTGTCATCACCTGGATCGGGTTGATGAAATTCACCGGCTCGGAGGCCATGCGGATACAGCAGTTCATCTCCCACAGCCCCTTCATGAGCTGGCTGAACGGCATCCTGTCAATTCGCGCGCAGTCCGACGTCATCGGGACGATCGAGATCCTCGCGGCCGTGCTCATCGTCCTGAACGTGGTGTCGCCGCGCCTCGGTGCGGTTGGCGGCGCACTGGGCACGCTGTTGTTCGTGATTACGCTGAGCTTCCTGTTCACCACGCCGGGTATCGGCGATACTGCGGCGGGCGGATTTCCGGCGCTGTCGCGGGTCGGGGAGTTCCTGATCAAAGACATCGTGCTGCTCGGCGCCTCGATCCTCGCGCTGAGCCAGTCGTTGACCGCCATACGTTCGCCGTTGTGAACACGAGGCGAAGTGACGTGTGACTGCCGCGACGATCTCGTGGCTCGGGCGCTCCTGCAGCTCGACGTCGACGTCGGAGTGGGTCGCCAAAAACTCGGCCAGGCCGGTCGGCACCAGTGTCTGGGTAGCCGATGTGTTCGCCAGAACCACCAATGTTGATTGCAGTCCGTCGGAGCATCGGTCCAGCAATTTGGCCCCGAGAGCCTTCTCCATCGCTGCGATTCTGGTACTGGCCGATGCCAACGACAGATGCGTGTGCTCGGCTCCTTGGGTGATGCTGCCCTGATCGACTACCTGCAGGAACAGCTCCAAATCGGTGAGGTCGTAGGCCATAGCGTCACGGTACTCAAACCGATACAAGAACATCAGCCTTCGGCTTATCCGAAGGTTGACTCGCGAAATGACGCATTGTGCGCGCGGCTGCCGGCGTCCATGCTTCGGTTAATGCCGGATACCGGCCGGCAGGCACGACGGCTACCGGAAGGTACTGAATGACAACGCATGCTGATCTCGCCGAGGTTTCCGATCACAGGATCCTCGCGGACTGGGCGCTGGGCGAGTGGGCGGATCGGCTGCTCGAACAAGCCGGCCTCGGGGTCACCATCCTCGACCGGCACGGCACGGTGATGTACTACAACAAATGGGCCTCCGAGCACCTGGACCGCGAGCCCGGCTACCTCGGTCACTCCGTGCACGAACGGCATCGCCGCAAGATCACCAACCCGAGGTTCGACGCCATGCTCAAACTGTTCGTCGACGGCCGCACCGAGCCGGTGCACTACGTGGCCAGGCCATACGGGAAAACCACCCTCCTGGTGACGGTATCGCCGATCCGGATCGACGACGAGCTCGTCGGCCTATCACAGCTCGTGCTGCTCAAAGACGAAGTGCAGCAACTGTTTGCACGTTTCGACGCCACCGGCCGCGAGTCGTTCGAACGCGACATGCTGCCCGACGGCTACCCGGGCCCGTGACAGTCGTGAAAGTCGACACAACGAGGCCCGACCGCCGCCACCAAACGCACATCGCCATTGCATCGCGGACGGTCGCCCGCATTGAGTGGTACGACGCTCTGACGGCCCTTAGACGCCCACGCTGTGTTGCCCCGGCCGTCGTGACCGCGCCCGTCGATCGAACCAGGAGTGCCAACAGATGTCGCGAATGACCGCACCGGCTGAGGCCGACATCCCCGCCGCCTCGCGCCCGGCCATCGATGCCGCCGCTCACCAACTCGGATTCGTGCCGAATATGTATCGGGCGCTAGCAGCCACCCCCAAAGCGCTTAACGCCTGGCTGGATTTGAGGAAGGCATTGAGCACCTCACTGGATGCTGGGACCCGCCAGGGCATCGCACACGCTGTCGACGAAATCAACGGCTGCGACTACTGCGATGCTATGCACACATGGGTATCTCAGCAGATGACGCGCCTCGACGATGACGAGATCGCCCGCAACCGCGGCGGATCGTCGAACGATACACGGCGTGCGGCAGTGGTGGCGTTTGCGCGCGAGGTCGCCCTTACCCGCGGGAAGGTGAGTGACTGCGCGCTGGACGCGGTGCGGGTGGCAGGCTTCACCGACGGCCAGATCCTCGAAATCGTCGCCGTGGTCGTGCTGTTCACGATGAGCAACTACTTCAACAATGTGATGAAAACCGATATCGACGTCTTCCCTAACAAGGGCGTTGGGTCCGTCGCGGAGCAGAGCGCGTGAATTCTGCTCGAGGAGAATCGTAATGACCAGGATGACGCAAGGACCCTGGACACGCATCCGGCCCCTTCAGATCGACGAGGTGGACGCCAAGACCGCCGCAGCGATCAAAACGGGAGAACTGACCCGGGGAGGCTTGCCCAACAACCTCGTCAAGGTGATGGCTCACTGCCCCCGCTTCGTGCAACTGGAGGTCGAGTACGCCAACTCCTTCATGTTCGATCCAGTCACTTTCGTCGGTGACCTTCAGACCGCCGGCTTCAACGACCGGTTCCTCAAGGAACTAGTCATCTCGCGAACATCGCTGTTGAACCGTTCGCACTACGCGGTGACCCACCACTCTTTGGTCGGGACGGCACTGTTCAATGACGCGGGGCGCGGCGAGGAGGGACACCAAAAACTCGTGTATCTCGACGAGCACGAGAACCACCCGGACGTCTACACCGAACGCGAACGGGTTGTCTTCGACTACACCGCGAAGGTCAATCGAGACGCCCACGCCGTCACCGACGGTGACTTCGCCGATCTGCAAAAGGTGCTTGAGGCACACAATCGCACCGACGCGCGGCTCAACGAACTCGGCGATGCCGCGATGGCCCGCCACGTCGATAGCCAGATCGTCGAACTAACCTGGCTCATCGGGCATTTCGGCCTCCTGAACCGGTGGTTCACGGTACTGCAGGTTCCCGATGAGGGACCCCTCGATGAGGCCGACTTCGTGACGCTGTATGAGCAGGTGGTACCGGCTGACATCAGGGAACGCAATGCGCGAATTCTTGGCCGCGGTTTCTAAGGGAAGTGGGAGATTCAATATGGTCGGTATGTCGGCGGTTCTGGGTATCGCGGGCCATCGTGTGGAGCGCGTCGAGATTGTCGGTGTTTCTGGGGGCCAAGCCCCGATGGATGGCGCTGCTACGCCGGGTCATGGGCACGGTGCTGGCGGGCTTCGCGGTGCAACTGTTCTCGGACCCCTCGCGGGCGGCGGCCGCCGGTTGAGCCGGCGGGTCGACCACCAACGACGTTCTCCGGCGGCGCGCGGCGGCAGCGATGCCCGTTGCCGCCGCACACGGTGGTTACGACAGGTGTGGTGAAATGTGTCGAATGTCCAGCGTCGCTTCGCGATTCATCGGGCATGCTGCCGGAGCTGAGGCCCCTCCGGCGTCGACTCGACCCGCTGCTCGGCGAGCGGCTGCGCCTCGAAGGCGGTAATCCACGGCGCTGAACCCACCACCAACGACATCCGTCAGGACGTCGACGACACGAAATCCGAGTTCAGGCAGATGAATCAAGAACGAACCAAGACGACCATCGAGTCGACCTTAGCCACCGTCCGGTTGCGCACCAAGGTCACCCAAGGTCCCGGATCCCGCGCTGCTGGGATTGCTATGGCCTACAAGCTGATCGAGTCGGACATCACAGGCCGTCGAAGGGTCCGGGACACCTGGTCGCGCAGGCCACCGCGTCGCCGGTGTCCTCGCCCCACAACTTGAACACTACCCGGATCGGGCCCCCGGGTTACGTGGTCACGCGCGATGTAGTCGGAGGCCCATGACAGTCCCGGTGCAGCACTTCGGCCACATTATCGAACCTTCAAGTGTTCATTAGAGAACGTTCGGCGGCGGTGGCGAGACTGAACGTGTCGGGTTAAGCGAGAGGCAGACGGCAAGTCGATGTCAGACCAAATCGGTACACGGCGAAAACACCTATAGGGGAGCACGTCGTCAAGCCGACCATCGAATCCGTCACCCCGTCCCAGGCTCCATTCCTGATTGCGACCGCGGGCCAGATGTGCTCGCAGAGTGAAGGGTGTTGAGAGTGAAGAGGTTAACGACGGCGGCCGGTGCTGCGTGTGCCTTGGCGGTCGCTGTACTGGGTTCCTCGGGTGTGGCCACGGCGGCTCCCTCGGGGTTCGCCAACTTCGGCAATGCCCAAGACACCGTCAACGCGCTAACAGCTGCAGGCTATAACGTGCAAATTAATGGAGCCACGGTCTTCCCGCTGTCGAGATGCAAAGTCATTCAAGTTGAGGGATTGAACAATTCCAACATTGATTCCGATGGAAAGCGGATCGACTCAACCAAGTTCGACACCGTATACGTCGACGTATCTTGCCGGGGAGGGTAATTCGAGTCACCGGAGCGCTAGTGCGGCCCGGTCCGGAGTCGCATCTGATATGAAAGGAAAGTCCTTGAATAAGACC
>DATAZN010000248.1:0-10850 GCA_036272035.1 Mycobacterium sp. | reverse complement strand
CCCCGCAAGCGGGAGGTACCCCATCTCAGCCGTTTCCGGCTGCATCGTCGTTCCGGCCGGCGGGCCGCCGATTGCGCGGCAGCAGGTCCCAGACATGCTCGGTGCCGTTGACCGCCACCACGCTGGCCTGACCGGAGCGGGAGAACAGCAGCCGGGTCACCGACACGTAGTCGATCGGAAACGACAAGATCCGTCTGGTCCCCAGAATCTCGTGCAACACCACGTTGATCACCCCGCCGTGGCTGAACACCGCGACGGTGTCTTCGTGCTGGGCGCTGGCGGCGACGTTGTCGACGGCCGCCCGTACCCGCGCCCGAAACGCGTCCTCGTCGACCGCGCTCGGCAGGTGTCCGCTGGCCATCCGCGCCCACTCCTGCGGGTTCTCCGCACGGATCTGCTCGATCGGGATGTAGACCGGCAACTCGCGGTCGTACTCGGCGAAGCGGTCGTCGATCTCGATGTCCAGACCACGCGACGCGGCGACAGGTTCCGCGGTTTGGACCGCGCGGCGCTGCGGGCTGCTGATCACCCGGGTGATCGGAAACCTGGCAAGCGCGTCCGGCAGGCGCGCGACCTGCGCCCGGCCTTCGTCGGAGAGGTCCGGATCCGCGCGCTCCTGGCTTGCAGGGCCGGGTTCGCTGCGGAGCGGCAACGCGTGCCGGACCAGAAGCAACTGCATCGGTACAGCTTTTCATGGGCCAAAACCGCTACGCGACATCGCCGGAGAATGTTATTCTCCGCGCGGAGATTGGGGTGTGCAGATGCTCGACGCAGAGGTACTGGGACGCTGGCTGGACACGAACGGCGCGCCCGGCGACGGCGAGTTGCCGCGCCTCGAGCAGTTGTCCGGAGGCTCGCAGAACACGCTGTATCTGATCCATCGCGGCAGTGAGCGCATGGTGCTGCGCATGCCCGGCGAGCGCGCCGACGCCGCCCGCATCGACGGATTGCTCCGCGAGATCCGACTGGTCCGCGCGTTGGGCGGCACCGATGTGCCCCATGCCGAGTTGATCGCCGACGACGGCGGCGATCTGTTCGGCACGCCGTTCTACGTGATGCAGGCGATCGACGGCTGGAGCGCGATGGACGGCGGGTGGGAGGCGCCGTTCGACCACGACCTGACCGCGCGGCGCGGCCTGGCATTCGAGCTCGTCGAGGGCGCCGCCAAGCTGGGGCGGGTCGACTGGCGGGCCCAGGGGTTGGACGGCTTCGGCCGGCCGGACGGATTTCACGAGCGGCAGGTCGATCGCTGGATGGCCTTCCTGAAGAGCTACCAGGTGCGCGAGCTACCCGGCCTCGACGAGGCCGCGGGGTGGCTGGCCAGTAACCGGCCTGCCCACTACACGCCGGGCATCATGCACGGCGACTACCAGTTCGCCAACGTCATGTTCGCGCACGGCGGGCCGGCACGGCTGGCGGCGATCGTGGACTGGGAGATGACGACGGTCGGCGATCCACTGCTGGACTTGGCCTGGTGCCTGCTCGGCTATGACGGCGAAAACCCCAAGGAAGACGGATTTTATCTCGACATGTCGGGGATGCCGACACGCAGCGAGTTGCTCGAGCGCTACGAGGCGGTGAGCGGGTTGTCGACCGAGCACATCGACTACTACCTGGTTTTGGCCAACTGGAAGCTCGGCATCGTGCTGGAAAAGACCTACGCTGCGGGGGTGCGAAGCGGCAAGGTCGACCCGAAGATACAGGATGCGTTCGGGGCGATGGTCCCGCAACTGATCACCACCGCGGCCGAGTTGGCCCGCTCAGGGATGCAGCCGCTCAAATGAGCTACGCCGAAAAGCTTTTCGACCTCACCGGCCAGACGATACTGATCACCGGCGGCAGTCGCGGGCTGGGCCGGGAGATGGCGTTCGGTGTCGCGCATTGCGGCGCCGATGTGGTGATTGCCAGCCGCAAGATGGAGAACTGCGTCGCCGTCGCCGAACAGATCGAACGCGAGACCGGTCGCACGGCGATGCCTTATCAGGTGCACGTCGGTCGCTGGGACGAACTCGAAGGGCTCGTCGACGCGGTCTACCAGCGATTCGGCAAGGTCGACACGTTGATCAACAACGCTGGCATGTCACCGGTCTACGACAAGCTGACCCACGTCACCGAGAAGCTGTTCGACACCGTGGTGAACTTGAACCTCAAGGGGCCGTTCCGGTTGTCCGCGTTGGTCGGCGAGCGGATGGTGGCGGCCGGTCGCGGGTCGATCATCAACGTCAGCACCGCGGGCTCGCTACGCCCGACGCCCGACATCATCCCGTACGCGTCGTCGAAGGCCGGGCTCAACGCGATGACCGAGGGCTTCGCGCGAGCACTCGCGCCGAAGGTTCGGGTTAACACACTGATGGCCGGGCCCTTCCTCACCGACGTCAGCAAATCATGGAACCTCGAGCACGCCGAGCACAATCTGTTCGAAAGCCTGTCGCTGCAGCGGGCCGGCGACCCGGCCGAAATAGTCGGTGGCGCATTGTTTTTGGCATCGAGCGCATCCAGTTTCACCACCGGCTCGATAGTGCGGGCCGACGGTGGCTTTTCCTGACCCGGGGCGATCGCTAGCACGGCGCAGCGGGTCGCCTCCAAATAACGAGTAGGAGCTTTTGATATGGCGTGGGACTTCTCTACCGAACCCGAGTTCGCAAAAAAGCTCGACTGGATCCGCGAGTTCGTCCGCGAAGAGGTCCAGCCGCTGGAGGTGCTGTTCCCCGGCTGCGAATTCCTGCCGCTGAACGATGAGCGGCGCAGGATCGTCGACCCGCTCAAACAGCAGGTTCGCGACCAGGGTCTATGGGCGCCGCATCTCGGCCCGGAACTCGGCGGGCAGGGTTTCGGCGCGGTCAAGCTCACGCTGATCAACGAGATCTTGGGCCGCAGTCCATGGGCGCCAATCATTTTCGGTACCCAGGCGCCCGATACCGGTAACGCCGAGATCATCGCCCGCTTCGGCACCCAGGACCAGAAGGACCGCTACCTGTCGGGGCTGCTGTCCGGCGAGATCTTCTCCTACTTCTCGATGACCGAACCGCAGGGCGGTGCCGACCCGCGCGTCTTCACCACCCGCGCCGTCCGCGATGGCGACGACTGGGTGATCACCGGGCGAAAGTACTTCTCCAGCAATGCATCCGTCGCCTCGTTCTTCATCGTCGTCGCGATCTCCAATCCTGACGTGGCGGTGCATCACGGCGCATCGACGTTCCTGATCCCGGCGGGCGCCCCCGGCCTGAAGATCGAGGCGAACCACCATCTGTTCGGTGCCGACCCGCACGAGCCGGGTCATTCGCTGGTCCACTACGACGATGTGCGGGTGCCGTCGACCGCGTTGCTGGGCGAGCCCGGCCAGGGCTTCCTGATCCTGCAGACTCGGCTGGCCGGGGGCCGGCTGCACCATGCGATGCGCGCGATCGGAATGGCCCAGCGGACCGTCGAGATGATGGCGCGCCGCGCGAAAAGCCGCTTCACGCAAGGCACTCTGCTGGCCGACAAGCAGTTGGTGCAGGAGTTCGTCGCCGACTCCTACACCGAGCTGACGCCGTTTCGGCTGACCGTGCTGCACGCTGCCTGGCTGATCGACAGTGGCGATGAGCACGGCGCCCGCGCCGAGATCGCGACGTGCAAGATCCTGGCGTCACAGGTGCTGAAATCGATTGCACTGCGGGCAATTCAGGTGCATGGCGCACTCGGGCTCACCGATCAGATGCCGCTGGTCAACGTTCTGCTGGGCGGTATCGCGCTCGGCCTTGCCGATGGGCCGACCGAGGCACACAAAGTCAACCTGGCCCGGATGCTGCTCAAAAACGTTGAGGCCGAGAGCGCGGAGTGGCCCAGCGAGATGCTGGACATCCGCCGCGAAGCCGTCCGCGCCAAATACGGTGAGCCCATTGCCCACTAGCCCAGCGAGCGGTAGCCGCGTCACCGCCGCCGTCGAACGCGCGCTGGACGACCGTCAGCGGGAGGCTACCGAGGAAGTCGAACGCATCCTGGCCGCCGCCGTTCGGGTGATGGAACGGGTGGCGCCGGAACCGCCGCGGGTCAGCGACATCGTCACCGAGGCCGGATCGTCGAACAAGGCGTTCTACCGCTACTTCGCCGGCAAGGACGACGTGATCCTCGCGGTGATGGAACGGGGCGTCGCCATCGTCGTCTCCTACCTGCAGCACCAGATGACCAAGGAGCGCACACCGGCCGGTCAGGTGCGCCGCTGGATCGAGGGCGCCCTCGCCCAAGTCGCCGACCCACACCTGATTAGCATGAGTCGTGCTGCCGCGGGCCAGGTTTCGGCCACCACCGACTGGCGGGCCGCGGACGACGCGATCATGCGGCCGATGTGCGACCTGCTGATCGATCCGATTGCCGCACTCGGCAGCAATGATGCTCACCGCGACGCCGACGCTGTCTTCCTTTGTACGGTGTCGGCCATGCGCCGGTACCTGGATTCCGCGGAGCGGCCCGCCGCGGTCGACGTCGACCATTTGGTGAAGTTCTGTTTGCGCGGACTGGGAGTGCGCTGATGCGCGCCGTTGTCTGCCACTCTTACGGACCGCCGGAAGACCTGGTTGTCGACGAGGTCGCCGATCCGGTGCCGGGACCGAGCCAGCTGGTGGTGCGGGTACATGCAGCGGCGGTCAACTTCCCCGACGTGTTAATGATCGAAGGCAAGTATCAGGTCAAGGCTCCGGTGCCGTTCACTCCGGGCAGCGAGCTCGCCGGGGAAGTCATCGCGGTCGGTGAAGGCGTGCCTTACCGCGCAGGCCAACGCGTTTCGGCCGCCACGTTCGTCGGCGCGTTCGCCGAGCAAACGCTCCTGCACTCGGCGATGGTGACCGAGATACCGGACGCCGTCGACTTCGCGTCCGCTGCGGCGTTCGGTGTCACCTACCGCACGGCCTATCACGCGCTGCGATCGATCGCCGCGGTCGAACCGGGCGATTGGGTGGTCGTCCTCGGCGCCGCGGGAGGGGTGGGCCTGGCGGCCGTCGATCTGGCGGTGTCCATGAAGGCCCGGGTGCTGGCCGCCGCGTCGAGTGCGGAAAAACTCGAACTATGCCAGCAGCGCGGCGCGGAAGCGACGGTCGATTACGACCGGGAGGACCTGAAGAGCCGTATCCGCGAGCTCACCGGCGATGCCGCGCGGGTCGTGCTCGACCCGGTCGGGGGTCCTTATGCCGAACCGGCACTGCGCGGACTTGCCCGCGGCGGGACCTTCATCACCCTCGGCTACGCCGCCGGCGAGATCCCCTCCATTCGGCTGAACCTGGTGCTGCTCAAGGGAATAACGATCCGCGGCATGGAGATCCGCACGTTCGTGAGCGACCGGCCGGACGACTCCGCACGCGATATGCGGGAGTTGGCGCAGATGTTCGCATCGGGCGTGATCCGGCCCTACATCGGCGCTCGGTTTGCGCTGGCTGACACCGCGGCCGCGCTCAGGCATGTGGCCGACCGCAAGGCGATCGGGAAAGTGCTCATCGACGTCACGACGTGACAAGTCCCATCCGTCACGCGCATCTCTCCACAGCGGGGCAGGCGCTGTGCCCACCTTCGAGCGACAAGTCCCGCCATCACGTGCCCTACCTGTCGAGTTGTCGCTCGAAGGCGGGCACGTCGGTGCCCAGCCGGGCCGGGGACTGCTGAGGCGAATGTGACGCCGCGGTCCGCTACGGCGTGATGATGTTGAACGACGGATCCGGCCGCTCGATGACGCCCAGGAACTGCTGCAACGCCGCCTGCTCGCCGGAGATCTCGACACCCGGCGAGCTGAAGTCGCCCGTCGCCAGCATTAGCAGACGAAAAGCGTTGTCCAGCTTGATGGTCACGCTGGCGGTGGCCGCATCGGCGGGCACCCGCCGCTGTACCAGAACACCGTTGCGCAGTGCGAGCCGGTAGTTGGCGTCGTGATCGGCCAGCGTCACGTCGATCGCGATGTCCAAGTCCCACGCGCGAGGTCCATTCACGCTGATGGCCAAGCCGTCGAAGATCTGCTCCGGCGTCAGCTGCGACATCAACGTCGGCGAGGAGGTCTGCGTCGCAGTACCGAAGTTGCCGTCGCGCAATTCAGTCGCTCCGGACAGAAAGAAGTTGCGCCACGTCGCGTTCTCCGCTCCGTAAGCCAACTGCTCCAACGTGTCGGCGAGCAGCGTGCGGGCGCCGTTGTGGTCGCTGTCGGCGAACACGGCGTGATCCAGCAGCGTTGCCGCCCAACGGAAGTCGCCCGAGTCGAAGGCATGCTGAGCAAGCTCGACGACGCGGTCAATACCGCCGATCGCCTCGACGTATCGGCCGGCCAGCGCTTCGGGCGGGTGCGGCCACAGCCGGGCCGGGTTGCCGTCGAACCAGCCCATGTAGCGCTGATAGACCGCCTTGACGTTGTGGCTGACCGAGCCGTAGTAGCCGTGGGTGTGCCACGCCCTGTCCAGCGCCGGGGGCATCTGCAGCGTCTCAGCGATCTCGGCGCCGGTGTGCCCTTGGTTCAGCATCCGCAACGTCTGGTCGTGCAAGTAGGCGTACAAATCGCGTTGCAGCGCCAGGAATTCGACGAGGCGCGCGCGTCCCCAGGTCGGCCAGTGGTGGGAGGCGAACACCACATCGGCGCGGTCGGAAAAGGAGTCGATCGCCTCAGTCAGATATCCCGACCAGGCATGCGGGTCGCGAACCAGTGCGCCGCGAAGCGTCAGCAGGTTGTGCAGGTTATGCGTGGCGTTTTCGGCCATGCACAACGCGCGGAATCGCGGGAAATAGAAATGCATTTCGGCGGGCGCTTCGGTGCCGGGTGCCATCTGGAATTCGATCTCGACGCCGTCGATGGTGTGAGTTTCACCGGTGCTCTTGACGTCGACGGTCGGCACGATCAGCCCTATCTCGCCTTGCGAGGGACCCTGGCCCAGACCACAACCGACGTGTCCTTGCGGACCAGGCTCCAACAAGGAGCCGTACATGTAGGTGGCGCGCCGTGCCATGGCCGGCCCCGCGTAGACGTTCTCCTGCACGACGTGCTCGGTGAACCCCTCGGGTGCCAGCACGGCCACTTTGCCCGCATCCACCTCGGCCTGGGTAGCGACTCCGAGCACGCCCCCGAAATGGTCGACGTGGCTGTGCGTATAGATGACCGCGACAACCGGCCTATCACCCCGGTGGATACGATATAGCTGCAGCGCTGCGGCGGCCACCTCGGTGGAGACCAGCGGATCGATCACGATGAGGCCGGCGTCGCCCTCGATGAAGCTGATGTTCGAGATGTCCAGCCCGCGTGCCTGATAGATGCCCGGCACGACTTCGTACAGGCCTTGTTTGGCGGTCAGCTGGCACTGCCGCCACAGACTGGGATTTACCGATGGCGGCGCATAACCGGTGAGGAACGAGTACCGGTCGTTGTCCCACACCACTCGTCCGTCGGCAGCCTTGACGACGCATGGCGTCAGCGCGCCGATGAAGCCCCGGTCGGCGTCTGCGAAATCGGCTATGTCGTCTAGTGGTAGCCGGCGATTCTGATGTGCGGATGCGATAGCCGCGGTCGGCGCCTTGTGCTTCACGGGACAGACATTGCCACTATTACACCCGTGTTGGAAGCGACAGATAGGCAAACATTATCGCGGGTCTTCGACATTTAACCGGTCCCGGATTAGACGTCGCTATTGGCCGCATAGGAATACGACCGGCAAATTTCTGTTGAAGCGGCGTCAGGCCGTCTCAACAGGGAGCTTAATTTTTGCTCAATTCGCTATCCGCGGTTCCAGCAAACCTGCATACTGCCGAAACGGTCCGTCAACGTTGACGGGCCGCCACAACAACAAAGGAGAACCGGGTGAAGCGTTCAGTAACGGTCGCCGCAGCAGGGCTGGCGATCGTCGTCGTGGGTCTGTCTGGCTGTTCGAGCGACAAGAAGAGCAGCTCCAGCGCATCGTCGAACGGGAGCACCGCGGCAGCGTCGAGTGGCTCCTCAACAGCGAAAGTCACCATCGACGGCAAAGACCAGACCGTGCAGGGCACCGTTGCGTGCACCAGTGCCGCGGGCAACTTCAACATCGCCATCGGTGGCGCACAAACCGGCATCGGCGTCGTGCTGACCGATGCCAACCCGCCGTCGGTGAAGTCGGTCGGGCTGGGCAACGTCAACGGTGTGACGCTTGGCTACACCGCCGGCACCGGCCAGGGCAACGCCAGCGCGACCAAGGACGGCAGCAAGTACAAGGTCAGCGGGACTGCGACCGGGGTGGACATGGCCAACCCGATGCAGCCCGTGAACAAGCCCTTCGAAATCGATGTGACCTGCCCCTAGGGCCTCGATCCCGATCGAATCGCACGGCGCGACAGCGACGACCCGGCGTCGCTGTTGCACGGTGGATTTCCCCGCAGGATGATCAATCCTGTTGTATGTCTTTGAGTTTCACGACTCAGCTGGCTGCAATCGAACCGTGAAGTCGGTATGCCCCGGCGCGCTGTCCAGCGTAATCGTGCCGTTGTGTGCTTTCACCACCGCCGAGACGATGGCCAGGCCCAGGCCGGTACTGCCGCCTTTGCGGGATCGCGATGTGTCGCCGCGGGCGAAGCGCTCGAATACCTCCGACTGCAGTTGCTCCGGTATTCCAGGCCCGTTGTCGCACACGCTCAGCGCGGCATGCGTTCCATCGGATTCCAATCGAGTGGTCACCACGGTTCCCGGACTGGTATGCACGCGGGCGTTGGCCAACAGGTTGGTCAGCACCTGATGCAGCCGGGCCGCGTCGCCCAGGACGATCACCGGCTCTTCGGGCAGATCGAGCTCCCACTGATGATCCGGCCCGGCGACGTGCGCATCGCTGACCGCGTCGACTGCCACCCGCGAAAGGTCCACCGATTCGCGTTCCAGCGGCCGCCCGGAGTCCAAGCGGGCCAACAGGAGTAGGTCCTCCACGAGGTGGGTCATCCGCTCGGTTTCGGACTGTACGCGGCTCATCGCATGCGCCACGGCATCGCTGTCGTCTCCCACGCGCTGGGCCAGCTCGGTGTAACCACGGATAGCGGCCAACGGGGTCCGCAGCTCGTGGCTGGCGTCGGCGACGAATTGCCGCACCCGCGTCTCGCTGGCCTGCCGGGTAGACAACGCGGCAGCGATGTGGTCGAGCATTCGGTTGAGCGCGGAGCCCAGTTGACCAACTTCGGTGCGCGGGTTGGCATCTGACTCGAGGACCCGCATCGGCAGTGCGACTTCGCCGCGGTCTAGCGGCAGATCGACGACCTCGCCGGCGGTCTGGGCGACCCGCCGCAGCGGGGCCAGCGCCCGTCGGATGGTGACGATGCCGGCGGTGGTAGCCGCCGCGACGGCGATCACGGTGACGACGCCGAAGATCAGCAGGACGCGGATCATCGTCGCGTCGACGTCGGACATCGACAGCCCGGTGATGACGACGTCACCGCTGCGCCGGGCGAATGCGGCGACCAGGCGATAACGGCCCAAGCCGTCGACGTTTATGGTCGCAGGCGGCCTGTTCACCGGCAGCGCGCCCAGCTCAGCCCGGGCGGCGTCGGTCAATGCGGCGCGACCACCGGCGGTGGTCAGGTAACCGGCTTCGATCGCCCCGCCCTGGCTGATGACTGCCGCGACCATGCCCACCGGCTGGCCCGGAGCGTCCAAAAACACCGGGCCCGGGCCCGGTCGGGGAAACGCCCGCAGGTGATGCCGCCACGGCGCGGTGGGCGGTTCGCCGATTATCCGCACCGAACGCTGCGAGGCGTCGCGCAACTGAGTATCGAGCTGTGCGACCAGGTACCGGTACAGCGCGAGCTCGGTCGCCGCGCCGATTCCAATACACACGACGGCCAGGACGACGACTTGACCGACCAACAGCCGAAACCGAAGGGACCAAGCCTGGCCCATGGCTAGCGTGCCGGCTTGAGGACGTAGCCGGCGCCGCGGAGCGTGTGGATCATGGGCTCACGCCCGTTGTCGATCTTCTTGCGTAGGTAGGAGATATACAGCTCGACGATGTTGGAGCGACCGCCGAAGTCGTAGCTCCACACCCGGTCCAGGATCTGCGCCTTGCTCAGTACCCGCTTGGAGTTGCGCATCATGAAGCGCAGCAGCTCGAATTCGGTGGACGTCAACGAGATTGGCTCACCGGCGCGGGTCACGTCGTGGCTGTCCTCGTTGAGCACCAGGTCGCCGACGATCAGCTGTGCGCCGCTGTCCTCCGTCGTGACCCCGGTGCGCCGCAGCAGTGCGCGCAACCGCAGCACCACTTCTTCCAGGCTGAACGGCTTGGTGACGTAGTCGTCGCCCCCGGCGGTGAGCCCGGCAATCCGGTCCTCGACGGCGTCCTTTGCGGTCAGTAGCAGCACCGGGAGCTGTGGGGTCTCTTCGCGAAGTTTCCGCAACACGTCCAGCCCGCTCATGTCGGGCAACATCACGTCGAGAACGACAACGTCCGGCCGCTGCGATCGCGCGGATTCCAGAGCTGCCGCTCCATCGCCAGCGGTGGCGATGTTCCAGCCTTCGTAACGCAATGCCATCGACACCATTTCGGCGAGGACGGCCTCGTCATCGACCACCAGCACGTTGATTGGGTTCCCGTCGGCACGACGCATGACAATGCGTTCGACCGGGGCTTGGGGTTGGCTCACAACTACCTAGTATGCGCAGCCCGATGGGGCATTGCTATGGCGCTCCTATGGGCCAGCTGTGAGCCAGCCTCGAGGGGTCAGCGGGTTAGAACCAGACTTTACGACCGCCCACCGGCCGACCGACGGCGCCCAGAACCCACAGAATCACACCAATGACCACGAGAATGCCGCCAATTGTGTACAAGATGCTGAGGCTTGGAACGAAATATCCGATGACGAGCAAAACGATCCCGAGAACGATCATGACGACTCCA
>DATAZN010000247.1:0-15721 GCA_036272035.1 Mycobacterium sp. | reverse complement strand
GCGCGAGATTTGGCTGCTGCGGCTGCGGGCTCGCCTGGCGCAGGCTCGGGGAGAGGCTGCGTCCTACGCGGACTTCCGGGATCGCTACCGCGACATGGCGAAAACGCTTGGCTTCGAAGGACATATCGATTGGGCCCAGGCAATGCCGTGACCGCCGTCGTGGGTTGCGCTTCATCCCGCCGGGCGAGCCGTGGCGCAACGACTAAGTAGGATCCTTAAATTCCCGCAACCGCGATAAGTGTCTGAATACCAACAGCGCTGAGCTGTCAGGCAGCTTGAGTGACGGTAACGCTGCGGAAGTGCTCGATGCCGTCGGCGTCCGTCAAATCGTTAACGACTTCAGCGAGTTTGGTTCTCACATCACTCGGCGACGAGTATCGCGTGGTCGCTAGCTGACCGTCGTCGAACTCGACGGTGATGAGGTAATGGCACATGGTCAACCTCCCGAACTGGACTCGGCTGGCTCAACGCTACCGCGGAACCGTCAAAGACGCCCTCGGAACAGCTGCGAAGCTGCTGTATGTTTCGCCAACCCCGTTCAGTTTCAGCCCGGCGCGCCGCGCAATCGTGCAGTCGCGGAGAGAGGCGCAACGGATACCGGCCGAGAGTTGTGCAGGTAGCAGGTAGCGCGGTTTGGCGCTGGCATGGGCGACGAGGCCCCGCCGCAGGGCAACGATGAGGGCATGAGGCACACCGCACTCTCCATCGCCGGCCCAGACCCAGTGGTGATCGCAATTGACAGGATGCTTGACAGGTTCAGCGACCGGTGGCTCGGGTGGCAAGACGAGCGGGAGGCCCGCCGCAGGGCGCACTGGAAGCGCAACATGCACCGCGACCAATGGCTCGGCATCTGGTGATCACAAAAGTGTTGTGCAGCGCCGCTGTTGCGCTCAGTGTTGCGGTGGGGGTAGCCATACCGGCGAGCGCCGACCCCAGCGCGTTCGATGTCCTTAGCTGTAGCTGTGGGGGTAGACCCACGGCCGCAGTTGGTGGACCTACTGTGTCGGACCAAATAAATGACGGGATCCAGGACGGTCTCGCTGATTTGCAAGGAGTCTCGCGCTAAATGCCAATCCGTTGCAGAAGTGGCGAGTCCGTGATCTGGTGGAAGCGCGGATCAGCGCGCCGCCCTGGCGGCTTCGCGCCGAGCCTTCTCTTTCATGTGGGTCGAGCAGCAATGCACCATTTCGAGATGGTATCGGTCACTGCAATATTGCGAACAATAAACTGATGCGGCCGGAAGCCACTCCGGATCGGACAGGTCACGCCATCGGTCGTTCGGATCGAATGTGTGGCCGCAATGTACGCAAGTCTTGGTCTTGACCTTGGTGTTGGTAGCCATGCAGGTCAGGGTACGCGCCATTGCCCTAAATCGGTGCTGATTTCAGATCGACGGCGAGCAATCGACGTCTGGCAAAACGCATGGCGTGCAACGAATTAATTATTTTCTGAAACTAACTCAGTCGTCTTCGATTCTCGCTATCACCGAAGGTCGACACGACCGCGGTCATTTCGATGAGACCGACGGGCAATAGGTCAACGGCAGAAAATCAGCACCTCACGGCGAAATCGCCTGTAGCGCATAACGTTTCCATGTCTGCGACCGCACAACTGTCTCCGAGGGCCTTTCGCCTTACAAACACGGCCGTGCGTATCCGCCCTTGACCGCCGCTTTGCGCTGTCCGCATGCGAGTACTCCACCCTGGCGTCACGTCGTCGCCTAGCAAACCGATCGGGTGGAGCACAACGAGCGGTGCGGCCACGGCCCAGGCGGGCCGCCCGGCTCCGACGCCTGCGGCGCGCCGCAGGAATGAACCCGGAAGCCATGGCGTTCGGCTAGCGGTGGCGCCCGCGAAGAAATGGCTTAATATCAGCCCGTCGAGCATTCCTGATCGGGGGGCACGGTGTTGTTGAGGCTTCTCAAGCGCACATGGGTTCCACTCGTGGTTCTCGTGGCACTGATTATCGGCGGCGTCGCAGTGGGACGACTCAACGGCGTCTTTCCTGGACCCGGCTTGTCCAAGCCCGATCCTCGGGATGCGACCCCGCCGTACGCGGCCAAGACCGCCGTCTACGAAATCCTGGGACCACCCGGGACGACCGGCGTCGTCAACTGGATGGATGCGGAGTCATTACCGCAGAAGGCCAACTTCACCACGTTGCCGTGGTCGAAGACGATCGTCGCCGAGATGCCCGGCATCTTCGCCTACGTCGTCGCCCAAGGTGACGGCCCCACCATCAGCTGCCGGATCACCGTCGACGGCAAATTGGTTGATCAACAACAGGTCAACACCCGGGACGCGCAGGTGTCCTGCTTGGATAAATCCGCGTGACCGACGAAACGAGCGACGCCGACGAAACGAGCGACACGGACAAAATCCCCGTCGCGCAGCGAACCGAAGTTGAGCGCAAACCGCGTATGGCCCGCACCATCCGCGTCCTGGCGTTTCCGATCGTCGTGTTCTGGCTGCTGCTCGCGGTCGGCGTCAACGTCTTCGTGCCACAGTTGGAGAAGGTTGCCGAGGACGTCTCGGTGCCGCTCTCGCCATCCGACGCGCCTTCGGTGACCGGGATGAAGCACATCGGGGAGAAATTCAAGGAATACGACTCCGACAACCTCGTCCTGGTGACCCTGGTTGGCGACAAACCTCTCGGCCAGGACGCTCACGAGTATTACGACGATCTGGTCAAGAAGCTGCAGCAGGACACCGAACACGTCGAGCATGCGCTGAATTTCTGGGGGCAGCGATTTACGTCCTCGGGTGTCGAGAGCTACGACCACAAAGCCGCCTACGTCCAGGTCAACCTCAAGGGTGATCAGGGCGGAGCCGTCGGCGACAAGTCGGTTGATTCTGTTCGCAAGATTGTGGAGGATTCGAAGCCGCCGCCGGGGGTGAAGGCCTACGTCGCCGGTCAGGGAGCCCTGACCGACGACACGATCGTTGTCGGCAACGCGAGCCTGGCCATGATGACGATCATCACCATCGTCATCATCGCGATCATGCTGATGTTCGTCTACCGATCCATCGGCACCGTGCTGCTGACGATGGTCATCCTGTTCGTCGGACTGGCCACCGCCCGCGGCGTGGTGGCACTGCTGGGCGAAACCGGCATCATGGGGTTGTCCACCTTCGCCGTCAACTTGCTGACGGCACTGGCCATCGCGGCGGGTACCGACTACGCGATATTCATGGTCGGCCGCTACCAGGAGGGCCGCGAACGGGGGCTGGAACGCGAAGCCGCCTATTACGACACCTTCGCCGGTGTCAGCAAGGTGGTACTGGGCTCTGGTCTGACGATTGTTGGGGCGCTGTTCTGTCTGAAAGCCACTCGGCTGCCCTACTTCAGCTCGCTGGCGTTTCCCTGCGCAGTAGGTTTGCTGGTAGTGGTGACCGCCGGGGTGACCCTGACGCCGGCGCTGATCGTCGTCGCAAGCGGCTTCGGTCTGTTCGACCCGAAGCGCGAGTTCAACTACACACGCTGGCGCCGTGTGGCGACGGCCATCGTGCGGTGGCCGGCGCCCATCCTCGCCATCTCCGTCATCCTGGCGCTAGTCGGCGCCCTGGGCTTGATGGGCTTCAACCCGCGCTACAACGACCTGTACTACCTGCCGGAGAGCGCTTCGTCAGTCAAGGCGTACAACGCGGCCGATCAACACTTCACCCAGGCCCGTCTGAACCCGGACCTCCTGATGATCGAATCGGACCACGATCTGCGCAATACCACCGACATGCTGGTCCTGGACAAAATTGCCAGCGCAATCTTCCACGTGCCCGGCATCGAGCGGGTGCAGAGCATCACCAGGCCACTTGGCCCGCCAATTCAAGACGGGTCCATTCCGTTCCAGCTCAGTGTGCAGACCGCGCCGATCCGCGACAACCTGAACTACCTGAAGGACCGTATCGCCGACATCAAGAAGATCACCGGTTACCTCGACACCCTGATCTCTCTGTTAGAGCGCCAGTACAAGGTGACTCAGGACCTCGCGAACGCTACGGACGACAGCGCGAAAACCACGGCGGAAACTGCGGCCATCACGGACGAAATCCGCGACCATTTTGCGGATTTCGATGACTTCTACCGGCCGATTCGCAGTTATTTCTATTGGGACAAGCACTGCTTCGACATCCCGATCTGCTGGTCAACGCGAGCGTTGTTCGACTCGTTGGACGGGTTCGATCAGCTCGCCGAGAAGTTCCACAATCTCACCAACGACCTCAATCACACGGCCGCAGCTACGCACGAACTGCTGGAGATCATCCCTCAGAATATCGCCACCTCGAAGGCGATCCGGGACACGACGCTGACCATCTACAGCTCGTTCGCCAGCCTGATCGATCAGTTCGACCGGCTGACCGACACGAACGCCGTGATGGGCAAGTCCTTCAACGACTCTCAGGTGGAGAGCCTCTTCTACGTGCCGCCCGAGATCTTCCAGAACCCGGACTTCAAGCTGGGAGAGAGCTTGATGATATCGCCGGACGGCAAGGCCGCGCGCTTCATCATCACCCACGCGGTGGATCCGGCGACGACAGAGGGCATCGCGTCCGTCGATCAGGAGCGCAAAGCGGCCAAGGAGGCGCTGAAACTCACTTCGCTGCAGAACGCCGACATCTACCTCGGCGGTACGGCCGCGACGTTTTACGACATCGCCAACGGCGCCAAGTACGACCTGATGATCGCCGCGGTGGCCTCGATCGTGCTCATATTCATCATCATGGTGATCGTCACCCGCGCTTTGGTCGCTGCGGCCGTCATCGTCGGCACGATCGTGATGTCGCTGGGCGCTGCCTTCGGGTTCTCGACATTGATCTGGCAGCACCTTCTTAATTTCCAATTGCACTGGGTGGCAACCGAATTCGCGTTAATCGTGCTCTTGGCGGTGGGATCCGATTACAACCTGATGCTGGTGTCCCGGATCGAAGAGGAGATCGGAGCCGGCCTGAAAACGGGACTCATCCGCGGCATGGGTGTTACCGGCCCGGTGGTGACTGCCGCTGGTGTGGTGTTCGCCGTCACCATGGCCACGATGATCACCAGCGATCTGCGGGCGATCGGCCAATTCGGCACGACGATCGGCCTCGGCCTGCTGTTCGACACCTTCGTCGTCCGATCGTTCATCACGCCGTCGATCATGACGGTGATGGGACGCTGGTTCTGGTGGCCGAAGCGGGTACGGGTCCGCCCGGCCAGCCAGATGCTTCGGTCCGTCGGGCCGCGCCCGCTGGTTCGTGCACTGTTGTACCAACCGCGGCATGAGGTCCCGCCGGATCCGCAGACGTAGCATTCGGCACGCCCGCGCTCTGCTGTTTGGTGTGGCATTCTTCGTGGGTGTCCACGGCGGCTGCTCCTTCGGGAGTGGTGACGTTTTTGTTCACCGATGTGGAGGGTTCGACGCGTCGGTGGGAGGCCGACGCGGAGGGGATGCGGGCGGCCCTGGCCGCACATGACGAGGTGTTGCGCTCGGCGATCGAGGGGCACGGCGGTTGGTTGTTCAAACACACCGGTGACGGCGTATGCGCCGCGTTCGCGTCGCCTCGGTCTGCGGTGAATGCTGGGGTCGCTGCGCAGCGCGAGCTTCAGTTGCCGGTGCGGATGGGGCTGGCGACCGGCGAAGCCGGACTGCGCGATAGCGACTACTTCGGCACGGTGCTCAATCGTGCGGCACGGGTGATGGCCACCGGACATGGTGGTCAGATCCTGTTGGCCGACTCGACGGCCGTTCTGCTCAGCGGCGTTGATCTAATGGATCTGGGAGCCAGACGGTTGCGGGACGTGCCGACGCCGGTCGGGGTCTTCCAAGTGCGTGCGCCGGGTTTGGCGACGGATTTTCCGCCATTGCGGGCGCTCGATACGAATCCGGGAAATCTGCGGCGTGCGACGAGCAGCTTGATCGGACGCGAATCCGAACTCGACGAGGTGCAAACCGCGGTCAAGGCTCATCGACTCGTGACGTTGACCGGTGTCGGCGGAGTCGGCAAGACCCGGCTGGCGTTGGAGGTCGCGGCACGTCTCGTCGATGAATTTCCTGATGGTGTCTGGTTTTTCGAACTGGCTGCGGTTACCGATCCGGCGTCGGTGCCCGATGCAGTGGCCGCAGTCCTGGGGATTACCCAGCAACCCGGAATGAGTGTCAGCGAGACCGTCGCCGCCGCGTTGGACGGCAGGATGCGGCTATTGGTGTTCGATAATTGCGAGCACGTGCGCGACGCCGCAGCCGACCTGATCGAGTCGATCCTCGCGCAGTCGGCGACGGTGAGGATCCTGGCCACCAGCCGCGAACGGTTGGGGATCCCCGACGAGCAAATGTGGCTGGTGCCCTCGCTGGACCTTGGCGCGGGCATCGACAGTGCCGCAGTGGATTTGTTCATCGAGCGCGCCCGCGGCGTCGCTTCCGGGTTCTCGATGGCCACCACCGATGAGGCGAGCGCGGTGGTGGAGATCTGCCGCCGCCTAGACGGGATCCCGCTGGCCATCGAGTTGGCGGCCTCGCGGATGGCGTCGATGACCGCCAGCGAGGTGCGTGATCGTCTCGATCAGCGATTCCGGCTGCTGGTCGGTTCCAGGCGTGGGCTGTCACGCCACCAGACACTGCGCCACGCGGTGGCGTGGTCCTACGACCTGCTCGATGAGGCGGAGAAACCGCTGTTGGAGCGGTGTTCGGTGTTCGCCGGGGGATTCGACCTCGAAAGTGCCTGCGCCGTCACGGGTTCCGGTGATGAGTTCGCCATCTTGGATCTGCTCGACGCCCTGGTGCGCAAGTCGCTGCTGGTCGCCGAGAGGTCTTCGGGGCGGACCCGGTTTTCGATGCTGGAGACGATCCGCCAATTCGCCGAGGAACAACTCGTCGCCCGCGGCGAAGCATCCGAGTTTCGGGCCGCCCACTCGCGCTACTTCGCCAGACGCGAAGCCGACATCATGGCCCTGTGGGACAGCCCCAACCAGCGGGAGGCCTACGACTGGTTCACCGTTGAGCTGGCCAACCTGCGTTCCGCATATCGGTGGGCCGCCGACCAAAGCGACCTCGACGTCGCCGCCACCATCGCGACATGGTCGGCATGGCTTGGCTTTTGGATGCACAATTACGAGCCGATAGCGTGGGCCGAGCAGCTCATCGAGCCCGCCCGCACCGCCGATCTTCCGACACTCGCATTCCTGTATGCGATGGCGTCCTCGTGCTGGTGGCCCGGACGGATCGAGGCAGCTGTTGGCTACAGCGACGCCGGCCAGTTGGTGATCGGCAGTGGCCGCCACGACGAGGTGCCGTTCGGCCTCGAGGGCGCGCTCGGCGCTGCATACCTGCACTTCGGCCAACCCGAACGGCAGGTCGAATGGTGCCGCGCGCGGCTCGCATTCGGTCGCGACACCCACGGGATCACCACGGCATTCCTGACCGTCGCACTGACGGTCGCGGGTTGCGGTGAGGAGGCCAGGGCCGCCGCGAATGGCCTGATCGAGGTTGCCGAGGCCACCGGCAACCCGGCTGCGCTCTCGTTTGCGCTCTACGCCTACGGTTACGCGTTCGGCGACGCTGATCCCGCCGCGGCGCTGGACGCGCAGCGCCGCGGTCTGGTGATCGCCCAGGAGAGCGGCAACCGCAATACCGAAACACGCATCGCGGGCAGTCTGGCCCGCCTCGAAGCCGAGTACGGTGACCCGCTGGCCGCGCTCGACTATGTCGCACTTGCGGTCCGGAATTTCCACGACGCGGGCAACACGACCATGATCCGTTTCCCGCTGACTGTCCTCGCTGCCCTTTTGGACCGGCTCGGACGCGTTGAACCGGCGGCCACCATCGCTGGCTTCGCCTTCAGTCTCCTCACCGCGACAGCGAACCCCGAGTTCACCACCGCCATCACCGATCTGCGCGATGTCCTCGGCAACCAGACCTATGAATCGCTCGCCCGCAGAGGTGGGACGTTGACAACTGCCGCGATGGTGAGCTACGCCTACGGCCAAATCGACCAGGCCCGAACAGGACTCACAGACCCACCCGAATTTCCGTAGAGAACGCGGCTGGCGCACCTCTCATCAACTCGATTGTGCTTGCGCCGCAACGCGTCAACACCGACTGCCCGCGGCGGTAGATTACGCCTGGCCGGTCGCGGTGCTCTGCTGAACGTGTACGGGGAGGTCGTCCGCCCAGGGTTGGGTGGTGACCATGTCGTCGACGTCGACGTAGCCCCGCTCGAATTCGCCCGTCGCCGCATCCACCAGCCGGTACTCCTGGCGCTGGATGTGGATGGGCTGCGCGTCGAGGATCACCACTCGCACGTCGCCGGGCTCGAACCCGCATCGCTGCTGTAGCGCGTCAATGAGGCACTCGTTGTGCATATGCCCGTCGCCGAAGTTCCAGCCGAGAACCATTGAGCAGAGATTCTCGCCTTCGCACAGGTTGTAGTCGTCCTCGTCGTAGCCGGCCAACGCACGGTGGACCAGGGTGTAGAGCGCGCGGCCGTGCGTGTTCATCCCCCGGAAGGCAAACGCGAGATGAATGGGGACCAGCACCTCCTCCTTCGTCTTGTACAACCGCTCGAGCTGTAAGTGGTACATGGGGCCGAGCGCGCGGGAGCCGATGCGGAACTTCTCGTCGGCCGAAGGCTTGACGCACCACACCGTGGTGTCCCAGTTGCCGGCGTAATAACGCATCCCGGCCAGAAAGGACACCTTGCGGGGGAGCAGGTTTCCGATGACGACGGTTCCGGCGACGACCGCAAACAACATGGCGACCGGCAGCGGGTTGGCGAGATCCGACAGGCCCAGCCGCGCGTGCGCGACGAACAACCACAACACCCCGAAGATCATGAACACGTTCCACTCGAGCGGCACTCCCATCGGGAAAGCCAACAGGATGTTCAGGTGGAACACGATCATCACGAACGCGGCGATGGTCGTCGGCCAGCCGCCGTGCGAGAGGAACAGCAGCAGCGGCACCAGCCCCTCCACGGCGGTCGAGAAGTGGGCGATGAAACCCGCTAATCCGCTGGGCCGCAAGTCATCCGGATAACGCTTGAACAACGCGCGCTTGAGCGCGCCCGAGGGGATGAACGGGTTGTTCGCCAGCATCGTCGAGATCACGAAGGGGAAGTGCCGGTTGAGCTTGGACGTCGCCGCGCCCAGCCAGATGACCATGAAGACCACCTTGGCCCCGACGACGATGTCCGCCCCGGGGAACAGGAACACCAGCGCCAGCGGCGCGTACACCTCGCCGCGGGCGGCCAGGAAGATGACCTTGTCTCGCAGGCCGATCACGGCCAGGACCGTCAGAATCGCGACGGTCTGCCAACGCGGCACGACGCCGATCGCCGTGCCCAGCGCGGGAATTGGGCCGGACCCGTCGGACACCAACCCAAGGACCAGCAACACGAGCAGGATGCCGTAGAGCAGTGCGTCGAACGGTGTTCTGTCGTTTCCCTTGGTCAGCGGAACCCGGTCGGGCCAGGGGGGAAGCCGGATGGTGCCGGGACGTAGCCAGTACAGGATCGAGCCCATCGGCGGGAAGTAGCGACCGGCCAGCGGCCCGAAGCAGCAACCGAGGCCTACGACCTCGAACAGCATCGTGTACAGCACAGCCTTTTCGAACACGATCGGCTC
Organism: Mycobacterium sp.; assembly: GCA_036272035.1. Lineage (GTDB taxonomy): Bacteria > Actinomycetota > Actinomycetes > Mycobacteriales > Mycobacteriaceae > Mycobacterium. The sequence goes on along the minus strand of DATAZN010000247.1, from coordinate 6,127 downwards.
GGTCCACCACGCGGCGACATTGGTGAACCCGTCTATGCCGTTGGTGGACCATGCGAACAGCCAGGCACCGAGAATGTAGAGGACGATTTTGATGCCGTACATAACGTGCATGATCAGTGGGGTGCCGAAGCCGTTCTCAGCGATGTGGCGCACCATCGGCACCACCCGTTCGGCACGCGGCTTCTGGCTCCACTCGGCCATGTCGACGACGGGCAGGTTGGGCTGGACGAACCCCATTGCGGCTCCTTCGGCGCAGCTTCTCGCGCGGGGTGCCAATCAGCAGCCTGGCACGAGAAAAAACTACTCCCAGCAACCACTGGTGCGGCAGGATTTGCGAAGTCGACAAGGACCATAGACATGGCCGACGTTTTGAAGTGCGCCGTCAGGGTTTCGAACCCCGGACCCGCTGATTAAGAGTCAGCTGCTCTACCAACTGAGCTAACGGCGCGTGCATCCTGGTGGACTGCGTTTGCGACAATAACAGTCATTCCGTCGGGGGACGAAATCGTCGAGGCTGTGATCGATCGCTGATGACTGTTAACGGTCATCCACCGCTTAGAATACTCCGCAGTAACACAACAATTACAGGTCGTGAAGGGGAACAACGCAGGTGGGGGATCGCTTGATCAGGCCTCAGCAGCGCGGCCGGCGGTTGCTGGCTGTGCTGATGGTGCCGCTTGCCGTTTTCGGCGCCGCGGCCTGCAGCGGCAGCGGCGGCGCTCCGGCGCCGAAGGCCATCATGGACAAGGCCACGCCGTTCGGTGACCTGCTCGTCCCCAAACTCAGCGCTTCGGTGACCGACGGCGCTGTCGGCGTCGCGGTGGACAGCCCGGTGACCGTGAACGCTGACGACGGCGTGCTGGCCTCCGTCGAGATGGTCAACGAAAACGGCGGGACTGTTGACGGCCAACTCAGCCCCGACGGCGTGCACTGGGCTACTACCGAGCGGTTGGGCTACAACAGGATGTACACGCTGACCGCAAAAGCCCGCGGGCTCGGCGGAATGGCGACTCGCCAGATGACGTTCCAGACTCACTCCCCGCACAACCTGACGATGCCGTACGCCATGCCGCACGACGGCGAGGTGGTGGGTGTCGGCGAGCCGGTGGCGATCCAGTTCGACGAGGCCATCGCGAACCGTGAGGCCGCCGAAAAGGCCATCGTGGTGACGACCGATCCGCCCGTCGAGGGCGCATTCTATTGGCTGAACAAGCGCGAAGTTCGTTGGCGCCCCGAGCATTTCTGGAAGCCTGGGACGAACGTGAACATCGCGGTCAACACGTACGGTGTCGACCTGGGTGACGGGGTGTTCGGCGAGGACAACGTGCGCTCACACTTCACCGTCGGAGACGAAGTCATCGCGACCGCCGACGACAACACGAAGATGGTGACGGTGCGCGTCAACGGTGATGTGGTCAAGACCATGCCGACGTCGATGGGCAAGGACAGCACCCCCACCGCCAGCGGTACCTACATTCTCGGTGTGCGATTCGCGCACATGATCATGGATTCGTCGACCTACGGCGTTCCGGTCAACTCGCCCAACGGATATCGCACCGAGGTGGATTTCGCCACCCAGATGTCCTACAGCGGAGTATTCGTGCATTCGGCGCCGTGGTCGGTGGGCGCCCAAGGCCACACCAACACCAGCCACGGCTGCCTCAACGTGAGCCCGAGCAATGCCCAATGGTTCTTTGAGCACACCAAGCGCGGCGACATCGTCGAGGTGGTCAACACAATTGGCCCGTCGCTGTCGGGGACCGAAGGGCTCGGCGACTGGAACATCCCGTGGGATCAGTGGCACGCCGGCAACGCCAAGGCGTGATACCGATTGGTTACGCCGCATTCGTTATCTAGCAACCTAATTCGCGCGCACGACACCCGACACGCCGACTGAGCGCCCCTCCGTTCCAGCGACAGGCGGCGCTTTTAGCCTTATAGGCGTGAATGAAACTCTCGGTGGTCGAACCGAGGTGGGCGTCAGTCGCAACGTCCGCGGTCAACTCGCTCTGTTCAGCGGCCACGTCCTGTGGCAAGTGGTCGGTGTCGCCGTCGGCGCAATCGGCTACGCGGCGGAGGCGGGCGGGTTCGAACTCGAGATGCGCAGAGCCGCCTCGCGCAGTCAACGCTAATCCGGCAGCGTCAAGGCGTGACCGGCTAGCACGTTGATCGGCGAAACGGAGAACCAACAAACGCCAGCTGACCTTTGGGGTGAGTGACGGGACTCGAACCCGCGACATTCAGGATCACAACCTGACGCTCTACCAACTGAACTACACCCACCATTGCTGCCAGCCGCCGAGGCGACGTACAGCGTCGTCGATACTAACTGCTTGAGTCCTCCGCGGGCGAATCCATTTCCTCCGGCGCGGCCGTTTCCACCCCGAGCTCGTCGGCCACGGCAGCGATCTCGCTGGTCGTCGGGCCTGGGGGTGATACGAATGCGGTGCGCCGGTAGTACTGCAGCTCACGGATGGATTCGTGGATATCGGCCAGCGCGCGGTGCGCCAAACCCTTGGGCGGCTGGCCGTAGTAGATCCGCGGATACCAGCGGCGGCACAACTCCTTGATCGAGCTCACATCGATCATCCGATAGTGCAGAAACGAGTCCAGCGCAGGCATGTCGCGGGTGATGAAGCCACGATCGGTGGCGATCGAGTTGCCCGCCAGCGGCGCCGTCTTGCCTTGCTTGACGTGTTGGCGGATGTAGTCCAGCACCGCCTGCTCGGCTGTCGCCAGGTCCACGGTGGACGCCCGCACCTCTTCGATAAGCCCCGAGCGGGTGTGCATCTGGGTCACCACGTCAACCATCGACGACAGCGCCGCGTCGTCGGCGTGGATCACCAGGTCGACGCCGTCGCCAAGAATGTTCAGGTCAGCGTCGGTGACCAGGACGGCGATCTCGATCAACTTGTCTGAGCTGAGGTCCAACCCGGTCATCTCGCAGTCGATCCACACCAGTTCGTCCCGCACAGCATTCACAGTAGGCAAAGTTAGCTGACGGCCTTGCAGCCACCCCGCCTGAGCGCAACAGCCAGTAAGGTCGTGCGTGATCGAGACCACGGCAAGTAGGGGAGAGACAAGGGTCTTATGAGCACTGAATCGACAGCGAACCCCGCACAGCGGATCGCGGCCGGCTACGCCGTCGAGGGGCAGGCCCTGGAGTTGGGTGCGGTTGTCATCGACGGCAAGACAGACCCGACCGCGCAAATCCGCATTCCGCTGGCTACCGTGAATCGGCATGGTCTGGTAGCCGGCGCGACCGGCACCGGAAAGACCAAGACGCTGCAGGTAATCGCCGAACAACTCTCGGCGGCGGGCGTGCCGGTGCTGATGGCAGACGTCAAGGGCGACCTGTCCGGTCTGTCGCGTCCCGGTGAAAGCAATGACAAGATCACCGCTCGCGCCAAGGAATCCGGCGACGACTGGGCGGCAACCGCCTATCCGGTCGACTTTCTGTCGCTGGGCAAAGCTCGTGATCCGGACAAACAACTAGGTGTTCCAGTGCGTGCCACGATCGCCAGCTTTGGGCCGATTCTGCTGTCAAAGGTATTGGGGCTCAACGCTACTCAAGAGTCGACGCTGGGCTTGATCTTCCACTATGCCGAGCAGCAGAAATACGAGCTGCTCGACCTGAAAGACCTGCGTGCGGTGATTGGGAAGCTCACCAGCGACGACGGCAAGGCCGATTTGAAGTCGTTGGGCGGCGTCTCCGCGCAAACGGCCGGCGTCATCCTGCGCGCCCTGGTCAATCTGGAAGCCGAAGGCGCCGATACCTTTTTCGGTGAGCCGGAACTGAAACCCAGGGATCTGTTGCGGTTTGACGACAAGGGCCGCGGGGTCATCTCGCTGCTGGAGCTCGGAGCTCAAGCCGCACGTCCGGTGCTGTTCTCGACGTTCCTGATGTGGGTGCTGTCCGACCTTTTCAGGACCTTGCCTGAAATCGGTGACGTCGACAAACCCAAGTTGGTGTTCTTCTTCGACGAGGCGCACTTGTTATTTAGCGATGCGTCGAAAGCGTTTCTGGAACAAGTTGAGCAGACGGTCAAGCTGATCCGCTCTAGGGGTGTCGGCGTCTTCTTCTGCACCCAATTGCCCACCGACGTGCCCAACCAGGTGTTGTCGCAGTTGGGAGCTCGCATCCAGCACGCACTGCGCGCGTTCACGCCCGACGACCAGCAGGCGCTGACGAAGACCGTCCGCACCTATCCGAAAACCGATGTCTACGATCTGGCTTCGGCGTTGACGTCACTGGGTATCGGCGAAGCAATTGTCACCGTGCTATCGGAACGCGGCGCCCCAACTCCGGTGGCGTGGACCCGACTGCGTTCGCCCCGTTCGCTGATGGCCGCCATCGGCGACGACGCGATCGGCGCTGCGGCCAAAGGCAGCCCCCTGCAGGCGATCTACGGTGAGACCAAGGACCGGGAATCCGCGTATGAGAAGATCGAAGCCGAAAAAGCAAAGGCTCCAGCCGAGCAGCCGGCGACGGGGAAGAACGCGCCCGAAGCGGCGAAAAAGCCTGGCTGGTTCAGTCGATTCGTGAACAGCCGTGGCTTCCAGACCTTCCTCAAGGCGCTGGGCACCGAGATCATCCGCAACATGTTCGGCGGCGGCAGCAAACGCCGTCGGTAGATCAGCCGCCCATCTTCTTGTAGAAGCTTCCGACGATCGGCGCGACGATCGCGCGAGGCGCGTACTGGCTCGCCGCCGACATCGCCTTGGACGTCACACCGGGGACTACACGCATCTTGTTGCGCGCCAACGCATCAAGCGATTTCTTTGCGGTAAATTCGGTGGAGATCCACAGAAAGCCCGGCACCAGCTTCTCCACGATCGACGCCGCGGACGGGTCAGGTAGTTCGGTGCGCACCGGGCCCGGGGCCAGCACCGTCACGTGCACACCGGTTTTGCGCAGTTCGCCGCGCAATGACTCGCTGAACGTATTCGCGAATGCTTTCGTCGCCGCGTAGGTCGCGTTGTAGGGGATCGGTGAATTGCCTGCTGCCGAGCCGGAAATCAAGATGCCGCCGGCTTTGCGCTCAATCATTCCCGGCAGCACCGCCAGCACCAGGTCGTGTACCGCGACAGCGTTCAGCTGAACCTGGGCCCGCTCCGTCGCGGGGTCCAGAGTGGAAACCGGACCAAAAGTGGCGGTACCGGCGTTGGCACACAGGATCGAGACGTTTCGGGTGGCCAACTCGTCGACCAGTTTTGCGCGTTCGTCCGTGTCGGCGAGGTCGGCGGGACGGACTTCGACGGTGACGCCGTATTTCTCGGTCAGCTTTCCGGCCAGAGTGTTGAGCAGGTCTTCGCGCCTCGCGGTGATGATCAGGCTGTGGCCGCGCGCTGCCAATTCGGTGGCCAGTGCTGCGCCGATGTTCTGCGAAGCACCGGTGACAACGGCACGGGCGTCGGGGCTGGGGGCGGGTACCGGCATGCGCCAATGGTAGACAGACCAACGATGGCTGATACCGGCAGTAACGATTCGCCCAAATCCGAGCGAACCCAGGCGTTGGCGTGGGCACTGTGGGACACCGGTTCGGCGGGCGTGAGCGCCGTCGTCGTGACGTTCGTGTTCTCGGTGTATCTGACCGGCACCGTCGGCAAGGGTTTGCCCGGTGATGTGCCACCTGCCAGCTGGCTGGGTCGCGCGCTGGCGATCGCCGGATTGACGATCGCCGTGCTGGCGCCGGTGATCGGTGTGTGGATCGAAGATGCACGGCGGCGGCGCATCGCCCTGACCGTGCTGACCGGAATGGTGGTGGCGCTGGTGAGCGCCATGAGCCTGATTCGTGATCGCCCGCAGTACTTGTGGCCCGGATTGGCATTGCTTGCTATCGCCGCGGCGTGCGGCGACCTGGCCAGCGTGCCGTACAACGCGATGCTGCGTCAGATTTCGACGCCGCAGAACTCCGGACGGATCTCGGGCTTCGGCTTGGCGGCGGCATTCGTCGGCAGCGTTGGGTTGTTGCTGACCACCTATTTCGGCTGCATCATCGGTAAGGGCGATACCCGCGGGTTTCTGCACCTGCCCGTCAACGACGGCACCAACGTCCGAGTGGCGATGCTGCTGGCGGCCGGCTGGTTCGTGGTGTTCGCGCTGCCGTTGCTGCTGACAGCGCAT
>DATAZN010000246.1:0-5246 GCA_036272035.1 Mycobacterium sp. | reverse complement strand
CCGGGATGGCGTTGACCATCCGGGATGCGCCGGCCATCCGGGCGCCCAGGTCGTGGTCGTGGTCGTCGGCCATCTCGAACTCGCAGCGCATGGTCGGCGAGCCCTCGATCTCGACGCGGTAGAGACCGCGGCCGGATGCCGCGCCGTAGCCGAGGTCGCGCGGGGGTATCGAGATGTGCGGTTGCGGCCAGTCAGGTGCAAGGTCGTCGCGCATGCGGGTGACGTGGTCGATGACGAAAGTTGGTTTGCCGTTGACGTATCCGGTCAGCGTGGACCGCATCGCACCGACCGTTCCGGCGGCGATGTGCCCGGTGGGCGTGTCGAACGACTCCTCGGCGACCACCCGCTCGACGCTCTCGTCCAGGTTGTCGATCTTGACGCCCAGCCCCGCGGCGAGCTGATGCACCACCGGACCCCAGCCGAAGGCGAACATCCCCGGCGCCGCGGCGAATGCGGTGAACTCCGGCGGCTTGCCGAATCCCAATATCTCGTAGACGGCGTCTTTGTCCGGGTAGGTCGCATAGTTGAACATCTCGGTCACCCGCACCGACTCGATGACCCGCGATACTCCGGTAAGCACAAGCGGCAGAACATCGTTGGCGAATCCGGAGTCGATCCCGGTGGTGAAGAACGACACGCCGCCGGCGGCCGCCGCCTCGCGCAGCGGCGCAGTGAACCCTGCATCAACGCCGTCGGGGTACACCAGCGGCACCATCGAGCACGACACTACGTTCTTGCCCGCGCGCAGGATCGACACCATGTCGTCGATCGCCTCAGCCGGCCGCAGGTTGGCCGCCGCCGAATAGACCACCACGTCGGCGTCACCGGACAGCAACTCCGCGGGATCCTGCGTTGCCGTCACACCGACGGGGTCCGCCCCGCACAACTCCCCCGCATCACGACCCGCCTTGGCGTCGCTGTGGACGACGAGATCGACGAGTTGCAGTTGCGGGTGATCGATCACTCCTCGCAGGGCGATCAGCCCCATGGAGCCCGGACCCCAGACGCCCACCTTGTACACATCTCTCCTAATACTAGGAACCTATGAAGTAGATTTAGGACGGATGGTAGGAAGGTCGCCATGGATTCGTCAACAGCGCCGCACAGCGCGACCGAGCCGGTCAAGTCGCCGCCCACCGGTCGCGTGATGGATGTGCTTGCGTCGCTGTCGGATTCACCGGACGGTCGGACATCGGCCGAGTTGGCCAAAAGCTGCGGGATCAGTACGTCGACCTGCGCGTTGGTGCTCGCCGAACTCGAGCGACGCAACTGGGTGACCCGACGAGACGATCGCCGCTACACGCTGGGCAGCGGATTGTTCGGGCTGGTGCACGGCCTGCGAACGCAGTTCCCGCTGCTGGACCGCGGCCGCGAGGCGCTCAGCATCCTGCGCACCACGCTGGGAGCGGGCTGCTCGATGTCCAAGATCGGCCAGACGCATCTCATCACGATCGACGCCGTCGGCCACGGCACCGACGGCGAGCACGCGGTCGGTCAGCGCTTTCCGATCGGACCGCCGTTCGGTTTGGTCGCGATGGCCTGGCGGGACGAGGATGCGATCGACGGGTGGCTGCGGCGGGTGACGCCACGGCTGACTGACGCCGACATCACCGGTCATCGACTGGTGCTGGCCGAGATCCGCGACCGCGGCTACGGAGCGTGGCGGTTCGATGCCGCTCATAGCTCACTGCACGACCGGCTGGCCGCGGTGCTCGCGTCGTTGGAGCCCACCGCGCAGGTGACGCGAGAGCTGAGCGCCCTGATGACGATCGTCACGCTGCAATCGGTGACGAGTGTTCTTGAAAGTGAGCTGGCGTCAACCGAATTCGTGGTGCTGCCGATCTTCGGGCGAGACGGCCAGCCGGAGTATCAGATCGAGATTCATCTGGGCGGCCAGGACGAGCTGGCCCTTGCCGATCTCGACGCTGCCCTGCTGCAGGCCCAGGCGTTGTTGAGCCCAGGGGTAGCGTGACCACGTGTCCGCCACTGTTGAGATACGGCGTGCCGCCGACCGGGCAGTCACCACGACGTCGTGGCTCCAGTCGCGGCATTCGTTTTCCTTCGGCTATCACTACGACCCGGCCAACACCCACCACGGGGTGCTGCTGGTCAGCAACGACGACATAGTGGCGAGGGCTGGCGGTTTTGATACCCACCCGCACCGCGACATGGAAATCGTGACGTGGGTGCTGGAAGGCTCGTTGGCCCATCGCGATTCCGTCGGTAACAGCGGCATCATCTATCCCGGTCTCGCGCAACGGATGTCGGCCGGATCCGGCATCACGCACTCGGAAGAGAATGCGTCCGACACCGAGCCGGTGCGCTTCGTGCAGATGTGGGTGCCGCCCGATGAGTCCGGAATCGAGCCCAGCTACCAGCAGCACGCGATCGAAGACGATGAGCTCGATGGTCGCCTAACGACAATCGCCTCCGGGATAGCGGGCCACGACGCCGCGATCACCATCCACAACCGATCGGCCGCGTTGCATGCCGCTCGGTTGCCCGCCGGTGCCGCACTCACTCTGCCGGCGGCGCCGTATCTGCACCTGTATGTCGCCCGGGGGCGGGTGAACTTCGAAGAGGCCGCCCTTGTCGATGGTGACGCGGCCCGGATTACCGCGTCGACCGGGGCAACAGTCGCCGCGGCCCGCGAGGACGCTGAATTGCTCGTCTGGGAGATGCACGCAGCACTCGGCGACTAGGGTTGGCGCGGACGAAGAGGAGCCGGAATGTCTGAACCGCAATCCCGTCACGTAGCTTCCGCCGTCGCGAATGGCGACGACGACTCCGCAGCCGCCCAACGCTACGGCCTTGCTAACCCGAAAGCGACTCGAACAGCGCGCTTTTGGGGTCTCCCGATAGTCGTCGCGCTCGCGGTGTTGTCGGCGCTGGCCGCCTTCTATCTCGGTGGAATCCTGCAGCCGATGAGCCACTTGCGGCATTTCCCGGTCGCCATCCTCAACCAGGACGCCGGGCCTACCGGCGCACAGGTCGTCAAGGGGATGCAGGCGGGCTTCGACAACGATGCCTACGACGTCCGGGTGCTGAACCACGATCAAGCCAAGTCGCAACTGGATAATGCCAAGATTTACGGCATCGCGGTGATACCGCCGAACTTTTCGTCCAAGCTGCAGGCCTACGCGAAAAGCGCGCTGACGCCGGGACGCGTCGAACGGGCGGTCATCGTCGTCTCAACGAACCCGCGCGCGGGCACGCTGGGTGCCAGTATCGCCGGCCAAACCCTTCAGCGTGCGGTCGCGATGGTAGATCAGCGTGTGGGCCAACGGCTTTCACAGGAGGTGGCACAGCAGACCGGGAAGAACCCCGAGCCCGCAGCGGTCGCGTTGATGCTCGCCAACCCGATCGAGGTCAAGTCGACGGTGCACAACGTGCTTCCGGATGGCACCGGTAATGGCTTGTCCGCCTTCTATTATTCGTTGCTACTGCTGATCGCCGGCTTCACCGGCAGCATCGTGGTGAGCATGATGGTGGACTCGATGCTCGGCTTCGTACCGGCCGAAGTCGGCCCGGTCTATCGGTTCGCCGAGCAGGTCAAGATCTCGCGGTTTCGCACGCTGCTGATCAAGTGGGTGATGATGGCGGTATTGGCCTTGCTGACGGCGGCCGCCTATCTGCTGATCGCCGGCAAAATGGGTATGCCGATTCAGAACGGCCTGGCGCTATGGCTTTTCAGCGCGTTCGCAATTCTCGCGGTGGGTGTGACATCCACATCGCTGATCGCCGCGCTCGGCGCAGTCGGTGTGCTGGTCAGCATGTTCGTGTTCATCATCCTCGGGTTGCCATCGGCGGGCGCGACGGTGCCACTGGAGGCCACCCCGGCGTTTTTCGAGTGGCTGGCGAAGTTCGAGCCGATGCACCAAGTGTTCTTGGGCGCAAGGGCTTTGCTGTACCTGGGCGGCCGCGCTGATGCGGGTCTGACGGCGTCGGTGGAACTGACCGCGGGCGGCCTGGTGATCGGTCTGCTGCTCGGCGTCATCGTCACCCGCCTCTACGACCGGCGCGGCTACCACCGTGTCTCGACGGTGCCGGCGGCCGATGCGCCTGATGGCGTCGTCGACCCACCGGAGACCGAGGTCGACTACCCCGATCAGTAAGCCCGCCGAACGGTCGCAAACGCATAGTGGCCGAACGTCATTGGACTGCGGCTGAACCGTCACGCCGCTGTTATGAAAGTTGCTGTGTAATACCTGTGGCTAATGCTCTGCTATTTGCAATGACGTTCGCGCCGAAAGGGCAACCGTGCCACATCTCGCCACCGCCTTCCGGCGCATCGCAGCCTGCGGCGCCGGTACCGCGCTGTGTCTGACGCTGGCGACCAGCACGGGGCAGCCGGTTGCGCGCGCCGAGGCGCGCGAGCTGCTGGCCAGTGCCATAGCCAACACTCAAGGGTCTTACCTGGTGTACAACTTCGGCGGCGGGCATCCGGCACCGATGCTCAACGCCGCTGGTAACTGGTACGACGGCGGTAGCGGTGGCCATCTGATGATCATCAAAGCCGCCTCGCAACGCCTCGAGCCGCATCTGTTGGTCGACAGCCATCAGGGCTACCAGTCGCGCTGCGAACGTAACCCGCATGCGCGCACCGGCGATGGGCTGATCCAGGCGTCGGAGACCTACACCGCGGTGCAGGCCTGGCAGGTGCTAAACCGGCCAACGATTGCGATCAACGCCAACTTCTTCGACATCCGCGGCCAAAAGGGCGGCTCGTGGCGCTCAACGGGCTGCAGCTCACCGCTGGGCACGTACGTCGACAACACGCACGGCCAGGGCCGGGTCAACCAGGCGGTCACCGGCACCATCCCCTACGCCGGCAAGCAAGGCCTGTCCGGCGGAAACGAGAACTGGAGCGCCTTGGCCACCATGATCCTGCCGACGCGAGGCGCCCCAACGGTGTTGTGGCCCAGGGGCGGTCGGGACGGGCATGACTACGACGCCGCCACGTCGGCCGTTACCGGACTGGTGGACCGTGGCGAGCAATTCGTCGGGGTCAGCGGGCTCGGGCTGCTAGCTCCCGGAAACACCGGGCAGCTCAACGATGGCGGGCCGAGCGCAGCCCGTACGGCACTGGCCTACTCCAAGCCTCGTGACGAAATGTATGTCTTCCAAGGCGGCAGCTATACCCCCGACAATGTGCAAGATCTGTTTCGCGGACTTGGCAGCGACACCGCGGTGCTGCTCGACGGCGGCACGTCATCAGCGATCGTGCTGCGTCGCGATACCGGCGG
>DATAZN010000245.1:0-3649 GCA_036272035.1 Mycobacterium sp. | reverse complement strand
AAAGGTTCTAGTGAGCACAACTGGCGCGGGGATCGCATTCCTCGCTTTGCTCGTAGTCGCCTTGGTGGCAGTGCATGTGCCGCTAGGCGATTACATGTATCACGTCTACACCTCGGAGCGGGACTGGCGGATCGAGAAGCTCGCTTACCGCATCATCGGCGCCAACCCCAAAGCTCAACAGCCATGGTTCGCCTACGCCCGCAGCGTGCTGGCTTTCTCGGCTGTCAGTGTGCTGTTCCTGTTCTTCTTCCAGTTGGTGCAGGGCAAGTTACCGCTGCACCTGCATGACCCCGCGACCCCAATGACGCCGGCGCTGGCCTGGAACACCGCGATCAGCTTCGTGACGAACACCAACTGGCAGGCTTACGCAGGGGAATCCACGCAGGGCCACCTGCTCCAGATGGCCGGCTTGGCCGTGCAGAACTTCGGCTCCGCCGCGGTGGGCATGGCGGTTGCGATCGCCTTGGTGCGCGGCTTCGTCCGGATCAAAACCACCGAGTTGGGCAACTTCTGGGTGGATCTGGTCCGGGGCACGGTGCGCATCCTGCTGCCGCTCTCGTTCATCGCGGCGCTGGTGCTCATCGCCGGCGGCGCGATCCAGAACTTCCACCTGCACGACCAGGTCGTGACCACGCTCAGCGGTGCGCAACAAACCATCACCGGAGGACCGGTGGCCAGCCAGGAAGCGATCAAGGAACTCGGCACCAACGGCGGCGGCTTCTACAACGCCAACTCCGCCCACCCCTTCGAGAATCCGAACAGGTGGACCAATTGGGTCGAGATCTTCCTGCTGCTAGCCATCAGCTTCTCGCTGCCGCGGACCTTCGGCCGCATGGTCGACAGCAAGAAGCAGGGCTACGCGATCGCCGCGGTCATGGGTGTCCTCGCGACGTTCAGCTGGACCATCACGATGTGGATGCAGTTGCATCACCACGGCACTGTGCCGACCGCGGTCGGGACTGCCATGGAAGGTGTCGAGCAGCGCTTCGGTGTTCCTGACTCCTCGGTGTTCGCCGCGTCGACCACGCTCACCTCCACCGGCGCCGTTGACTCGGCACACGACTCGTACACCAGCCTGGGCGGGCTGGTTGAGCTGTTCAACATGCAGATCGGCGAAGTCGCACCCGGCGGGGTCGGCTCCGGCCTCTACGGCATGCTGATCATGGCCGTCATCACAGTGTTCATCGCCGGGCTGATGGTCGGCCGCACACCGGAGTACCTCGGCAAGAAGATCAGGCCCCGCGAAATGAAGCTCGCGGCAAGCTATTTCCCGGTAACCGAGTTGCTCGTCTTGGTCGGTACCGGTATCGCCATGGGATTGCCCGGCCCGCGGGCCGGCATGGCCAACACCGGACCGCACGGCCTGTCCGAAGTGCTCTACGCATTCACCTCGGCGTCCAACAACAACGGCTCCGCCTTCGCCGGCCTGTCGGCGAACACCACGTTCTACAACACGACGTTGGGCGTGGCCATGGTGATCGCCAGGTTCCTGCCGATGATCCTAGTGCTGGCGTTGGCTGGATCGCTTGCGCGCCAAGGCCATACGCCGGAGTCGCCAGGCACGCTACCCACCCATCGACCGCAGTTCGTCGGCCTCGTCGCGGCAGTAACGATCATTCTGTGCGCCCTGACCTTCCTGCCGGCTCTGGCACTCGGGCCCCTTGCTGAAGGAATTCACTGACATGACATTGTCTACGGCTTCAAAGACCCACGCGGCGCGCTCACCGCAGCAGCACCCGGGCGGCCATGCACCGACCGGTCGCGTCCAGGGCGGATTGCTCGACCCCGCACTGCTGGCGAAAGCCCTGCCCGACGCACTCCGCAAGTTCGACCCGCGCACCCTGTGGCACAACCCGGTGATGTTCATCGTCGAGATCGGCGCCGTCTGGTCGACGGTGCTGACGATCCGCGACTCGTCATGGTTCGGCTGGCTCATCGTGTTCTGGCTCTGGCTCACAGTACTTTTCGGCAACCTGGCCGAGTCTGTCGCTGAGGGGCGCGGCAAGGCGCAGGCCGATACCTTGCGAAAGTCGAAGGCGGACACCATCGCTCGTCGACTGCGGGGCTGGACGCCGGAGAATCCGGGCATCCAAGAAGACGTTCGGGCGCCGGAGCTGCAAAAGGGCGACATCGTCGTCGTCGAGACGGGCGACATCATCCCGGGCGACGGCGAAATCGTGGAAGGCATTGCGTCGGTCAACGAGTCGGCCATCACCGGTGAATCAGCACCGGTGATCCGGGAGTCCGGTGGCGACCGGTCCGCGGTCACCGGCGGCACCACCGTGCTGTCGGACCGCATCGTGGTCAAGATCACCCAGGAGCCCGGCAAGAGCTTCATCGACCGGATGATCGCTCTGGTCGAGGGCGCAAACCGGCAGAAGACACCGAACGAGATCGCCCTGAACATCTTGCTGGCGGCGCTGACCATCATCTTCCTGTTCGCGGTGGCCACACTGCAGCCGCTGGCGATCTACTCCAAGATCAACAACCCCGGCGTGGCAGACACGTCCGCACTGACCGGCAACGGGGTCAGCGGCGTGGTCCTGGTGGCTCTGCTGGTGTGCCTGATCCCCACCACCATCGGCGCATTGCTGTCGGCGATCGGCATCGCCGGCATGGACCGGCTGGTGCAGCGCAACGTGCTGGCGATGTCGGGGCGCGCGGTCGAGGCCGCCGGCGACGTCAACACGCTGCTGCTGGACAAGACCGGAACGATCACGCTCGGTAACCGGCAAGCTTCCGAGTTCCTCCCCGTCGGGGGCGTCACCGCCGAAGCGCTCGCTGACGCCGCGCAACTGTCCAGCCTCGCCGACGAAACGCCGGAGGGTCGCTCGATCGTGGTCTACGCGAAGGAGGCCTACGGGCTGCGGGAGCGCTCGCCGGGTGAGCTCAACAACGCGCACTGGGTCGAGTTCACCGCGACAACGCGGATGTCGGGCGTCGACCTCGACGGACGACAGTTGCGTAAAGGCGCGGCCAACTCGGTCATCAAGTGGGTCCGCGAGCAGGGTGGCACGATTCCCGACATGCTCGGCGACATCGTCGACGGCATCTCGGCCGCCGGCGGAACCCCGCTGGTCGTGGGGGTCGTCAACAACGGTGAAGCCGATGTGCTCGGCGTCATCCACCTCAAGGACGTGGTCAAGCACGGCATGCGGGACCGCTTCGACGAGATGCGCAAGATGGGCATCCGAACGGTGATGATCACCGGCGACAACCCGTTGACCGCCAGAGCGATCGCCGAGGAAGCGGGGGTCGACGACTTCCTCGCGGAGGCCACTCCCGAAGACAAGCTGATGCTGATCAAGCGTGAGCAGGAGGGCGGCCGGCTGGTCGCGATGACCGGTGACGGCACCAATGACGCGCCCGCGCTGGCTCAGGCCGACGTCGGGGTGGCAATGAACAGCGGGACCAGCGCGGCCAAGGAAGCCGGCAACATGGTCGACCTGGACTCCGATCCCACCAAGCTCATCGAGATTGTGGAGATCGGCAAGCAGCTGCTGATCACCCGCGGCGCGTTGAGCACCTTCTCGATCGCCAACGACATCGCCAAGTACTTCGCGATCATCCCGGCCATGTTCGTATCGCTGTTCCCCGGTCTGGATCTGATCAACGTCATGCGGCTGCACAGCCCACAATCGGCGATTCT
>DATAZN010000244.1:0-13320 GCA_036272035.1 Mycobacterium sp. | reverse complement strand
GGCGCACCTGCCGGTCACCGTGATCGCCCGATCGGCTGACATTCCCCGCTCAGCGAAGTCCGCGGCGCTCGGGCGCCAGCTCGATCCGGCGGCCTATGTGCTGCACCGCGGCTGGGTCGGCCCGATGGTTCTGGTGGTTCTGGACGACGCCGACGATCCGACGCCGTATTGGCTGGTGAGCTCCCGCCACCCCGAGCGGGTGTTGTCGGCGTTGCGCAGCTAGTCGGCAACTTCGGCGACCATCGAAGTCAGGCCGCGCAGTCCGTACAGATCATCACGCCACCCTTTTCACTGGCCAGGCGACTGCGGTGTTGCACCAGAAAGCAGCTCGAACAGGTGAACTCGTCGGCCTGCTTGGGAATCACCCGGACCGACAACTCCTCGCCGGACAAGTCGGCGCCAGGCAGCTCAAAGGACTCGGCGGACTCTGACTCGTCGACGTCAACGACCGCCGACGCCGCTTCGTTTCGCCGTGCCTTGAGCTCCTCCAAAGAGTCCTCTGAAACGTCATCGGTTTCGGTACGCCGTGGGGCGTCGTAATCAGTGGCCATCATCTGTCCCCTCGTAACCCTGCAAGCAAAGCTTTGTACCAGCGTCGAACGCATCCGCAAAACGATTCGTGCCCGTATCACAGAGTCTTTAAGTGTGATTTACGTCACATCACGTATTTAGCCGCACTACCTCGCGCTAAACACCGGGCCTTAGAGTGCGTACGTGGTCGCGCAAATCACTCAAGGCACAGCGTTCGACAAGCACGGTCGCCCCTTCCGCCGTCGCAACGCCCGGCCCGCTATCGCCCTGCTGATCGTGCTGCTGGTGGCCAGCGCGGTGGTCTGGACGATCGCGCTGACCCGTCCGGCGGAAGTCCACGAAGCCACGGTGTGCAATCCACCCCCAGAGCAAGCGGATCCCGCGCAGCCGCATCTGGGCACCCCGGTGTCGCCCAGCACGATGGTCAACGTCTCGCCGGCCAAACTGGCCGATGCCAAGGTACGCGTGCTCAATGCCAGCGGGCGCGGCGGCCAGGCCGCCGACGTCGCGGGCGGGTTGCGGGACCTGGGATTCGCGCAGCCGGCCGCGGCCAACGACCCGGTCTACGGCAATACGCGGCTGAACTGCCAGGGGCAGATCCGCTTCGGCGAGGCCGGGCAGGCCGGCGCCGCCGCGGTGTGGCTGGTGGCACCGTGCACCGAGCTGTACCGCGACGACCGCACCGACGATTCCGTCGACCTGGCGATCGGCACGGAGTTCGGCGCGCTGGCGCACAGCGATGACATCTCCGTGGTCCTCGCCGGCCTACGCCCGGG
The DNA here is from genome assembly GCA_036272035.1 of Mycobacterium sp. GTDB lineage: Bacteria > Actinomycetota > Actinomycetes > Mycobacteriales > Mycobacteriaceae > Mycobacterium. The sequence goes on along the minus strand of DATAZN010000244.1, from coordinate 12,013 downwards.
CGCCACCGAGCCGGCCGATTCCGCGCTGCTGGCCAAGATCCACGCGGGCAACTGCTGACCGCAGCCCGGTCAGCCCGGAATCGGGGCCAGGCCGTCGAATTGCGCCAGCACAGCCAGCAACTGATCGGCGATGCCGGGTGCCGCGGCGACCACCAGGGCCGCGTTGCGCTCCGGGTCCCCCGGCTGCGGCAACATCACCCGCGCGCCGGCCTCTGCGGCGATGAGCGCCCCCGCTGCGCTGTCCCACACGTGTAGACCGTGCTCGTAGTAGGCATCGAGCCGGCCCGCCGCAACCATGCACAAATCCAGTGCCGCAGAGCCGATCCGCCGTACATCTCGGACCACCGGCAGGATCTTCGACACCAGTTCCGCCTGGACCGTGCGACGTCGCGTGGAGTAGGCGAACCCGGTGCCCACCAGCGCCAGCGACAGGTCGTCGACGGCGCTGCACCGCAGCGGGCGGGTGCCCTCAGCGTCGGTGACGTGTGCGCCCAGTCCAGTGGCCGCCGAATACAGCCGCCCGCCGACCACATCGGCGACCGCGCCGGCCACCGAGACACCTTTGAGCTGCGCGGCCACCGACACCGAATACGACGGGATTCCGTAGACGAAGTTCACCGTGCCGTCGATTGGGTCCAGCACCCACGTCACCGCGCCAGCGGCGGCAGTCGCCGGATCGGTGGGGCCGCCGATTTCCTCACCGAGAATGGCATCACCGGATCGCAGCTGCGCCAACCGATCACGCAGCAGCCGTTCGGTTTCGGTGTCCACGACGGTCACCGGATCGGTGGGGGTCGTTTTGGATTGCACCGCGGCATCGCCGTCCGTGCCCGCGTCGGCGCCGAAGACCTCGGCGCGGCGTCGCCGGACGAACGCGGCCGCTTCGGCTGCCAGTGTCTCGGCGACCGTCCGCAGCTGCCCCGGTTGGTTCTCAGGTGTGCTCACCGACCCATCGCATCACAGGTATTGCCGGGTTCAGCAACGTCCGGGTAACCGGCCGACTAACGGCCCAGGCACGCACTAGGGTTTGGTCGACGCCTACCTCGCAGAGGAGATTCGATGACCACTGCCGACTCGACTAACGCCTCGCCTGCCACCGGAGGCACCGAGACGCCGCCGCGCCGCGGCTTCGGCGTCGACGTCGGCGGCAGTGGCATCAAGGGCGGCATCGTCGACCTGGACACCGGCGAACTCGTCGGCGACCGCTACAAGCTGCTGACACCACACCCGGCCACTCCGTCGGCCGTGGCCAAGACGATCGCCGCAGTCGTCAACGAATTCGGATGGGCCGGCCCGCTCGGCGTGACGTACCCCGGCGTGGTCACCAACGGCATCGTCCGGACCGCCGCCAACGTCGACAAGAAGTGGATCGGCGCCGACGCCCGGGAGATCATCAGCGCCGGCCTGAACGGTCAGGAGGTCGTGGTGCTCAACGACGCCGACGCCGCCGGACTCGCCGAGGAGCGCTACGGCGCGGGCAAAGACACGAACGGCGTGGTGGTGCTGCTCACATTCGGGACCGGAATCGGGTCGGCAGTCATTCACAACGGGATATTGCTGCCGAACACCGAGTTCGGCCATCTCGAGGTCGGCGGGAAAGAAGCCGAACACCGCGCCGCGTCCTCGGTCCGCGACAAGCGTGGCTGGAGCTACGAAAAGTGGGCCAAACAGGTGACGAAAGTGCTGGTCGCCATCGAGAACGCGATGTGCCCGGAGCTGTTCATCGCCGGCGGCGGAATCAGCCGAAAGGCCGACAAATGGGTGCCGCTGCTGAAAAACCGCACTCCGGTGGTGGCCGCGGCGTTGCAGAACACCGCCGGTATTGTCGGCGCGGCGATGGCGGCGACGCGCGACGTGACGCACTGATTTGCGTGCTCTGGCGGGGGTATTGCCCTGCTGTCGTTACAATGGTCACCGGCAGCCGCCCGACCGATAGCGGCGAATATCCACCCTGATATTCGACGCCGACATCTGACATAGCTGACGTTTTCCGGTTCACCATGCCTAGAGCACCGGAAGTGAGTTCTACCGAAGGGGTTTACGTGGCAGCGACCAAAGCACGACCGGCAACAGAGGAGCCGGTGAAGCGCACCGCCGCCAAATCTCCCGCCAGTTCCCCGGCAAAGCGTTCGCCGGCCAAGGCCGCCAATGGCGCAGCCACCAAGACAGCCGCTAAAGCACCTGCGAAGGCTGCCAAAGCAGCCACGGCCACCAAGACCAAGAGCGCAGCAGCCAAGTCGGCGCCGGCGCGTGGTCGCCCCAAGAAAGCGACGTCCAAAGGCGCCGACGACGCCGAGGTCACGACTACCGACGTTGAAACCGACGAGACGGACCTCGAAGTCGACGCCGAACTCGACGGCGGACCCGGCGACGACATCGAAATCGACCCGGAAGACCTGAACCTCGAAGACCTCGAGGTCGACGCGACCGACGACTCCGTGACGCCCGAGACCGACGAAGCGGCCGCCAAGAAGCCGGCCAAAGCCGTCGGCGAAGAAGCTGCCGACGAGGAAGACATCGTCGAGCCGAGCGAAAAAGACAAGGCCTCAGGCGATTTCGTCTGGGACGAGGACGAGTCGGAGGCCCTGCGGCAGGCCCGCAAGGACGCCGAGCTGACGGCGTCCGCGGACTCGGTTCGCGCGTACCTCAAGCAGATCGGCAAGGTGGCGCTGCTCAACGCCGAAGAGGAAGTCGAGCTGGCCAAGCGGATCGAAGCGGGCCTCTACGCGACCCAGCTGATGACCGACCTGACCGACCGCGGCGAGAAGCTGCCGGCCGCGCAGCGTCGCGACATGGTGTGGATCTGCCGCGACGGCGACCGCGCGAAAAACCATCTACTGGAAGCCAACCTGCGACTGGTCGTTTCGCTGGCCAAGCGCTACACCGGCCGCGGCATGGCATTCCTCGACCTGATTCAGGAGGGCAACCTGGGTCTTATCCGTGCGGTCGAAAAGTTTGACTATACAAAGGGTTACAAGTTCTCCACCTATGCCACCTGGTGGATCCGCCAGGCGATCACCCGCGCGATGGCCGACCAGGCCCGCACCATCCGCATCCCGGTCCACATGGTCGAGGTAATCAACAAGCTGGGCCGCATTCAGCGCGAGCTGCTGCAGGACCTGGGCCGCGAGCCCACGCCCGAAGAGCTGGCCAAGGAAATGGACATCACCCCGGAGAAGGTGCTGGAGATCCAGCAGTACGCCCGGGAGCCGATCTCACTGGACCAGACCATCGGTGACGAAGGCGACAGCCAACTCGGTGACTTCATCGAGGACAGCGAAGCCGTGGTGGCCGTCGACGCGGTGTCGTTCACGCTGCTGCAGGATCAGCTGCAGTCGGTGCTGGAGACGCTGTCCGAGCGTGAAGCCGGCGTCGTACGGCTGCGCTTCGGCCTGACCGACGGCCAGCCCCGCACCCTCGACGAGATCGGCCAGGTCTACGGCGTCACCCGTGAGCGCATCCGGCAGATCGAATCGAAGACCATGTCGAAGCTGCGCCACCCCAGCCGTTCCCAGGTGCTGCGCGACTACCTCGACTAGCGACCGTTAAGGGCATGCCGCGCAATTAATTCGGATGCGCCGGAGGTGTGGCTGGCCTAGGTTGACCGCATGTCAACCAGCCGCATCCTGGTGTCGTCCGGGACTGACTTCGAATCGACCGTCGGTTACTCACGCGCGGTACGCGTCGGTGCACACGTCGCAGTGGCGGGCACGACCGGGCCCGGGACGCCCGGCGACATCGGAGCCCAGACGCGAGAAGCGTTGCGCCGCATCGAGATCGCCCTCAACGAGGCAGGAGCGGCGTTGAGCGACGTGATCCGCACCCGGATCTATGTGACCGACATTTCTCGTTGGCGCGACGTCGCGGCGGTGCACGCCGAGGTATTCGGCCAGATCCGCCCGGCGGCCACCATGGTGGAAGTGGCGGCGCTCATCGCCCCGGAACTGTTGGTCGAGATCGAAGCCGACGCCTATTCGGCGATCGCCGTGAACGAGCCGTCAGCGGAGGGCCGGTAACTAGTGACCTTGATCACAGCCCCAACGGGCAAGGCGCCGTACAGATGCGGGAACAGCATCGACTCCGGATCCGTTGCAACACCTAGTTCCCAACGAATGGGTGAGTCCAGACGGGTCGGGTCGATATGGAGCAGAACAAGGTCCTCGCGACCGCGATACAGCCGGTTGGCCGGCAGATGCACTTGCTCCGGCGTCGACAAATGGATGAAGCCCACGATGGTGAGCGACCCAGGTCGCAGTTCGCCGTGGTCTTGGGCGGCCGACCAGTCGTCGACGGGACACAGGTGCACCAGCACCGCCGGCGGCCGATTCATACCGCCATCTTGCTCCGACGGCCAAATGGCACGGGGTGAGAAACGACACAGCGGGTAAACCGTCGGTGAAGACGGCCAAAAACGTTGACATCTGAGACAGTGAAGAAGGCAGAACGGAGAAGCCATGAACGCAACGTTGACCAGTCCAGAGTTAACCCGGGCTGATCGGTGCGATCGGTGCAGCGCTGCTGCACGAGTTCGCGCCAAGCTGCCCTCCGGCGCAGAGCTTCTGTTCTGCCAGCACCATGCCAACGAGCATGAGGCGAAGCTGATCGCGTTGTCCGCCGTCCTGGAAATCAGCGGCGAGCCGATCGCGTCTTAGACACGACTCGCCACCTGCAATCCTGGCGGTCGATGCGTTCGTCGGGAATCCTGAACGGGTCATGACCGACCACCCAGTAAAGCCTTCGCGACATCACATCTGGCGGATCACTCGGCGGGCGTTGTCGAAAAGCTGGGACGATTCGATTTTTTCGGAGGCTGCGCAAGCGGCGTTCTGGTCGGCATTGTCTTTGCCGCCACTGCTGTTGGGGATGCTGGGAAGTCTTGCCTACGTGGCGCCGCTGTTCGGGCCGGACACCATGTCTGTGATCGAGCATTACCTGGTGTCGATGTCGAACAAGATTTTCTCGCAGAGCGTCGTTCACGAGATCATCGAGCCGACCATTGCCGACATCGATCGAGGCGCTCGCGGTGAAGTGGTGTCGTTGGGCTTCTTGATCTCGCTGTGGGCGGGGTCGTCGGCAATCTCCGCTTTCGTCGATTCGGTGGTCGAGGCTCACGATCAGACCCCGCTGCGGCACCCGGTGCGTCAGCGCCTGTTCGCGCTGGGGCTCTATGTGGTGATGCTGCTCTTCGTGATCGTCACTGCGCCGCTGATGGTGCGTGGGCCGCGCAAGCTTGCCGAATTCATTCCCAACGGCTTGCAGGACGTGCTGGCCTACGGCTACTACCCGGCGTTGCTCGCCGGTCTGATCGCCACCGTGGTGGTGCTCTATCGCGTGGCATTGCCGGACCCGATCCCGTCGCACCGGCTGATCTTCGGTGCGGCCCTGGCCAGTGTGGCGTTCGTGATCGCCACACTCGGGCTGCGTATCTACCTGAGGTACATCACCGGCACCGGTTACACCTATGGCGCGCTGGCCACCCCGATCGCATTTCTGCTGTTCGCGTTCTTCGCGGGCTTTTCGATCATGTTGGGTGCAGAGTTCAACGCCGCAATCCAGGAGGAGTGGCCGGCCCCGCGCACGCATGCCCACCGGATGCGAAGGTGGCTGGTCAAGCGGGCCAAGGAAGTCGTCGAAGACGCCAGTGCGGGAACGGACGACGACACGCCGCCCGTGCACACCGACCGGGTCACGTCTTCTTGAGCGATTCGTAGATCCGCTTGCAGTCGGGGCAGACCGGCGAGCCCGGCTTAGCCGACTTCGTCACCGGGAAAACCTCGCCGCACAGCGCCACGACATGCGTGCCCATCACGGCGCTCTCCGTGATCTTTTCCTTCTTGACGTAGTGGAAGAACTTGGGGGTGTCGCTGCCGGTCCCGTCGTCGACGCGTTCGTCGGTGTCGGTGCGTTCGATCGTCTGGGTCTCCATGGCACATATTGTGCCGGAACCGGACCCGCCACCGTGAGCAAAGTTGTGCAACAGTGGAGAAATGAGGCGCAGCCAAGAGCTGGGTTTCGACGACGATGGTCGACCGATCCTCATCACCGCCGCCGCACCCTCTTACGAAGTCCAACACCGGCAACGCGTGCGGAAATATTTGACGATCATGTCGTTCCGCATTCCGGCGCTGCTTCTCGCCGCCGTGGCGTACGGCATGTGGCACAACGGTCTTCTCTCACTGGCGATCGTCGCGGTGTCGATCCCGCTGCCGTGGATCGCGGTGCTGATCGCCAACGACCGTCCACCACGCCGCGCCGACGAACCGCGTCGATTCGATGAACCGGTGCGGCGCACTCCGCTCTTCCCCACCGCCGAACGGCCCGCAATCGAGCGCTACAGCCGCCCGTCGCAGCAACCGGATTCGCCCCGCCCGCAAGCCGACGGTTCCGAATAAGCCGCTGCCGCAGCGGGTTCTCAGCACATTCTCAGTTCAAGTGGACATTCGCGCACGTCAACGGGTGTGAGATGGCCACCCCGCGGGAACTACTACGCCAGGTTGCTCGTTGTACCCGATGACTGTTCACGCTCTGAGGAGGCCGCCATGGCAAAAGCCAACACATTCCGGATTGATGGCGATCTGGATGCTCAAAGCCCAGCCGCGGACCTGGTGCGCGTGTACCTGAACGGGATCGGCAAGACCGCATTGCTCAACGCCGCCGACGAGGTCGAACTCGCCAAGCGAATCGAGGTCGGTCTGTACGCCAAGCATCTGCTGGAGACCCGTAAGCGTCTCGGCGAGAACCGCAAGCGCGACTTGGCCGCCGTCGTCCGCGACGGCGAGGCAGCGCGCAGCCACCTGCTAGAAGCCAACCTGCGGTTGGTCGTGTCGCTGGCGAAGCGCTACACGGGCCGTGGAATGCCGCTGCTGGACCTCATCCAGGAAGGCAACCTCGGGTTGATCCGCGCGATGGAAAAGTTCGACTACGCAAAGGGATTCAAGTTTTCGACCTATGCGACGTGGTGGATCCGGCAGGCGATCACCCGGGGCATGGCCGACCAGAGCCGCACCATCCGGCTGCCGGTGCACCTGGTCGAGCAGGTCAACAAGCTCGCGCGCATCAAGCGAGAGCTGCACCAGAGCCTTGGACGGGAAGCCAGCGACGAGGAGCTCGCCGCCGAATCCGGCATCGCGGTCGAGAAGATCAACGACCTGCTCGAGCACAGCCGCGATCCGGTAAGCCTGGACATGCCGGTGGGGTCCGAAGAGGAAGCGCCGCTGGGCGATTTCATCGAGGACGCCGAGGCGATGTCTGCGGAGAACTCGGTAATCGCCGAGCTGCTGCACACCGACATCCGTAGCGTGCTCGCCACTCTCGACGAGCGAGAGCATCAGGTGATCCGGCTGCGCTTCGGGCTCGACGACGGGCAGCCCCGCACACTCGACCAGATCGGCAAGCTGTTCGGTCTGTCGCGCGAGCGGGTTCGTCAAATCGAGCGCGAGGTAATGGCCAAGCTGCGCAACGGTGAGCGCGCCGACCGGCTGCGTTCATACGCGAGCTGACCAGCCACCCAGCATTGAAAAGTGTGCCCGTCGCGCCAGCGGCGGGCACACTGCTGCGCTGGAGTGTTAGCGAACCATTGGCGCAGCTGGGCAAGTAGACTCAGCCGCAATGGAGGGTGCGGAATGAACGACCTGGTTGATACCACCGAGATGTACCTGCGGACCATTTACGACCTCGAGGAAGAGGGCGTTACCCCGCTTCGTGCCCGGATCGCCGAACGGCTTGACCAGAGTGGGCCCACGGTCAGCCAGACCGTGTCGCGGATGGAACGCGACGGGCTGTTGCACGTGGCCGGTGACCGCCATCTCGAGCTGACCGACAAGGGCCGCTCGTTGGCCATTTCCGTGATGCGCAAGCACCGTCTGGCCGAGCGGCTGTTGGTCGATGTCATCGGCTTGCCGTGGGAAGAAGTGCACGCCGAGGCATGCCGGTGGGAGCACGTCATGAGCGACGACGTCGAGCGCCGGCTCATGAAGGTGCTCAACAACCCGACCACGTCGCCGTTCGGCAACCCGATTCCCGGACTCATCGATCTGGGTATCGGCGAGGGCTTCGGCGCCGAAGACGGCAACCTGGTGCGGTTGACGGAGTTGCCCGCCGGACCACCCGTCGCTGTCGTGGTGCGCCAGTTGACCGAGCACGTGCAGGGCGACATCGACCTGATCACCCGTCTCAAGGACGCCGGCGTCGTCCCCAACGCCAGGGTGACCGTCGAATCCAACCAGTCCGGTGGCGTGACCATCGTGATTCCGGGCCACGAGAACGTGAGCCTGCCGCATGAGATGGCGCACGCCGTCAAGGTCGAAAAGGTCTAAACCGCACGACGTCCGAAGGTTCGTCGCGGAGGTAGTCGCACCCCGAGCCGCTCGGCCGACCGGTACCCGGTGACCGCCAGCTCCCGAATGTGCTCAGGCCGCAGGCCCGACTGCAATGCGGTATCGAGCATGCCCGCCATCCGATGATCCGGTTCGCAGCGCAGCGCCGCCTCCAGCGACACCCCGGCCAGTGGTCCGTCGCCGCGGACGTAGGCGCTGAACGCGAGCAACACCAACGGCTCGGCTCGCCAACGTGTGGGCAGGCTGCGCGACAGCAGCGCCCACAATGCCTCGGCGTCTCCGGCGCTGTGACCGACCGCCAGGGCGTACAGCGTGTCCCGGACCTCAACGTCGGCCAGCGAGCACGCCAGGCCGGCCAACTCGGCCTTGGCGAGCGGCTGCCCGTCGCCGACCCGAGCTGCTGCCGCCATTGCGTCCTCGACATCACCACGCACACAGGCCGTCGGGTTCACCCCGTACGCCTTGTCGCGCGTTGCGGCGCATTCGGCGATCAGACCCGTGAGCGATGCACTGCGAGCGCGGTCGTCGACCGCGATGACCGCCTCCAGGTCGGCACGTCTGGCGTAAAGCCGACGGCCGTCGAGCACCGCCGCCACCGCCAACGGTGACGCGGAGGGGTCGTCGACCACGCCGCCGTCGCCGCAGCCGTCTACGCAGTGCCACCGGCCGCCGACGGCCACCCGGTCCACGACGTGCATCGCCCACAGCGCGATGTCGTGGCGGGACAGTTCGCCGGTCAGCGTCGAGCACAGGTCGCGGTACTGCTCGTTGCACATCGGGCAGCCCGCACCGTCGTCGTCGACGATCACCGCGATGGCCGCTTCGGGCCCGGCCGCAGCGGCGACCTCGGCCAGATGCCCGATCTGGTCAACGAGCGCATCGGACAGGTCGACCCGCATCACCGACCCCAGTTCGCCGCCGTTGATCGATAACAACACCAATGATTTCTCCGGCATGAAGCCCAACACGGCCGGGAGCGCGGCGATCACCGCGCCGGGTTGAGTGAGTTCGAAGTCGCGTCGCTGCTTGGTCATAGCGACGACGCTGGCAATCGGCACCGTCAGCCCGCCGGCGGCACACCTGCCGTGACCGGCATGCTGTGGATGAACCCGCGGCTGTGCACAACGCGTGCACCAGCAACAGCATTGTTCACGTGCACGTAGCCGGATTCGACGTGCGCCCGCAACGCAACGGGCGTATGTGTCTACGCATGGGTTCGATACTGGAATACGACATGGTCGTTATCGGCTCAGGTCCCGGCGGCCAGAAGGCCGCGATCGCGGCGGCCAAACTGGGCAAATCGGTGGCCGTGATCGAACAGCGTCCGATGCTCGGCGGAGTGTGCGTCAACACCGGCACCATTCCGTCGAAGACGCTGCGCGAGGCGGTGCTCTACCTGACCGGTATGAATCAGCGTGAGCTCTACGGCGCCAGCTACCGGGTCAAGGACAAGATCACCCCGGCCGACCTGTTGTCGCGAACTCAGCACGTCATCGGCAAGCAGGCTGATGTGGTGCGAAATCAGTTGATGCGCAACCGAGTTGATCTCATCCCCGGCGAAGCCCGGTTCCGCGACGAGCACACCCTGCTCGTCGAAGATCGCACCCGTGGCGAGCGCACCACGATTAGCGGCGAGCACATCGTCATCGCCACCGGCACCAAGCCGGCCCGCCCCGAGGGCGTGGAATTCGACGAGCAACGTGTGCTGGATTCCGACGGCATCCTCGACCTCAAGTCGATCCCGACGTCGATGGTGGTGGTCGGCGCCGGGGTGATCGGCGTCGAGTACGCCTCGATGTTCGCCGCGCTGGGCACCAAGGTGACCATCATCGAGAAGCGGCAGGACATGCTGGATTTCTGCGATCCCGAGATCATCGAGGCCTTGCGGTTCCACCTGCGCGATCTGGCGGTCACGTTCCGCTTCGGCGAAGAGGTGACCTGCGTGCAGGTCGGCGGGTCGGGCACCGTCACGAGTCTGGCCAGCGGCAAGAAGATCCCCGCCGAAACGGTGATGTACTCCGCGGGCCGGCAGGGTCAGACCGACAACCTCGAGTTGGGTAACGCGGGCCTGGAAGCCGACAACCGCGGGCGGATCTTCGTCGACGAGACATTCCAGACCAAGGTCGACCACATCTACGCCGTCGGCGACGTGATCGGCTTCCCTGCGCTGGCGTCGACCTCGATGGATCAGGGCCGGGTGGCGGCCTGCCACGCGTTCGGCGAGCCGGTGCACGGTCTTACCGCGCTGCAGCCGATCGGCATCTACTCGATCCCGGAGATCTCTTACGTCGGCGCCACCGAGGTCGACCTGACAAAACAGTCGGTGCCCTACGAGGTGGGTGTGTCCCGCTACCGCGAGCTGGCCCGCGGCCAGATCGCCGGCGACTCCTACGGAATGCTGAAGCTGCTGGTCTCCACCGACGACCTGAAGTTGCTCGGTGTGCACATCTTCGGCAGCAACGCCACCGAGATGGTGCACATCGGCCAGGCGGTGATGGGGTGCAAAGGCACGGTCGAGTACCTGGTCGACGCGGTGTTTAACTACCCGACGTTCTCCGAGGCATACAAGGTCGCCGCACTGGACGTGATGAACAAGGTGCGCGAACTAAGCCACTTCGACCGTTAGCACTCGTCGTCGAAGGATTGTGGCGCCGCGTCTCCCGGCCCGCCGGCCTGCGCCCGCGCCCACAGCTGGGCGATGTGCTGATCGAACGGCGACGAGTAGGACAGGTACTCCGCGCAGCCGCCGCCGTGCAGACCACCGATCACCCCGGTGACGGTCGAGCCGCTGATCCAGGGTGCGCCGCTGGTGCCGTCGACCAAGCCCGCGCACGGCAGCTGGGGATACCCGCCGTCGCTCAGTCCGGTGTTGGCCTGACAGACGATCGGCAGGCCGCCGACGCCCGCGGGGTAAGCGACCACGGTGACATCGGTACCGCGCGCGGGCGCGGTGCCCAGCGTCAGTGCCGAGCCGACCAGCGCCTCGACAGATCCGCCGGCGGGGCGGCTCACCCGCGCGATCGCGTAGTCGGCCAGCGGGTCTTTGTTGGCCAGCCAGCGCGAATCCAGATACAGCGCGTCCACGCTCCACATATCGTCGGGTGCGGCTTTGCTGGCGAAGCCGGGAACAAACCGTACCGGTCCACCGGCGCTCAGGCAGTGCGCGGCGGTCAGCACCAGGTTGCCGGCTGCCGAATGCAGCACTGAGCCGGTACAGGCGTGCAGATCGCTGCCGGAGAGGAAAACGGCTCCCACCCGTGGGTCCGGATCGACGGACGCGGCGATGACCCGGTTCGTGGTACCCGTGACGGCCTGTTCGAGTTTGCTGGTGGGCGGTGCCGATTGGGCCTGATGTCCGCAGGCGACCAAAACCATGGCCATCCCCACCACTGCTGCCTGAATGCGCATCGCCGTCGATCATGCCCGATTCGGTGGCCATGGGTTGCCAACGGCGGCAAAGGACGAGCGTCGCGGCGAGTTCGGCTCGGGCGAAGCGGGTATCCCACCGGAATGCGGCCAGTCCCGGCCGCGTTTCACCGCACGTAGGCTGGCAGTCCGGGGCGGGTCAGCTGCCCGTTGCCGGCCGATCTGAGGGACACTTATCTGACACGGTGCGGCACAACCGCGACGTGGCGAGGAGGCAACCGATGGGCCACAACGAGCCCCCCGACACACCT
>DATAZN010000243.1:0-4828 GCA_036272035.1 Mycobacterium sp. | reverse complement strand
CCGCGCTCGTTTCGCAGCCGCCGCAGCCGGGCACCCGAAAACATCTTCGCCACGCGTTGACACTCTACTCCGCGATGGCTTACACAACGTTCGCAATTTGCGGCGAATCAGGACGCAAAAATACGCATGTACAGGTACTTTCCCTCGTCGCCGACTTTGCATAGTGTGCGAACTATGTTGAACCATGAGGTGCGGACCCGCCGCAGCGCCGACGACTTCCCGATCACCGAGCACCTGGCCTACAAGATCGCGCAGGTTGCCGCCGACCCGGTTCCGGTAGCTCCGGAGACCGAGGCCATGGTGGTCAACCGGATCATCGACAACGCGGCGGTCAGCGCTGCCTCGGTGCTGCGGAGGCCGGTCACCACGGCCCGGCACCAGGCGTTGGCGCACCGGGCCCGTCCGGGCGCGACGGTGTTCGGTGTCGACGGCAGCTATTCGGCCGAGTGGGCGGCCTGGGCCAACGGCGTCGCGGTGCGTGAGCTCGATTACCACGACACCTTCCTGGCCGCCGAATACTCGCATCCCGGCGACAACGTTCCGCCGCTGGTCGCCGTGGCCCAGCAGCTCGGTGTGCGCGGCAATGACCTGATTCGCGGTCTGGCGACGGCGTATGAGATTCAGATCGACTTGGTCAAGGGGATCTGCCTGCACGAGCACAAAATCGACCACGTCGCGCACCTCGGCCCGTCGACAGCAGCCGGACTGGGCACCATGCTGCGGCTCGACGTTGACACCATCTATCAAGCGATCGGCCAAGCGCTGCACCTGACCACCGCGACTCGCCAATCTCGCAAGGGATCGATCTCCAGCTGGAAGGCCTACGCGCCCGCCCTGGCCGGCAAGGTCGCCATCGAGGCCGTCGACCGCGCCATGCGCGGCGAGGGATCACCGGCCCCCATCTGGGAAGGCGAGGACGGCGTGATCGCCTGGCTGCTCTCCGGCCCCGAGCACACCTACCAGGTGCCGCTGCCGGCGCCGGGGGAGGCCAAGCGGGCCATCCTGGACAGCTACACCAAAGAGCATTCCGCCGAATACCAGAGCCAGGCGCCCATCGACTTGGCCCGCCGGCTGCGCGGAAGCATCGGTGATCTCGACCAGATCGCGACGATCGTGCTGCACACCAGCCACCACACCCACTACGTCATCGGCACCGGTTCCGGCGACCCGCAGAAGTTCGACCCCGACGCCTCGCGGGAGACGCTGGATCACTCGTTGCCGTACATCTTCGCCGTCGCGCTGCAGGACGGCACCTGGGACCACGAACTCTCCTATGCCCCGGAGCGTGCGCACCGGCCGGACACCGTCGAGCTGTGGCACAAGATCTCCACTGTCGAGGATCCGGAGTGGACCCGCCGTTACCACTCGAACGACCCGGCCGAGAAGGCCTTCGGGGCGCGCGCGGAGGTGACGCTCAAGAGCGGTGAGGTGATCACCGACGAGCTGGCCGTTGCCGACGCACATCCGCTGGGTGCGCGGCCATTCGGGCGCGAGCAGTACATCGGCAAGTTCACCCATCTCGCCGATGGCGTGGTGGATCCCGCTGAGCAGCAACGGTTCCTGGACGCCGTGCAGCGTGTTCGCGAGTTGAAAGGCGATCAGCTGGGGACGCTGAACGTACGAGTGCTGCTCGAGGTGCTGGACAAGGCGCCGACGATCCCGTCAGGGATCTTCCGGTGACCGGGCTGCTGGCGTCCGCGGCCAGCGCCGCCGACAAGCGGACTGCCTTTCGGGCGGGGCTGAATTCCGGTCGGCTGCAACGCTTCCCGGGCGCTTTCTCGCCATTGGTGGCCAAGCTTGTCGCTGAGATCGGATTCGAGGGGGTTTACATCTCGGGCGCGGTGTTGTCCGCCGACTTGGGGTTGCCCGACATCGGGCTGACCACGTTGACCGAGGTCACCGGACGGGGTGCGCAGATCGCTTCGATCACAGATTTGCCCACGCTGATCGACGCCGACACCGGATTCGGCGAGCCGATGAGCGCCGCGCGTACCATCACGCTGCTGGAGGACGCCGGGCTGGCCGGCTGCCACCTCGAGGACCAGGTCAACCCCAAGCGGTGCGGTCATCTCGACGGCAAGGCCGTGGTGCCGGCCGCCGACATGGTCAAGCGACTACGGGCCGCGGTCGCCGCGCGCCGCGACCCGAACTTTGTGATCTGCGCCCGTACCGACGCCGCGGGGATCGAGGGCATCGACGCGGCCATCGATCGGGCGCTCGCTTACGCTGACGCCGGCGCCGACCTGATCTTCACCGAGGCGCTGACCGGGCTGGCCGACTTCGAGAAATTCCGTGCCGCGGTTGACATCCCGCTGCTGGCCAACATGACCGAGTTCGGCAAGTCGGAGCTGCTGACCACCTCCCAACTCACGGACCTCGGCTACAACGTGGTGATCTATCCGGTCACCACGCTGCGGCTGGCGATGTTCGCCGTGGAGGACGGATTGCGCGAAATCGACGCCAAGGGAACGCAATCCGGCCTGATCGACCAGATGCAGCACCGCAAGCGGCTCTACGAGTTGCTCCGTTACGCCGACTATAACCAATTCGACGACGCGATCTTCAACTTTGATGTGAAGGGACCCAAGCAATGAGCGCACCTGTGGCCGAGAAGAAGATCTACAAAGGACTGGCCGGTGTTGTTGTCGACACCACCGCGATCTCCAAGGTGGTACCCGAGACCAACTCGCTGACCTACCGTGGCTACCCGGTACAGGATCTGGCCGCCCACTGCAGTTTCGAGCAGGTCGCCTACCTGCTGTGGCATGGCGAGCTGCCGAGCGACGGGGAGTTGGCGTTGTTCAACCAACGTGAGCGGGCCAGCCGTCGCATCGAGCGGTCGTTGCAGTCACTGCTGGCCAAGCTGCCCGACACCTGCCATCCGATGGATGTGGTGCGCACCGCGATCAGCTACCTGGGCGCCGAAGACCCGGAAGAGGACGACAGCGCCGAGTCCGCCAATTACGCCAAGTCTCTTCGCATGTTCGCGGTTTTGCCCACCATCGTGGCGATCGACATGCGGCGCCGTTGTGGGTTGGCGCCGATCGCACCACACAGTCACCTCAGCTACGCGGAGAACTTCCTGAACATGTGCTTCGGCGAGGTCCCGGAACCGGTGATCGTCACCGCGTTCGAACAGTCGATGATCCTGTACGCCGAGCACAGCTTTAACGCCTCCACCTTCGCTGCCCGCGTAGTGACCTCGACGCAGTCCGATATTTATAGCGCGGTGACAGCGGCAATTGGCGCGTTGAAGGGCCCACTGCACGGCGGGGCCAACGAGGCCGTCATGCACGACATGATCGAAATCGGCGAGCCATCGAAGGCAGCGGGCTGGCTGCACGGCAAGCTTTCTCGTAAAGACAAGGTGATGGGATTCGGCCACCGCGTCTACAAGAACGGCGACTCCCGGGTGCCGATGATGAAAGAGGCTCTGATCCGCGTCGCGCAGGCCCGCAACGGCCAGCGCTGGTTGGACATCTACACCATCCTGGAAAGGGAGATGTTCGTCGCCACGGGTATCAAGCCCAACCTGGACTTTCCGACCGGGCCGGCCTACTACCTGATGGGATTCGATATCCCCAGTTTCACACCGCTTTTCGTGATGAGCCGGATTACCGGCTGGACCGCCCACATCATCGAGCAGGCCGCCTCCAACGCGCTGATACGGCCGCTGTCCGAATACTCCGGTCAGCCCCAACGCAGCTTCACCGCGGCTAGAGCAGGTCGGTAATCGTCTTCAGGCCGGCGTCGTAGAGCACGCCGGGCAGCATGCCACCGTCGCACTCGATCGTCGTGCCGTTCACGAAGTCCGCCGCGCCCCCGGCCAGAAAGACACACACCCGGCCGACTTCGTCGGGCTCGCCCGCGCGCTGCAATGGGACGGCGGCGAAGTACTTTTCACCGGTCGGGTCGTCCTTCGGCAGCACGAACGACCGGAAGTTCTCGGTCATCGTCGGGCCAAGCGCGACGCAGTTGACCCGGACCTTCGGTCCCCACTCCTGGGCGAGCGACCGGGTCAGCTGGTTGAGCCCGCTCTTGGCCGCTCCGTAGGACACCAGGGTCGGTGAGCCCGCCGGATGTCCGGCACCGCTGGAGATGTTGATGATGCAGCCGACGCCGTCCTGGGTGGCCATCTGCCGGTATACCCGGATGGCGAACCACAGCGGACTGATCAGATTCATCTGCACCGCGAAGGCGTGAAACAGCGCGGTGCGTTCGAAGTCGTCGTCGCTGCGCGGTGCGCCCTGAATACGTTGCACCAGTTCGGGAATGCTCTCCGCGTGCGGCGCCGGAACCGTCCCGCCGGCGTTGTTCACCAGGATGTCGACGCGGCCGTGGGTGGCCACGACGTCGGCGACGAGTGAGTCGATCGACCGGTAGTCGCCCTGGTCGCAAACCTGCTGAGAAGCGCGGGACGCCCATTCGGCGTCGATGCCGGGGATGGTGTCCAGCGGCGAACGTGAGCAGCCGATGACCGTGGCGCCGGCCCGCAGTAGCTCGTGGGCGATGCCGACTCCCACGCCCCGGCTGGTTCCGGTGACGATCGCGATCTTGCCGTCGAGGACGCCCATTCGCCGACCCTTCGTCGTCGTTGACAGTGACTGCCAGTCAGTCATACTGTGCCACGCATGAGTAACCCCGCCAAGTTGCGTGTCGTTCAGTGGGCCACCGGAGGCGTCGGCAAGGCCGCCATCGAATGCGTGCTGAATCATCCGCAGCTCGAGCTGGTCGGCTGCTGGGTGCACAGCGAAGACAAGAGCGGGCGCGACGTCGGGGAGATCCTGGGCATCGAATCGCTCGGCGTCGCCGCGACATCCAACAAGGA
>DATAZN010000242.1:0-5323 GCA_036272035.1 Mycobacterium sp. | reverse complement strand
CGCGGTGCAGAAGCTGCACGGCACCGTCCCGGTCGTGATCAAGCGCGACGGCCAGACGATGACCAAGTACGTCGACATCACCCAGCGGCAGCGCTGGGTCAGCGACGGCAAGGGCGCGAAGCCGGCGAACATCGGCGTGATGGGTGTCGTCGGCACACCGTCCGGGCCGACCCACTACAACCCGATCAGTGCGGTGCCGGCCACCTTCACCTTCACCGGCAATTTGACTGTGTTGCTGGGCAAGTCGCTGGTCGCGATTCCAACCAAGGTCGGCGCGCTGATCCACGCGATCGGCGGTGGGCAGCGTTCCCTCGACACCCCGATCAGCGTCGTCGGAGCGAGCATCATCGGCGGAGACACCGTGGACCACGGTGTCTGGATGGCGTTCTGGTTGTTCTTGGCGCAGCTGAACTTCATCTTGGGCGTCATCAATCTGGTGCCGTTGCTGCCGTTCGACGGCGGGCACATTGCCATAGCGCTGTACGAAAAGCTGCGCAACATCATTCGTTCGGCCCGCGGCAAAGTCGCTGCGGCGCCGGTGAACTACCTCAAACTGATGCCCGCAACCTACGTAGTCTTGGTTCTGGTGGTCGGTTACATGCTGTTGACGGTGACCGCAGATGTGGTCAACCCGATCCGGCTGTTCCAGTAGCCTGCGGGCGTTGGCCCGGGGGCGAAAGCGAAGGAAAGCGAGAGAAGGCAAACAGTGACCACAGGTCTGGGTATGCCGGCGGCCCCGGCGCCCACGCTGGCGCCGCGTCGCAAGACGCGCCAGCTGATGGTCCGCGATGTCGGTGTCGGTAGCGACAGCCCGATTTCGGTGCAGTCGATGTGCACCACCAAAACCCACGACGTCAACTCGACCTTGCAGCAGATCGCCGAGCTGACCGCCACCGGCTGCGACATCGTCCGAGTAGCGTGCCCGCGCCAGGAAGACGCCGACGCGCTCGCCGCGATCGCCACCAAGAGCCAGATCCCCGTCATCGCCGATATCCACTTCCAGCCGAAGTACATCTTCGCCGCGATCGACGCCGGCTGCGCCGCGGTGCGGGTAAATCCCGGCAACATCAAGGAATTCGACGGCAGGGTCGGTGAAGTCGCCAAAGCCGCTGGTGCCGCGGGCATTCCGATCCGCATCGGCGTCAACGCCGGCTCGCTGGACAAGCGGTTCATGGAGAAGTACGGCAAGGCAACACCCGAGGCGCTGGTCGAGTCGGCGTTGTGGGAGGCCTCGCTGTTCGAGGACCATGGCTTCGGCAACATCAAGATCAGCGTCAAGCACAACGACCCGGTGGTGATGGTCGCGGCCTATGAGCAGCTCGCGGCGCAGTGCGACTATCCACTGCACCTCGGCGTCACCGAGGCCGGTCCGGCCTTCCAGGGCACCATCAAGTCCGCGGTCGCGTTCGGCGCCCTGTTGTCCCGGGGGATCGGCGACACCATTCGGGTGTCGCTGTCGGCGCCACCGGTCGAGGAAGTCAAGGTTGGCACTCAGATTCTCGAGTCGCTGAACCTTCGACCGCGCGGGCTGGAGATCGTGTCCTGCCCGTCATGCGGTCGCGCTCAGGTCGACGTCTACCGCTTGGCCAACGAAGTCACCGCCGGTCTGGACGGACTCGATGTGCCGCTGCGGGTAGCCGTCATGGGCTGTGTGGTCAACGGGCCGGGGGAGGCGCGCGAGGCCGACCTCGGCGTCGCCTCGGGTAACGGTAAGGGCCAGATCTTCGTCCGCGGTGAAGTGATCAAGACCGTGCCCGAAGCGCAGATCGTCGAGACGCTGATCGAAGAGGCAATGCGATTGGCCGCCGAGATGGACGCGGGACCAACGCCAAGCGGTTCGCCGGTTGTGACCGTAAGCTGACAGTGGTCTAATCGGGCCGAGTATCCGCCTCAGAAAGAGTCAGTATGTCGGCTCCGCCCATTCGCCGCATGGTCAGCGAGCGACGGGTGTCGGTAGTGCGCGACGGAGCCTCGGTCCGCCGCGTTTTCGACGACGACCCGGTCGGCTCGTGCATGGTCGCCGCGCGGGTGGCCGATCACGGGTTGGACCCCAACTCGATTGGCGGAGAGTTGTGGACGCGCCGCGGGCCCGAAGAGTCGTTGTGCTACGCCGGCGCCAACCTGATTCCGCTGCGCGGTCGACTCAACGATATGTACGCGTTCGCCGACGCGGCGCTGACCGCCTCGCGGCGATGCTCGTCACTCGTTGGCCGGGCCGAGTTGGTGATGCCGATGTGGCAGCGGCTCGAACCGGCCTGGGGCCCGGCGCGCGATGTGCGTGAGCGTCAGCCGTTGATGTCGCTGACCACGATGCCGACCTGTGCAATCGACCCGGGTGTGCGCCAGGTCAAACCCGACGAACTCGACACCTATTTGGTGGCGGCCGTCGACATGTTCATCGGCGAGGTGGGTGTCGACCCACGACTCGGTGACGGCGGCCGCGGTTATCGGCGCAGGGTCGCCAGTTTGATCGCGGCCGGCCGGGCGTGGGCCCGCTTCGAGCACGGCGAGGTGGTCTTCAAGGCGGAGGTTGGATCGCAGTCGCCGACGGTCAGCCAGATCCAGGGGGTCTGGGTGCATCCGGAGTGGCGTGGCCGGGGCCTGGGGACGGCGGGGACGGCGACCCTGTCCGCGGTGGTTGTCGGCACCGGACGCATTGCCAGCCTGTACGTGAACGACTTCAACACGATCGCGAAGGCTACCTACGACCGGATCGGCTTCGTCGAGGTCGGCACCTTCGCCACGATCCTGCTGGACTGACCGGCACCGGCCTTCGAGTAACGATTCCGTCTCGGTGCGCCTCCGACCGTCCGGCGTTCACAGCTCTAACATCAGCCACAATGGCAACAAAAATCACAGTGGCATCAGCTGCCACATTCGGCATCGTGGTTCTGCTCACCACTTCTGCCGTCTCAGCGTGCACTCCGCGGCCCGAAGGGCCTGCGCCGGCGGCCCAGCGGTTCTTCACTGCGCTAGCCACCGGCGACACCGCGGCGGCGGCCGAGCTCAGCGACAATCCCAGCGATGCGCGCGAAGCGCTCAACGCGGCGTGGGCCGGTCTGCAGGCCACCCACTTGGACACCCAGGTTCTCGGCTCGAAGTACACCGACGACACCGGCTCGGTGAGCTACCGCTACACCTGGCATCTGCCGAAGAACCGAATCTGGAGCTACGACGGCAAGCTGAAAATGGCCCGCTACGAGGGTCATTGGCAGATCCGCTGGAACAGCACCGACCTACACCCTCGCCTCGGCGAGCACCAGACGCTGGCGTTGCGGGCCGACGCCCCGAAACGTGCGTCGGTGAACGAAGTCGGCGGCACCGACGTGCTGGCACCGGGTTACCTCTATCACTACACGCTCGACGCTTCCCAGGCCGGCGCCTTCCTGATCAGCACCGCGCGATCCGTGGTCGACGTGCTGCACCCGCTTGACGACACCCTCAACGACCCGCAACGGCTGGCCGAGCAGGCCAGCGGCACCGGCAAGCCGGTCGATCTGATCACGCTGCGCGTCGACGACAACAACAGGATCGCCCCGGCGCTCGGCAGCCTGCCTGGCGTGGTGATCATCCCGCAGGCCGAGCTGCTGCCGACGGACTATCACTTCGCTCCGGCCCTGATCAATCAGGTGAAGAAGGCGGTGATCGACCAACTTGATGGCCAGGCGGGCTGGCGGGTGGTCAGCATCAACCAGAACAATGTCGATCTGGCGGTGCTGCACGAGGTCGAACCGGCGCCGGCGGCGTCGGTGTCGATCAGCCTGGACCGGGCCGTGCAGAACGCCGCTCAACACGCAGTGGACAACCAGGGTCGCCAGGCGATGATCGTCGTGATCAAACCGTCGACGGGGGAGATCCTCGCCGTCGCACAGAATTCCGCTGCCGACGCGCTGGGCCCTCTTGCCACCACCGGCCTCTACCCACCGGGGTCGACGTTCAAGGTGGTCACCGCCGGTGCGGCTCTCGAGCGTGACATGGCAAGCCCCAACACACTTTTGGCCTGCCCCGGGCATCTGGACATCGGACAGCGCGTTGTGCCCAACTACGGCGGATTCGACTTGGGCACCGTGCCGATGTCGCGGGCGTTCGCCAGTTCGTGCAACACCACTTTCGCCGAACTGGCCAGCCAGATGCCCCCGCGCGGGTTGACGCAGGCCGCCAACCAGTACGGCATGGGGCTGGACTACCAGGTCGACGGCATTAGCACGGTCACCGGATCGGTGCCTCCGACAGTCGATTTGGCCGAGCGCACCGAGGATGGCTTCGGCCAGGGCAAAGTGTTGGCCTCACCGTTCGGGATGGCGATGGTTGCGGCGACGGTGGCCGCCGGAAAGACGCCGGTGCCCAAGCTCATTGAGGGACGCCCGACCGCGATCACCGGCGACACCACACCGATCAGCGAGAAGATGATCGAAGGTCTGCGCCCGATGATGCGGTTGGTGGTCACCAACGGCACCGGTAAGGAGATCGCCGGCTGCGGCGAGGTGTACGCGAAGACCGGTGAGGCCGAGTTTCCCGGCGGTTCGCATTCCTGGTTCGCGGGTTACCGGGGCGATCTGGCCTTCGCGGCGCTGATCGTCGGGGGAGGCAGCTCCGAGTACGCGGTGCGGATGACCAAGTTCATGTTCGAATCGATGCCCGCCGATTACCTGGCCTGAAACCGTTCGGCGGCAATAACTTAGACAAGAAGCTGTCACCCGGCCGCGAGGGGCGACCGGGTGACAGGGTTTCATTTCGCCGAGTTTGCTGACTCCGGGGATTCCGGCGTTGTCCCGCCTGCTGGCTCGACGCCTTGGCGTCTGAACCGGTGGGGACGTGCCCCCAACCCCACCGGTCCGGACAGTCACCTCTTATCGAGGTGGACCTAGCGGATCAGAACGACGATGCCCCGGCGGGAATCCCAGCCGGATGTCGATCAGACCACCCAGATGCTTAAATTACCCGCCCCACAGCCGTTGGCTCGCACATGAGTCCTAAGTCCCCCATGGCGGACGAGCCTCCGACGGGCCGAAGCATATAACAGGTTGGCCACCATGTTAAGCAGATCTCTAATAAAACGCTCAGGTTAAGCACTGCCATGTTAAGTCTCTCTTAGGTACGGTTCGAGTGTTCGATCTGTTAAGAAACTGAATCGTCCCACGCCCAGTCGAGGTGATGAGCGCAGTGCGCTCGACAAAACACCTGCTAGGCGGCTTGCAACCTGACGAATGCCATTGCGAGATCACAGCCGGCGCCGTTGACATGCCTGGGGGCGCACTGCCAGCGTCTCACTATACGAGAATATTTCTGGAGTATCGGACATTCGATCCGATCTGTTGAACGC
>DATAZN010000241.1:0-37655 GCA_036272035.1 Mycobacterium sp. | reverse complement strand
CGGCCGGCACCGTCCCGTCGGGCGGCCCCAACGTGGCCGGAACCAGAAAGGGTCCGAGCTTGGCGTCAGTGCGTGACGACGGCTGCACCCGGTAGCGCGTGCCATCGAGGTCGGCGGCGATCCACTCGCCGGCTAAGTCGCCGTGATCGATCCGGGGTGCTTCGGGATTCACCAAGGTGAGCCGGGCACCGTCGATCGCCATTAGCTCCTCGACGAGCGGATAGGGGAGGGCCGTCGCGCCGGCAGCCTGGCAGAGCACTGCGGCAGCCAGCAGATCCTCGGAAGAGGATCGCACGTCGAGGTCGAACGCGCCGAGGTCGGACAGTGCGGTCCGGGCATCGTGCCGGAGCCGGTCGTCGGTCTCGGCCTGCAGCGCGACCTGGGGTCCGCCGAACCGGACGAGCCGTTTGGTGGCGACAGCGGAGAACTCGGCAATATCTTCTGGCAGAGCGGTTTTCATCTGTGAGCTCCCAAGGTTTCCCGCGCCACGAGCATCCGCTGCACTTCGATGGTTCCGGACGCGACCGTGGCCGCCTGGGCGTAGCGCCAGTGGTCTTCGACTGCGCCGTGCAGCGCCGCCGACGAGCCGCTGTCCAGCGCCGTTGGCCCGAGCACGTCGAACAGCAGCTCGGCCACTTGTTGGTCGCAGGTGGTGGTCGCGATGCGTGCGGCGCTGGCCGCGGCACCGGCTGACGGGTCGTCCTGCAACGACACCGCGCGATAGGCCAGCAGCCGGGCGATTCGAAGGTCGATCAGTGCCCGCACCCAGCGCGTGCGGATGGACTCGGGCAACTCGTCCCAGTTGTCACCGAGTTCGGTTTGCATCCGGTCGAGCAATGACTCACACCGGGCGTAGCGGGCGATGCCGACGCGCTCGAAGGCAAGCGCTTCGCGCATCACCCGCCAGCCGTCGCCCAATTCGCCGAGGACCTCGTCGGGGGACACCTCGACACCGTCGAGAAAGACCTCGTTGAGGTGATGGGGCCCAAGCATCGAGCGGATTGGCCGCACGGTGATGCCGGCCCGGTCCATCGGAACCAGAAAGAGGCTGAGCCGGTTGGCTTTCGGGGCATTCGGGTCGGTGCACGCCGCCAGCACGCACCATGACGCCATCTGGGCGTAGGAGGTCCAGACTTTCTGCCCGGTGATGCGCCAACCGTCACCGTCGGGTACCGCGCGGGTCCGCAGCGACGCGAGGTCCGTTCCCGCCTCGGGTTCGGAAAAGCCCTGACACCAGATCACCTCACCGCCAGCGATGGCGGACATGTGCCTGGCCTTCTGCTCGGCGGTTCCGTACCGCATCAGCGCGGGCCCCACCCAGTTGATGCCCATGTACTGCGCACCACGGGGTTCGTGGTGGGCCCACATCTCCTCGCGCAACACGGTCTGCTGCCACACCGAACCGCCGCCACCGCCGTGTTCCTTCGGCCAGGCCAGGGCGAGCAGTCCGTCGGATGCCAGCATTTTGCAGAACGACTCGGTGGTCGCCAAGTCTTTCGGGTCGTTGGTGCAAGCGCCGAGGAAGCCTTCGGGGATATGCGTGGAGATCAAGTCCCGCAAGCGCTTTCTGAGTTCGACAGCATCGGTGCCGAGGTCGTAATCCATCGTCATCCCTTCGGCAATCCGAGCAGTCGCTCGGCGATGATGTTGCGTTGGATCTCCGATGTTCCGCCGTAGATGGTCGCCGCTAGGGCGTCCTGGCGTTCGAAGAGCAGATCGGTGTCGTCGATCGAGCGGGGCCCGGCCGCCGCGGCGGAAAGCTCCCAAACCCGCTGCAGTGTTTGCGAACCGAGGAGCTTGAGAACGTCGGCTTCGGGGCTCGGCCGGCCGGCCAGTTCGTTGTTCAGCGCGCGATAGCCGGTCGCTCGCAGTGCTTCGGCGTCGGCGAGCAGCGTGCCAAGTTCGGCGAATACCTCGCCGGAGGCGTAGTCGTCGTGGGTGGCTTGGGAATCCCGCACCGAGCTGAGGCCACGCTGGATCTCGACCCAGTTCATGATCCAGATCATCTGTCGCTCATGGTTGAGCGACGACATCGCCACCTGCCATCCGCCGTTGACCGGTCCAAGCAAACTGTCGGCCGGAATCTCGACGTCGTCCAGTATGACTTCGCAGAAGGTCTCATCGGACATCGATGCCATTCGAATGGGTTCGATGGTGACCCCGGGGGATTCGAGATCGAGTATGAGACAAGAGATTCCGCGATGTTTGGGTGCATCCGGATCGGTACGGGCATACAGCGTGCACCACCGTGACTGGTGGGCTTGCGTCGTCCAGGTCTTTCTGCCCTTGACCCGGAACACATTCCCGTCTGGGCCGTGACGTTCCGCACGGGTGCGCAGGCTGGCGAAGTCGGAGCCGGCCTCGGGCTCGGACATGCCCAGTGCCCACCACTCGTCGCCGCGCAGCAATGGGACCAACAGACGGTCGATTTGCGCTGCGGTGCCGAATTGGCGGATCCCGGGCGCGGCAACACCTGGCCCGGCGACGTTGGGTAGTTTGGGCGCGGATCGCGTCGCCGCCTCGAGTCGGATCTCCATCGCTTCGGCCAAGCCGAGTGATCGCCCACCGTGCTCGGGCGACCAGGTCGGCTGCAGCCAGCCCGCCTCGAATGCCGCACGTTGGTGAGCCCGACGAAGTCCGATGTCCCATCGGTATTCGCGATAGCGCTCGTAGTAGTCGTTCGGCAGGAAGCCCGTCAGCCACGCCGCGTATTCGGCAACAAGATCTGTCTTGAGCTCGGCTTGCGTCATGCCGCACTCCCGGCGAAGCGGCGTCCGACCGCGTGGTAGAGCGCGCGGCTGTCGCCCAGCGTCGAGGCAGCTTGCCATGCATGCCGCAGATAGAGGTGCATGTCGTGCTCCCAGGTCTGCGCCAACGCGCCGTGGACCTGCACCGCGGTGCGCCCGCAGCCGACCGCCGCCTCGGCGGCCGCCGCCTTGGCCAGTGCCGCGGCGTTCCAGCCCGCGGCGACCGAGGTCGCCGGGTCGTCGAGCCGCGCGGCCGCGGCGTAGGTCAGGCCACGGGCGCGTTCCAGCGCGACATAGTTGTCGGCCAAGGCGTGCTTGATGCCCTGGAATGCGCCGATCGGCTTGCCGAACTGCTGGCGTGTTTTCGCGTACTCGATCGCGCGGTCCAGCGCGGCGCCGGCAACGCCGACCAGGTCGGCGGCAGCCGCGACCAGCGGTGTCGCCAGAGCTGACTCCAGGTCCACCGGCGCGATGGCTATCGCCCGGGCGTCGACCTCGACGTCGGCGACCGGCTGCGCGGGGTCGGTGCATTCGGCCTCGTGCACGATCACGCCATCGCCGACGCGCACGACGGCGGCGACCGGACCGTCGGCTGAGGAGGCCAGCGTGACGACGAGTTCGGCGCGGGGGAGGCCCGGCACCGCGACTGCCCTCCCCTGCACCCGCCCGTCCTGCAGCGTCATCGGGACCGCGGGCAGCCGATGGCCCGGTGGGTGAACGGCCAGTGCGGCTACCACGCCGCTGCCGATCTCAGCCAGCACATCGTCGACGGCGGGACCGGCCAGACGGAGCAGGCCCGCGGCCAGGCCGACGCTGGACAGCAAGGGAACAGGCGCCAGCGCCGCGCCGCACTCTTCGAGGACAACGGTGAGATCCAACGGACCGAAGGAGCTGTCGCCATCGGCGGTGGGCACGGCGAGTTCGCTCCAGCCGAGGTCGACGACCGTCTTCCAGACCGTGCGCCAGCGATCGGGATCCGTCATGGCCTGCCGCGCGATCGCCAGCGGGCATTCGGCGCGCAGGACGTCACGCACGCTGTCGCGCAGCGCCAGTTGACCCGAATTCAGTCCGACGTCCATAAGGCCCCTAACATAATAAAAATAGTAAACTAGCGCGACAAACGTCAATCGCGGCGGCGTCGTGACTTCAGCGATCCGAATGGTGGTAGGTAATGGCGGAGTGGTACCTGTTCCTGCCGCAAGTGAGGGTTCCGGTCGCCGACATTGTCGAGCGGGCGCGCCACGCCGAAGCCAGCGGATTCACCGGCATAGCGTTCATCGACCACCTCGAGGCACCCGGCCTGCCCGACGAAAGCATTTGGGAGGCAATGAGCGTCGCCACCTGGGTGGCCGCAAAGACCGAGCGGTTGCGGATCGGCCACCTGGTGCTCTGTGACGCCTTTCGTCATCCGGCGGTGTTGGCCAAGCAGGCCGTCACGTTGTCGGAAGCGTCGGACGGCAGGTTCGAGCTCGGCCTCGGCTCCGGGTCCTGGCCTGCGGAGTTCACCAGATTCGATGTCGGCCAACAAGATCCGGTGGCCCGGGTCAAACAACTCGAAAGTCATCTCGACGTGATGAGCCAGTACTGGGGACGCGGTGACGATGCCACCCGCAGCCAGTCGCCGCTTCCCACGCATCCGATACCGCTGATCCTCGGTGGGACTGGCCGACGAATGATGGAACTTGTTCGCAGATATGCGGATTGGTGGAACATCCCGGCCAATCACATCGACAGGCTGGCGGAGCTGGCTCCCGCCGCCGGGTCGGCCCGGGTGTCGATTCAGCAGATGATCGGTTTCGTTCGTAAGGACAGCGATCCGGCCAAGGTGCGTGAGGTGAGCGCGCGGCGATTCGGGAACCTCGGATCAGGCCTGGTTTGTGGCGATGCCGACGAATTGTCCGGACATTTCAGTGATTTGTCCGGTCAAGGTGTTGAGCGGTTCTATGTCTGGTTCGCTGATTTTGCCGCGCCGGAATCGCTGCACGAATTCGGCGAAACGGTGATCAAAACGTTCCCGCAATAGCAGGCCCGGTCATTGACGCTGAGCGCCACGGCGGCGAGCCTCGTCGGGCACGACGGGCTCGCGGGCGAACGGGCCGCGCCGCACCGCATGCAGCCGGATCTCCGGTAGATCCACTGACGGGTCCACGGTGTCGAGCCACGCGACGGCGTCGGCGACATCGGCGGCCGCAATGGCGTTCATCTCAAATGGAACATCCTGCAGCATCTCGGTTTCCACCGGTCCCGGCGTCACGATGTGTACGGCGATGCCGTCCCGGTCGACTTCGAGTGCCAGCGCGCGGGCAAAGGCGTTCATCCCGGCCTTGGACGCCGAGTAGGCGGTGCGAGCCATCATCGGTTCGTGCGCCGCGGAGGACGAGATGAATACCAGCCTGGAGCCGGCGCGCATCTTCGGCAGTGCGGCCGCGGTCACCACGAAGCAGGAGTCCAGGTTGGCCGACATGATCGTCTGCCACTGTTCGAAAGTCTGCTTGCGCGCGTAAGTCCCGCCGAGGGTACCCGCGGCGTGCACAACAAGGTCGATCGTCTCCAGCGGCCCGATCGCCTGCGCGAAGCCGTTCGGGTCGGAGGCATCGGCGGCGATGTAACGGGCCCCGATCTCGTCGGCCGCGGCGCGCAGCTGGTTGACCCGGCGTGCCGAAAGCACTACGTCGTAACCCAGTTCGCAAAGTTTGGCAGCGCAGGCCTTCCCGATGCCGCCACTGCCACCGGTCACCAGTGCCGTTCTCGCACCGATCAGCTCGTCCACGACTTAGAGATGACGGTTGTCCCGCGGGCGACCCAACGCTTGCGGCGACACCGCGTAGATCCGTTGGTCCGGTCCGGCGGCCAGCACGTGGCTCTGGGTGTCGGACAGATGCCGGGCGGCGATCCGGCGCGCCCGGTCGACGTCACCGGCCTCGATCATGTCGGCAAGCTTGACGTGCGTGTTGAGCACAGCGCGGCGTTTGGTCAGCGACGGGTAGGTGCCCTTAGCGGCGCTCTCGTCGGCCCACTGCTGCTCGTGGCTGGTCCACAGCGTTTCGAGGGTGCCGACAACGGCGATGATCGTGCGGTTGCCGCAGCCGCGGACGACGGAATCGTGGAATCTACGCCCGATTTCGGTGAACTCGGGCCCGTCTTCCAGATGCGTCTTCATCGCGTCGTTGATTTCTTTGAGCTCGGGCACGATGGTGTCGGCGCGGTCGGTTCGCTGAGCCGCCAGTGCCGCGCACGCGGGTTCGAGTTCCAGGATCGCCGTCCCGAGATCGGCGACGACAACCGACTCGCTCTGCAGCAGCAGACCCAACATGTAGGCGGCGCTGGTCTTCGCCGGAGCGTGCACGATCGCGCCGCCCCGATTGCCGCGCCGGACCGATACGAGGCCCTCGGTCTCCAGAATCCGCAACGCTTCTCGCAGCGAGACAAGGCTGACATTGAACTGCTCGACGAGCACTTCCTGGCGGGGCAGCAAATCGCCGTCGGCCAATTCGCCGTCGATGATCTGTCGCCGCAACTCGTCCGCGACGATCTCGGCGATCCGCGGCGCCGACAATCGACGTCGGGCCTCGGGGCCAATTCCCAGCGCAGTCATCTGATTCCAGCAGCGGAACGGCTGAACGGAGCTGCGGCCGCTGCACCCGCGAACTCCATATACTGCAATTTTAGCAGTAATGGCATAATAGCCGCGCTGGTCAAGCGTACGGTCCGATGCGGGCGGAGTTCAACCGGCAAATTTACTAAGATGGCATAGACAACAACCCGACGAACGTAGACGGAAACACGTTGAGCGACGGGCACGACAGCCGACCGACACCGCTGGCGGACGTCTGTGTTGTCGAGATCAGCGACCGCATCGCCGGCAGCTACTGCGGAAAGCTGTTGGTCGACGCCGGTGCTGACGTCAGGAAAATCGAGCCGCCACAAGGCGATTGGTTGCGGCGGTTCAGTGCAAGCGGATCGGCCCTCCCGGCCGGCGCGGACTCACCCCTATTCGGCTATCTCAACGCCGGCAAGCGCAGCGTGACCTCGTCGGCTGTGGACCTTCGCTCCGAGCTCGCCGGCGCCGACATGATCGTGGTGACGGCCACCCGGTCGCAGGCGGCGCAGCTGGGCATCGATCCAAAGCAGCTGCTGGCGGAGTTCCCGCGGGCGGTCATCGTCACCATCTCCGATTTCGGCTGGACCGGTCCGTACACCGATCGTGCCGCCAGCGAGTTCACCTTGCAGGCGTGGTCGGGCCTGACCGGCTTCCGCGGCGACCCAGCCGGACCGCCGATCGCGATCGGCGGCGACCTGGGCGAGTACATGGGCGGGGTGTTCGCCGCTTTCGGCGCACTGGCCGTGCGCCGCCGCGTCGAGCAGGGCGGACCCGGCGAGCATCTCGATTTGTCGATGCTGGAAGCAATCACGCTGATGCAAAGCGGCGAGTGGCTGCACTCGCAGCTGCTGCAGGCGCCACCGGTGTTACGCACCATCGAGGTCCCGTCGATCGAGCCGGCCAAAGACGGCTACGTCGGGATCACCATGGTCACCGGCCAGCAGTGGCTGGATTTCGCGGCGATGGTCGACTGCGCGGAGCTGACCGAGATCCCGCAGCTGAGTTTCCAAATCGGGCGATGGCAATATCGCGACTTCATCCGGGAGCGGATTCGGCCGTGGCTGGCCGAACGCACCGTCGACGAGGTCGTCGAGCTCGGGCAGCTGTTCCGGTTGCCGATCGCGGCGCTGGGCAATGGCGCGACGATCCGGGACACCACCTACGCCAGGGAACGCGGGGCGTTCGTGGAAAACCCGGCGGGGTTCCACCAGCCACGCACCCCATGGCTGATGTCGCAGTGCAAACCGGCCGCGCTGCGCGCCGCGCCGGTTCTGGGTGAGGCCGACGACACCAAGGCATGGCCCCGCCGCGAGTACGGCGAGCCGCCGTCGGATCCCCGGCTGCCGCTGAAGGGCGTTCGGATCGTCGATTTGACCGCGTTCTGGGCCGGGCCCGCCGCCACGCACCTGCTCGCGGCGTTCGGCGCCGACGTCGTCAAAGTCGAGTCGATCCAGCGCCCCGACGGCATCCGGTACTCCGGCGGCATGCGAAAAGACCGCGACGACTGGTGGGAATACGGCTGGGTGTTCCACGCCATGAACACCAACAAGCGTTCTGTGACTCTGGATCTGGGGTCGGACGACGGGCGTCGCCTATTCAGCGAACTCGTCGCCGACGCCGACGTTGTGATCGAGAACTTCTCCCCGCGGGTGATGGACCACTTCGGGCTTACCGCAGACGCCTTGCTGGCGATCAATCCGCGACTTGTCGTCGCCCGGATGCCGGCCTTCGGGCTGGACGGTCCGTGGCGCGACCGGGTCGGGTTCGCGCCGACCATGGAGCAGATCGCCGGCCTGGCCTGGGTCACCGGACTCGCGGACGGTCCGCCCATCCCGCCCCGGGGTGCGTGTGACCCGCTGGCCGGGGTTCATGCGGCTTTCGCGGTGACGGCAGCGCTGTGCTTTGTCGATCGCACCGGACTCGGCCAGCTCGTCGAGCTGCCGATGATCGAGACGGTACTGAACGTCACTGCGGTTCAGCCGATGGAAGCCGAGGTGTTCGGCGTCACGCTGAGCCGGCGGGGCAACCGCGGACACGGCTCTGCCGTCCAGAACCTCTACCGCTGCGCGGGTGACGACGACTGGGTCGCCGTCACCGTTCGTACCAACGACCAGTGGCAGGCGCTGGCCGACGTGATGGGCCGCCCGTCCTGGACCGACGACGACCGGTTCGGCACTGTCGCGGGTCGACAAGCCCATGCCGACGAGATCGACCGTCAGCTGCAGGACTGGTTCGGCGGCCAGGATCTGGGCCGTGCGGTGGATGACCTCGCCGCTGCGGGCATTCCCGTCGCACCGGTGGTGTCTCCGTCGTTGGTCACCGAAAACGATCAGCTCAACGACCGCGGGTTCCTGGAGACACTCGAGCATCCGCGCACCGGTTCGGGCCGTTACCCGCGACCACCGTTCGCCCCGCTCGATGGACAGCGCGCGTGGCTGATGTGCCCACCGCCCACGCTCGGCGAGCACAACGACGAGGTGCTGCGGGACATGTGCGGGCTCACCGACCAAGAACTTGCCCGTCTGGCATCGGCCGGGGTGATCGGCACTCGGCCCAAAGGGCTGTGAAAGTGAGGAGTAAGCGATGCGCGTAATCGTTGACGAAACGTTGTGTGAGGCCAATGGATTCTGCGAATCATTAGCGCCGGACATCTTCGAGATCGGGAAATCCGACGTGGTGCACGTCGCCGACGCCGACGTGCCGGAGCATTTGAAGATCGACGTGGCGGCCGCGGTCGATCAGTGCCCCAAGGCCGCGCTGCGGCTCGTCGACTGACAGCGCCTACCGCGGCCTCAGCGTTACCGGCATCTCGTCGTAAATCGACATGTTGGTGGTCAGATTCGGGTAGGTCACCCGAGCCGGTCCGAGAGTGATGCCGTCGCAGCGCGGCAGCAGTTCATCCAGCACGGCGTGGATCTCGGCCCGGGCAAGCATGGCGCCCAGGCAGTGGTGCGCTCCGCCGCCGCCGAACGCGACATGCGGGTTGGGTTGGCGTCCGATGTCAAAGGCGAACGGCGAGGAGAAGACCTCCTCGTCGCGATTCGCCGAACGCAACATCGACACCACCCGCTCGCCCTTGGGGATGTGCTGACCGTCCATTTCGATGTCGACCTTGGTGCTGCGGGTCCAGTACGCCACCGGCGACGCCCAGCGGAGCACCTCCTCGACGGCGCTGGACCGCACGGATTCGTCGTCGCGGTACCGCTCGATCTGCTCCGGGTTGTCGACGAACGCCTGCAGCCCAATGGCCAGCGCGTTCTTGGTGGTATCGCTGCCGGCAAACGCGAGCACGAAGAAGAAGAACTCGAGTTCGTTTGCGGCCAAGCTGAATTGCTCACCGTCGTCACCGGTGATGACGCCGGACGCAATCGTGCTCCAGATGTCGTCGGCCGGATTGCGCCGTTTCTCGGCCGTGAGTTCCATGGCGTAACCGAAGATCGTCGCGAACACCTCGGCGTCGAGCTGATCCCCGGTGGATTGAGCCTTGAGGATGCGGTCGAATCCGTCGAAGATGCGCGGCCGATCCTGTTCCGGAATGCCGATGATGTCGCCGATGACGGTCATCGGCAGCGCGTCGGCGACATCGTCGATCCAGTCGCCGCTGCCGCGGGCGAGCAGGTCGTCGATCATCCGCGACGCGCGGGCCCGAATGCCGTCTTCGAGCTTGGCGATCGCCCGCGGCGTGAAGGCACTCGAGATGAGTTTTCGGTGCTTGCTCTGCTCCGGCGGGTCCAGTGTGATGATCGTCGGATACGACGCGAACAGGTCGGCCGGCTGGATAAGCGGACCGTTTACGGCCGTGAACGACTCGTGGTCGCGGTGCAGCCGCACGGCATGCCGGTGTTTGGTGGTCATCCAGAAATCCCGCTTGACCGTCTTTGTGACGCCAGGCGTCAGCCCGTGGCGAAACAGCGGTCTGGTGCGGCGTAGCTCGGTGAACACGTCATCGGGAAAGCCATTGCGCCACAATGCGAAATCGGACAGATCGACTGTAAGAGCCGTCATCCGCAACCTCGATTCGTTCAGACGCTCACGCCGCGAAGGGTGCCGGTATTTTGACTCACCCTACCGTCGGCCGCAGGGCGCGTTGACGTTCAATGCTTAAAATAGTAAAAATAGACTTGAGTACGCCAACGCGGCGAGCGTGAATGCGGCCGTGCGCAAGTTGGCTGCGCGGGAACGGAGAAGGTAGTGACGGACACGGTTTCGGACACCTCCATCGATCCGTCCGAACGCGAATTCGGGCCGAGCGGCATCAGCCTGTCGCCGTACCGATTCCCGACCGGATGGTTCATCATCGGCTTTGCGTCGGACCTGGCGGCCGGCGAGGTCAAGCGGGTGCACTACTTCGACGAGGAAATGGTGCTGTTCCGCACCGAGTCCGGCGAGGTGAACGTGCTCGATGCGTACTGCCAGCACCTCGGCGCCAACATGGGAGTCGGTGGCACCGTCGAGGGGGAGAACATCGTCTGCCCCTGGCACGGCTGGCGGTGGCGCGGCGACGGCACGAATGCACTGATCCCGTACAGCAAGATCGGCTGCAAGAACAACGTCCGCGTCCGCACTTACCACAGCACGGAGTGGTACGGCTTCATCCTGGTGTGGCACGAGCGGCACGGCCGGGCGCCGTACTGGCAGCCGCCGGTGCTGCCCGAACTGGAAACCGACGAGTACTACCCGCTGCACCCGCACAGCCGAATGCTGAACCGGGTCAAGGTTCATGCGCAGATGATCATCGAAAACGCAGCCGACCCGTATCACGTGCAATACGTGCACAAGGCCGCCAACCCGGCCAACACCACCTCATTCGAGGTCGCCGGCTACCACCTGCACGCCACCGTCAGCGCTCACTTCGGCGGTGGCCGCGCGCAGACCTGGCTGACCCCGAACGGTCCGGTCGACGCCAAGATCATCTACGACAACTACTCACTGGGCCTCGGCATCGTCCGCTTCCCCAGCGACCTGGTAGCCACCATCGAGGTGACCGGACAGACGCCGGTCGACGAGGACTACACCGACTACTTCTATACCCAGGCGTCCGTTCGCGAACCCGGCGACACCGGCGACGCGCCCACCGGCCGCGCCGCCAAGTTCTTGGCACTGCAGCAAGAGGTGATTAAGCAGGACTTCTTCACCTGGGAGAACATGAAATATCTGGAGAAGCCTAATCTTGCACCGGAAGAGGCGCACGATTACGCCGCGCTGCGTCGCTGGGCGCATCGCTTCTACCCGGGTGAAGAGGCTGCGCGGGACGACTTCGGCTACACCGCCAACGGTGATCCGGACCCGGCGGCTGCAGGAGCCTGATGTCCCGCGTGCCGGTTGGGGCGGCACCCGCATGCGACGGAAAGCCCATCGGCCCAGCTGATTTCGGGGTCGAGCGGTTCAGTATCGCGGCGGTGCTCGATCGTCGCGCCGAGCAGTTCCCCGACCGGGTAATGATGTCGATCGGCGGCGTCGACGTGACATTCGAGCAAATGCGGCAGCGGTCCTGTGCTGCCGCTAATGCGCTGCTGGACTTGGGTATCGGACCAGGTGATTGCGTCGCCTTGTTCGCCGGGACCTGCCCGGAATGGATCTACTTCTGGTTGGGTGCCGGACGCATCGGCGCAGTGAGCGCGGCCGTGAATGCCGCCAACAAGGGCGAGTTCCTACTGCACGCGCTTCGATTGTCGCGGGCGAAGGCGGTTATCACCGACGCTGAGCGCCAGTCGCGCGTCGCCGAGTTGGCCGATCAACTGCCGAAGCTCGCGAGCGTTGTCCTGCAAGACGATTGGCTCGCCGGACACCCGGGCACCGTCGACGAACACGTCGGCGACCTCGCTGACATCGGGTCATTCTTCTTCACGTCGGGAACGACCGGGGCTTCAAAGGCCGTCGCCACCACGTGGCAGTACTTGTTCACCACGGCCGCGACGGCCGCGTCGGCCTGGGACTTCAGACCCGGCGAGGCGCTCTGGACGGCAATGCCGTTGTTTCACCTCAGCGCCGCGCCGGCGGTGCTGGCGCCGATGCTGGTCGGCGGGACCACGGTATTGGCGCCCACCTTTCATCCGGCGTCGGTGTGGGACGAGGTGCGTCGCTGCGGCGTCGTGGGTTTCGTCGGCGCCGGCGCGATGGTCTCGATGCTCATGCACCAGCCGCCGGACCCGCGCGACGCGCAGCTGCCGCTGCGTTTCATCTCCGCCGCGCCGATCGCCGCCGGGGTGTACCGCGACATTGAAAAGCGTTACGGATGCCGAGTCGTCACCATGTACGGCCTTACCGAAGCCTTCCCGATCGCGGTCAAAAGCGTTGCCGAGGCAGGAGTGCCCGGGACGTCAGGCCGGCCGAATCCCAACTTCGAGGTGCGAATCGTCGATCCGGACGGCGAGCCGCTCCCGGACGGCGCCGTGGGCGAGATCGCGTGCCGCCCCCGCCACCCACACGTCATGAGCGAGGGCTACATGAACGCCTCGGGCCTGGCTGTCGACCCGCACCCGGAGTGGTTTCGAACCGGAGACCTCGGTGTGCTGGACAGCGACCAGAACCTCACGTACGTCGACCGGGTGAAGGATTCGTTGCGCCGCCGCGGGGAGAACATCTCATCAGTAGAGGTCGAGACGGTGGTCACCGCGCATCCGGCGGTGCTCGAGGCCGCGGTGATCGGCGTGCCCAGTGACCTGGGTGAGGATGACATCATGCTGTTCGTCACCGTGCAACCGGACCGCGACCTGGATTACACAGAGCTGCTGGATTTTTGCGGCGCCCGGATGCCGTATTTCTCGGTGCCGCGTTATGTCGAGATTGTCAGCGAGCTGCCGAAGACCATTATCGGACGGGTCCGCAAAGATGTTCTTCGCACCAGAGGTGTCGGATCCGCCGCCTGGGACCGTGAAAGTCACGGCTACATCGTCAGCCGTTGAGACAGGGAGAAACACAGATGGCCATGACCTATCAGCAGCAATACGTTCTCGACGGTTCGGTGGGCCGCGACGCCATCTTGAACCTGACGGCGCGGCACAACCGATGCTTTTCCGAAGGCGACCGCAACGGATGGATTGCGACCTTTCGCCACTCCGGCGCGCGTTTCACTCGCGACGGGACGGAATTCACCGATCTGCGTGAGGCTTTCGACGGCCACAAGGGGCGCCTGGTCACCGTCGACCACGACATCAGCGTCGACGGAGTCAATGCGACCCAGCGATGCGTGGCCCTGCTGTTCACCGCGACGGGCGACGGCACCACGTTGCGCGCCACCGGAAGCTACCGCGATCAGCTGATCTACGAGCGTGGCGGCTGGTACTTCACTTCCCGTGAACTCCAATGGGATTCGGTGTCGAACGGGCACTCGCTCACGGTGTGACGGGAGTGGCACTTGTCGACACCTATCAGCTACCAACTCGCGTTCGGTACCTACGAGGATGCCCTGCGCATGGTCGGCGTGCCGTCCGAGCCGCGGACGGCGGGGACCGTGGTGAGTGCGGCCAGGATCCAAATGTTCGCCGCCACGGTCCAGGACGGCAATCCGTCCTACTGGGACCCCGATTTCGCACTGCAGACCTGGGGCGGGTTGGTCGCGCCGCCGGGCTTGCTGATGGGCTGGCTCACGCCGCTGCCGTGGGAGCCCAGCGGACGACCGCCGGTGTCGGCGATCGCGATCCGGGTGCCGCTGCCCGGCACGACGTTCATCAACGCGGCCAACGAAGCCGAATTTCCGCTGCCGATCATCGAGGGTGACCGGCTGACCGTCGTCGAAGAAGTGGTGTCGGTGTCACCGGAGAAGCAGACCAAGCTCGGTGTCGGCCACTTCATCGAAACCATGGACACCTTCACCCGTCAGGACGGCGCGGTCGTTGCGACAAACCGGAACACGCTGTTCCGCTTCACCCCGGCAGCGTCGTGACGTTGGACTGGGACCAGGTCAGCGTCCCCACGGAATTGCCCGAGGTGCGCGATGAGATCAGCTACCAGCGCGTGGTGATGAACTCCGGATCCACTTGGGACTACTTTCCGGGCCACTTCGACCCGAATTACGCCGCAAACCAAGGCCACCCAGCAATTTTCGTGAACACCATGCACTTGGCCGGCTTCGCCGACCGCATCGCGACCGATTGGGCCGGCCCGTGCAGCCGCGTCGTGCGCCGGAAGATGAGGCTGGCCGGCTCGATCTACGCCGGCGACACGATGGTGGGCCGCGGACGCGTCGTCGCCAAGCACTGCGACACGACCGTCGATCCGCCGCGCCGCCTGCTCGATCTGCTGATCGAGGTCGTCAACCAGCGCGGCGAATTGTGCTGTCCGGTCGAGCTCACCCTGCAACTGCCCGGGTAATCGCGATAGCGCCGGCTTGGGCGAACGATATCTGGCGGGCCTTTTATCCATCGTCCGAGGGATACTCGTTTCGCAACTGAGATGTGGAGGAAGGGCTAGCGTCTGATGATCCGCGGAAAGTCGGTATTAGTAACGGGTTCCACATCCGGTATCGGTCTTGCCGTCGCGCGCGCGTTCGCTGCAGAAGGCGCAAACGTGACTCTCAATGGTTTCGGTGACCCGGAGGCGATCGAGCAGCAGCGGCGCAGCATCGAAGAGATGTTCGGCGTAACGGCGACTTATTCGGACGCCGATGTGACCCAGCCGGTCGAGATCGCCGAGATGATCAGCGATGCCGAAAAGACCTTCGGCGCAGTCGATATCCTGGTGAACAATGCAGGCATCCAGTTCGTGGCGAAGGTGGAGGACTTCCCGGTCGAGAAGTGGGACGCAGTGATCGCCACCAATTTGTCGGCCGCTTTTCACACATGCCGCTGCGCACTGCCCGAGATGAAACGCCGGGGATGGGGCCGAATAATCAACGTCGCGTCGGCGCACGGCCTGGTGGCAAGCGCCAACAAGGCGGCATACGTCGCGGCCAAGCACGGCGTTGTTGGACTGACCAAGGTGGTGGCAATCGAAACCGCTGACCACGGCATCACTTGCAACGCGATCTGCCCAGGTTGGGTGATGACGCCTCTGATAGCGCAGCAAGTCGAAGCGCACGCCAATGCGGCGGGACAGTCAGTTGAGGAGGCCAAACAACAATTCGTGGCAGAAAAGCAGCCGATGGCCCGCTACACCCGTCCGGAGGACATCGGCGCACTTGCGATCTTCCTGGCTGGCGATGCGGCCGCCACCATCACCGGCGCCAGTTATTCGATCGACGGCGGCTGGACCGCTCAGTGAGACGCTCGTCAGTCTCGGCCTCTGCCCCCGAACAACTGCAGGAAGAACTGGAACACGTTGAGTGCATCCAGGAAGATCGATGCGGCGATGAGCGGTGCTGAGTCCATATCTGTCGATCGCCGGAGCCGCTGGAAGTCGACCATCGTGAGACCTGCGAAAATGACCAGGCCGAGGATCGAGTAGATGACCGCGCCGCCGGGAATGTGCACGAAGATCAGCACGACGCCGAATCCGATGAGCGCAAGTAGCGCCCAGAAGCCGACACGCGCGATGCCCGACAGGTCGGTGCGGGTGGCGTAACCGAAGGCGCCGCAGCCGGCGACGAACAGGGCCGTCGCTGCGCCTGCCTCCCACAGCGCCTGGGGATCGGCCTCGGCGTAGTAGGTCAGCATCGGCGACGTCCCCAGCCCCATCAGCAACCCGACACCGAACAACAGTGCCATGCCCAGGCCCGCGGAGCTGCGGATGGCGAAACGCATTCCGATCAGGCAGACGAACGCCAGGATGTAGAACACGAAAGCCATACCATTGCCAAGGTCACGGCCCAAGTAGGCGCCGAGCGCGAATAGGCCGGCGGTTGCGGACACCGCCCACATAACCTGACCGAAAAGGGTACGAGTCCGATTCTGTACCCCAACTGCGCCGTAGTCGGCTGAGCTCATAGCGGGTCCGTCCTAAGTTGGGAAAATGGTTTCGCAGGAGCGGTCTTTCGCTTGCCAGGGTTTCGCGATGATAGGCCGCGTCGATGGCCCGGGCGACAACGTCGGCACCGAGCCGGTGTGTCTTCGAACATTGCTCAGTGTGACGTATTCAAGCCAGCCTGACCGGGGTTAGACCGCCGGTGATCAACTGGTCAGCGGCGGCTCACCTGGCAGTTGTCCGGGTAATCGCGGCGGCCGACGGCGGGATGCGTGTTGCTTTTGGCGGTGTCATGTCACTGCCTTGCTCGCATCAATCACTGCGCCGCGCGGCGACGGCTCCAGGCACGTTCGAGTTCACGCTCGAGCGCGGGATAGACGATCCAGTACCGAAAAGGCTTGATGAAGGCCATGTATGCACGACCGAACCAGCCACGCGGTTTGACGTAGACCGCCATCTGCGCCTGGTAGGTGCCGTTATCGTGGTCGACCCACGCAAGGTGCATGACACCGTGGACTGTCTGGTTGGAAATCTCTGCGGCGAACTCGGTCGGGGTGCGGTACAGCGGGACAAACGGTAGATGCACGAAATGCACATCGTTCGCCGAGCCGCGCAGATCTTTCGGTAACCGGTCGGCGACGGAGAATTCGCGTGTTCCGGGAATGGGCAATCGCTTGTTCTTGCTCGCGGTCGTGGATATCCGACCCAGACCGAACCATCCGCCGAGCCGGTTCCGCGCGCCCCACAGGATCCGCGCCGGCGCTGAGTCCGCGCTGGTGGGGTCGGACCGGGCAGCCATCTCGATGACGCTGCCGAAGTCGTCCTCCCCGCCGCAGATAGCGGGCAGTGCCCAGACATCCTCGAGGGTGAAGTCGCCGAGGACACTGTGGATGCGCCATGGCCGCGAGAGTTGTACCTCGTTGTCAATCCTCAAAGGGCCTCCTTTATACGGGGACGTATAAACAGTAGGCGTTGCGGCCCTAGAACGTCAATACGCCGCCGTATAATGCCATGTCGTGCCCGCGAGAAAGACGCCTCCGGAGGCCTGGGTCGACGCTGGGCTCACCGCGCTGGCCGAGGGCGGCCCGGACGCCATCCGGATTGAGGCGCTGGCTGCGTCGCTCGGCGTTACCAAGGGGGGCTTCTACGGGGAGTTCGCCGATCGCAACGCGCTAGTGGAGCGCGTGCTCGATACCTGGGAGCAGGCGGTCGTCGATGACGTCATCTCCCGCATCGAAAACACCGACGACGATCCGCGCACGAAATTGAGGCATCTGTTCGAACTTGCGCGCGATCGCAGCGGCGCTGTCCGCCGCGCGCTCGCGGTCGAGCTGGCGATCCGCGACTGGGCCCGCCGCAGCCCCGGCGTCAGTGAACGACTCCGCCGCGTGGACGACCGGCGAATGGCGTACCTGCGCACACTCTTCCGACAGATCAGTATCGACGAGAACGACGCCGAGGCGCGAAGTTTCCTGGTGCTCTCGCTGTTCGTCGGCAACAGCCTGATCACCGCCGAGCACGATGGCCGTTCGCGACGCGAGGTGATCGACCATGCCCTGGAGAGCATGCTCAGCCCCAGCCGGCAGCCGTAGTGGCTATTCGGACAGCGGCGGCATGGTGCCCTTGCTGATCACCGACTGCAGCTCGACATACTCGTGCAGCCCCTCCGGGCCGAACTCGCGGCCGATGCCCGACTGCTTGAAACCGCCAAAGGGACTACCGATGTCGAGCGTGTACATGTTGATGCCGTAGGTGCCGGCACGCACGCTCGCGGCGACTTCGAGCCCGTGCGCGATGTCGGCGGTCCACACCGATCCCGCCAGACCGTAGTCGCTGTCGTTGGCGATGCGGACGGCGTCCGCCTCGTCGCCGTAGGTCAGCACGCTCAGTACCGGCCCGAATATCTCCTCGCGGGCGATGCGCATGTCGTTGGTGACGTCTGTGAACAGCGTCGGCCGCACGTACCAGCCGCGGCCATACGGTGCGTCCTCGCCGCCAAGGATCATCCTGGCGCCCTCTTTCACCCCGGACCGGATGTAGTCCTGAACCCGGGCTTGCTGGCGCTGGGCAACCAGCGGCCCGACGTCGGTCGCCTCGTCGGTGGGATCGCCGACCTGCAGGCCCGACATCATGTCGGCCAACGCGTCGACAACCTCATCGCGGCGGCGCTCGCTGACCAGAATGCGGGTCTGAGCTACGCAGGCCTGGCCGTTGTTCATCAGGCTCGCGGACTTCAATTCCCGGACCGTCTTACCGATGTCGGCATCGTCGAGAATGATCGCCGCCGACTTGCCGCCGAGCTCCAGACTCACCCGCTTGAGCTGCTCGCCGCACAGCGTCGCGATGCGACGTCCGACCGCGCTCGACCCGGTGAACGACACCTTGTCCACACCCGGATGGCGCACCAGCGCCTCGCCGACATCGGTACCGCCGGGAAGAACGGACACCACCCCTTCGGGCAGGTCCAGCTGCTCGATCATCTCGGCCAACCACAAAGCGTCGAAAGGTGTTTCGGGCGCGGGTTTGACGATGACCGGGCAGCCGGCGATCAACGCGGGTATCAGCTTGGGCATGATCAGGAACTGCGGCACGTTCCATGGCACGATCGCCGCGACCACCCCGACCGGGGCCCGGTGCAGGTGCACTTCGCCGAGCACGCCGTGGCGCCGTTCGGTCCAGGGGAAGTCGCGGGCGACCCCCAGGGAGAGGTGGATCATCGACACCGCCGCGGCAGCCTGGCCCAGCCGGCTGAAACTGCGCGGCGAGCCCATCTCGTCGGTGATCAGATCGGCCATCTCGTCGAGGTGGCCGCCGTAGATGGTCGCCAGCTGCTCGACCTTGCGCATACGTTCCTGCGGGCTGAGCCGCGGCCACGGTCCATTGTCGAAGGCGTGCCGAGCGGCGGCAACCGCGTCGTCGACGTCCGCGGGTGTCGCCGCGGGAACGTCGCCAATCGAACTTTCGGTGTGCGGGGAGATGACCGTAAGGCGCTGATCGGTGGACGGCTTACGCCACTGCCCGCCGATGAAAAGCTCGTCGTAGCAACGGTGGTCACGGGTTTCCGGCATAAGGCACGACCTTTGAAAAGGCGATTGCAACTTCGCTATTGATGCTAACATAGCAAAAAAGACGGGCCGCCTGGCAACTGCCGTGGATCAACTGTGAAGGCGACGTGAGCGACGAACTTCTGGTGACGACGGACGGCGCCGTCCGCGTCGTGACGATCAACCGTCCCGATGATCTCAACGTCGTCAACGCCACCCTGCACCACAAACTGCTGGACGTCTGGCGCGATCTGGAGCGTGACACCGGTGCCCGTTGCGTGGTGCTCACCGGAGCCGGTAAAACCTTCAGTGGCGGAGGCGATTTCGCGTTCCTGAAGGCGCAACACCGCTCTCTTGGCTACCGGTACGACATCTCCGCCCAGGCGGCGGACATCCTGCACGCGATGATCAACTTTCGGCTACCGGTGGTGGCCGCGGTCAACGGCCCCGCCGTCGGACTAGGTGCTTCCCTGGCGCTGTGCTGCGACCTGGTGTTGATGTCCGAGCGCAGCTATCTGTGCGATCCCCATGTGTCGATCGGTCTGACCGCAGGCGACGGTGGCGCACTGTTGTGGCCGTACATGACCAGCCTCATCCGCGCCAAGGAGTACGTCTATACCGGCGAGCGCATCCCGGCGGAGTTGGCGGTGGACCTGGGTCTGGCCAATCGGGTCACCACCCCCGAGACGTTGATGGAGCAAGCGCTGCAACTGGCTGCCCGGCTGGCGGCTCAGCCGGCCCGCGCATTGCAGACCACCAAGCGGGCGTTCTCTAAGCACCTTGCTCAGGCGGCGATTGCGATCGTGGACTACGGACTGGCGGCCGAAACGCTTGAGCTGGGTGCTGACGACCACATCGAGAAGCTGCGGGAGTTCCTGGGAGCCGACAAGTACGACGCAATCGAGACACCCGAGGCGGGACATGAACACTGATTGGCGTGAGTATCCGTTCCGGCTGGTGCACGACGACAGTGCGCTGGATTTCCCGGTCGCCGAGGGCTTGCATGCCGACCAGGAGTCCGACACCTGGTTCATCGCCGGCGAGCTGACCGGCGCGACGGGCCGCTCGTTCGCATTCCTGACCATCTTCAACAAGAACCGCCCAGGCGGCACCGTGGTTGCCGACTTCTACACGATGTCGCTATTTGATTGCGACACCGGTGAATACGGCACCTACACCGATTACGACATGCCGCCCAAAAACATGGAGCCCGGTGCGCGACAGAAGATGTCGATGTCCGCCGGATACCTCGACATCCATTACGAAAGCAGCGCCGGGCCAGCGGTGTGGACAGCGTGCCGTGACGACCACGGCGAATTGCGGCCCTACACCTACCGAGTCAGCCTGCGCGGCGTCGATCAGGCCGGCCAGTCGATGGAACTGGACTTGGATGTCACGCCGACGCGAACGCCGGTACCCGTCGGCGCGGACACCTGTGACGGCAAGATCGCGTGCTTCGGCCAGGACGACACCTACTCGTATTTCCAAACCGGCATGGCGATGAGTGGAACGCTGCGCTGGGGTGATCGGGACGAAGATGTCAGTGGCAGCGCGGGACACGTTGACCGACAATGGTTTCCCAGATACGCCGGCGGCGGGGGAACCGGGGGAGACCCGCGAGCCAGGTCGCACGAATGGCGCACGATCAACCTCGACAACGGCGTCGACATGAGCATCTGGCGGCAGTTCGACCGGACGGACGGCAATGCCCCGCAACCATTCACCGGTGTCACGGTGAGCTACCCCGACCCGGAGAGGGCTCCGGAGTGCGCGGAGGACGTCGACGTCACGGTAAGCAGCTACGTCCGCTGGCCTGATTCCATTCGGCCGCTGGTGCGGCCGGTGGCCCCGAACCGGTTCATGCCGGATCGCCACCGGTTGCAATGTGCCTCTTTGCAACTGGATCTCACGGGGGAGCCTCTGGTGCCGGCACCCGCGCACGGGCTGCCGATCGAATACATGGAAGGACCGTATCGCTACCGCGGAACATTGCGGGGAGAACCGGTAAGCGGCTTCGCATTCTACGAGCGCTCGCTGGCGTTGTACCGCGATTGGGAGTTGATCGACGTGCTGGCGGCCGCCGTCGAGAATCTCAGCGGGGCCGGCCCGCAGTTGGCTGAGGCGGTCGATCAGGTGGGCCGGCTCGTCGCGTCTGGCAATCGATCGCAGGCGCGAAAGCTGTTGCAGTCCATGCTCGCAGGGCTACCTGCCGATAGCGGGGACTGCCGTGACGTCATCGACGCTCTGATCACGGTGCTGTCGGCCGACCGCTGACGGTTGGGCCGGTCACCCTCCGGGTGGTTCCCAGGCAAATCCGCCCGGGGTGCTGACGCAGTTCACCGGACCGCCCGAGTTCGAGACGGCGGAGGAGCCCTCTGAGCCGCATGGCATGCCGACCGCCGGACGGGTGTCCAAGCCGCCTGGCGGCGTCGTTGACGTCGTTGATGTCGGTGGAGTCGAGTGCGGCACTGTCGTCTGCGGCACCGTCGTGTAAGACGGCGCGGTGGTGTAAGACGGCGCGGTGGTGGTCGTCGTCGGCATGGGCTTGGTGGTCGTCGGCAATGTCGTGACCGGCGCGCTGACGACGGGCCGCGGGCCGACCGCCGGGGGTGGCGGGGGTGGTGGTGGGGCGATGTACGTCGGCGGCGCGGTAGACAATGCAGGAATCGCAGCTGTGGGCTCGGCCGAGGTGGTCTCGACACTGGTTGGTGTGTCATTGGATTGAGACGCCGTGCGCAGCGCTCGAACACCCACGAACCAGGCCAGCAGTACGACCGCGATTACACCACCGATCGCCGCGGAGTGCTTCAATCGGCGCTTGCGTGCCTCGGCCGACTCGTCGACGTCGTCGTCGGGCGGTGTAGGTGGGGCAGACGTGATTGCATCGTCGACGTGGCGGTCCGGTAAAGCAGGTGGGGCAGAGCCATTTCCGCTCGCGGGGGCAGCGAATGCGGCAGGTTTGGTCGGCGCGGTTGGTGCCACAGCGTCGGACCTCGGTGTTGCGTGGGCCGTAGCGGGCGCGGCATCCGTGCTATCGGTCGCCTCGCGGAAAATGGATGCCGCGCGTAATTCGGATGTGGCGCGGATGTGTGACCGTGTACCACCGATCGACTCGAGTGCTTTGGCGAAGTCGCGACCCCGCCGGTACCTGTCGACGGGATCTTGCGAAAGCGCGCGGGCGAAGATCGCGTCGAATTCGGTCAGGTCGGGTC
The DNA here is from genome assembly GCA_036272035.1 of Mycobacterium sp. Lineage (GTDB taxonomy): Bacteria > Actinomycetota > Actinomycetes > Mycobacteriales > Mycobacteriaceae > Mycobacterium. The sequence continues at coordinate 15,211 of DATAZN010000241.1, read as the reverse complement.
TGACGTCGCTCGGCCGTGGTGGGCGTTCGTTGAGTTGCTTACCGACCACCACGGACGAATTGAAGTGGGCGAACGGCGGTGAGCCGGTCAGGAGGTGAAAAGCGCTGGCCGCCAAAGCGTATTGGTCGGCGCGGTCGTCGAGCTCATCACCCAACAACTGTTCGGGCGCGGTGTAGCTAGCCGTTCCGATGAACATGCCGGCCCGGGTCAGCGTGTTGTGGGCACCCTCTGGCCGCGCTACGCCGAAGCCCGTCAACGCAATTCGCCTCATGTCGGCCGGCGATTTGCTGACCAGGATGTTGCCGGGATTGACGTAGCGATGCAAAACCCCGCAGTCGTGCGCGTAGTCCAGGGCGTCCGCGATCGCCGACACGATCTCGATCACCATCCTCGGCGGCATGCCATCGGGATGGCTTTCGCCGAGCAACTGGGCCGCGTCGGAACCGTCGATGTACTCCGTCGAGAGCCAGAGCTGGTCCTCGAACTCCCCGCGGTCGGTGAGCCCCGCGATGTTCGGGTGCCAGAGCGCCGCTGCCTGATCGGACTCCTCGTTGAACCGCACGCGGTAATCGAGGTCGACGGAAATCTCGGCCGGAATCAGATGAAGAACCTGCTGGCGCGGAAGCCGTGGGTGCTCGGCCACGTAGAGCTCACCGAACTCCTCGTATCCAAGCTGCCGCACGATGCAGAATCCAGCGGCCGTCGCTCCAATGACCAGCGGCATGGGGAGATGGTACAGACCGGCGTCAGAAACCCAGGGCATGCGGGGGAACGGGTGAGAATGTCTGTGTGAGTGCACCCGGAAGCCACCAGACCAGCGAAGGTCTTGCGCACCGGCTGCGCCGGATGTCGGGCCGTGACCCCCACGAGCCCCATCGGGTGGCCACCCCGCTGGAGTTGCTGTTCGACCTCACGTTCGTCATCGCCTTCGGCGTCGCCGCCTCGCAGCTTGCGCACATGTTGGCATCGGGCCACGTCGGCGCGGGGTTGGCCGGTTTCGTCTTCGCCACGTTCTCGGTGTGTTGGGCGTGGATCAACTTCAGCTGGTTTGCCTCGGCCTATGACACCGACGACTGGGTGTACCGGTTGACGACGATGCTGCAGATGGTGGGCGTGCTGGTTCTCGCGTTGGGGATTCCGCAGGTGTTCTCGTCGATCGCCGAGGGCCGGCACGTCGATAACCGGGCCATGGTCGCCGGCTACGTGGTGATGCGGGTGGCGATGGTGATTCAGTGGCTACGCGCCGCCGTGCAAGATCCCGCTCGCCAGGCCGCGTGCCTGACCTACGCGGTCGCCATCATCGTCGCGCAAGTCGGCTGGGTTGCGATCGCGATCGTCCACAGTTCGCTGGGCGTGACCTTCATCCTGGTCGCCGCGATGGTCGGGATCGAGCTCAGCGGACCGCTACTCGCCGAAAAGAGGATGGGCGGAACGCCCTGGCACGCCCACCACATCGCCGAGCGCAATGGACTGCTGACGATCATCGCTCTCGGTGAAGGAGTGGTCGGGACCGTCGCCTCGCTGTCTGCGGTGGTCGCCGAACAGGGCTGGACGACTGACGCGGTGCTGGTGGCGGTCGCGGGGACGGGTCTGACCTTCGGTATGTGGTGGATGTACTTCGTGGTTCCGGCCGCTGACCTGCTGCACGCTCACCGCGAGCGCTCGTTCGGCTACGGCTACCTCCACATCGTCGTGTTCGGGTCCATCGTCGCGACGGGTGCGGGGCTACATGCGGCCGCCGACTACATCGAACACAAGTCGGCGATGAATTCGATCGCCACCGTCCTAGCGGTCGCTATACCGGTGGGCGTCTACATCGGCGCGGTCTACGGGACCTATCTGCTGCTGACCCGAGCTTGGGATGGCTTCTATGCATCCGTCGTATTCATCACTCTGTCGCTCCTGGGCGCGGCAGTCGGCCTCGCATCCGCAGGGGTTTCCACCCCGACGTGTCTGCTGGTTGTCACCGCGGCGCCGGCGGCCGTCGTCGCCAGTTTCGAATCGCATGGGCACCGGCGGACGGCGCACGCCCTGGCTAAGAACGCGAGGTCAGACTGACCGCTAACCGTTGATGCAGATGTGACGATTGCCGTTGATGTGGCAATTGATGCAGTTGTCTTACTTTGTGACACGTGGCGCACATGTCACGGCGCGACGCGCTGAAATATGCGGCCGCAACACCGGCCCTGATTGGGCTCGTCAGCGCTCGCCGGGTGGCCGGACGCATCCTGCCGCCCATCTGCATCAAGTCGAGATCGACAAGCGCCACGTCGGCGGCGTCGGCGTGGATATCAACAACATCTGCAAGCCGCAATTCGGCCAGTGGGCCTGATCTCTACTCGCCGGTAAGTTTTCAGCAAACTTCTGCCGAGCGGCTGATCGGCCGGTTTCTCAACAGTCGCACCGCGCCGTCTCGTCGGCTACAGGCCGCGAGGTCAGAGATGGCACAGATTTTCCAGATAACGATTAGGTAACAATACTGCCTTGATCTGCGCAGTTATAGCTACTCGACCGTAACCACCTGCACGCAGCAGGTTTGGTCCGGACACCGTCGGCCGCCTGTGAGCGGAGTGTTACCCAGCCCACCATTACTCGCGCGTAGAACTCACCAGTAACCAAATTGCGCCGGAAACTCCCAGGTTTCTTATGACACTCTTAGTGCAGCCGATGACGCCCCCTTGGCTTGACCCGCGGAAGCGGCGTCAGTCCAGATATGGCCGGTTGGACCGGGGCGCAATCGGACTGTGGACGGAATTCACGGGGCAGCGTGGCTCTGGCACGCGAGTGGCGGACAGACGCATTGAGGGAGATACACACGTGACGATCTATGAGCACCACCGAGTGTCCGCCGACCGCGACGGAATGCCCTCGGACACTCATGCTCTGGTCGATCGGCTGACTTCCGGCGAGCCGTACGCGGTCGCGTTCGGTGGGCAGGGCGGCGCGTGGTTGGAGACGCTGGAAGAGCTGGTGTCGTCGGCCGGTATCGAATCCGAGCTGGCGACGCTGGTCGGCGAGGTGGACCTGCTGCTCGAGCCGGTGGCCCGCGAACTCGTGGTGGTGCGACCGATCGGCTTCGAGCCGCTGCGCTGGGTGCGTGCGCTGGCTGCCGAGGACCCGGTTCCGTCCAACAAACACCTGACCTCGGCCGCAGCGTCGCTGCCCGGTGTCCTGCTCACCCAGATTGCCGCCGTCCGCACCCTGGCCCGCCAGGGCCTGGACTTGATCGCCACCCCGCCAGTGGCCGTCGTCGGGCACTCGCAGGGAATCCTGGCCGTGGAGGCCCTGAAAGCGGCGGGAGCGCGCGATATCGAGCTGCTGGCGATGGCGCAGCTGATCGGCGCCGCCGGCACGCTGGTGGCCCGCCGGCGCGGAATCTCCGTTCTCGGTGATCGCCCGCCGATGGTGTCGATCAGCAACGCCGACCCCGAGCGCATCTACCGACTGCTCGAAGACTTCGCGCAAGACGTCCGGACCGTATTGCCGCCGGTGTTGTCGATCCGCAACGGCCGGCGCTCGGTCGTCATCACCGGAACCCCCGAACAGCTGTCCCGCTTCCAGCTGTACTGCCAGCAGATCTCGGAGAAGGAAGAAGCCGACCGCAAGAACAAGGTCCGCGGCGGCGACGTGTTCGCGCCGGTCTTCGACCCAGTCCAGGTCGAGGTGGGCTTCCATACACCGAGGCTCGCCGACAGCATCGACATCGTCGGCGAATGGGCCGAGAAGGTCGGCATCGATGTCGAGTTGGCCTGCGCGATGGCCGAGGCCATCCTGGTCCAGCCGGTCGACTGGGTCGACGAGGTGATCAGGGTCCACGAGGCGGGTGCCCGCTGGATTCTCGACCTGGGTCCCGGCGACATCCTGACCCGTCTGACCGCTCCGGTGATCCGCGGTCTCGGCGTCGGCATCGTGCCCGCGGCGACCCGCGGCGGCCAGCGCAACCTATTCACCGTTGGCGCTGTACCGGAGGTCGCCCGACCGTGGTCGAGCTACGCCCCGTCATTGGTCAGCCTGCCCGACGGTCGGGTCAAACTCTCGACGAAGTTCACCAGGCTGACCGGTCGGTCGCCGATTCTTCTCGCGGGGATGACCCCGACCACAGTCGACGCCAAGATCGTCGCCGCCGCGGCCAACACGGGCCACTGGGCTGAGCTCGCCGGCGGCGGGCAGGTCACCGAGCCGATTTTCAACGAGCGCATCGAGCAGCTGTCCGGGCTGCTCGAGCCCGGCCGCACCTACCAGTTCAACGCGCTGTTCCTCGACCCGTACCTGTGGAAGCTGCAGGTCGGCGGAAAACGCTTGGTGCAGAAGGCCCGCCAGTCCGGCGCTGCGATCGATGGCCTGGTTGTCAGTGCCGGCATCCCCGAACTGGAAGAGGCCGTCGAGCTGATCGAGGAGCTCAACGACATCGGCATCTCTCACGTGGTGTTCAAGCCGGGCACCGTCGAGCAGATCCGCTCGGTCATCCGCATCGCCACCGAGGTGCCGACCAGGCCGGTCATCATGCACGTCGAGGGCGGGCGCGCCGGCGGCCACCACTCCTGGGAAGACCTCGACGACCTGCTGCTGGCCACCTACTCCGAACTGCGGTCGCGACCCAACATCACCGTCTGCGTCGGCGGCGGAATCGGCACTCCCGAACGCGCGGCCGAATACCTGTCCGGTCGCTGGGCCCAGGCCTACGGCTTCCCGCTGATGCCCGTCGACGGCATCCTGGTCGGGACCGCGGCTATGGCGACGCTGGAGTCCACCACCTCGCCGTCGGTCAAGCAGATGCTGGTCGACATCCAGGGCACCGATCACTGGGTCGGCGCCGGAAAAGCACAGGGCGGCATGGCCTCTGGCCGCAGCCAGCTCGGCGCCGACATCCACGAGATCGACAACGCCGCCTCCCGGTGCGGTCGGCTGCTCGACGAGGTCGCCGGTGACGCCGAGGCGGTCGCCGCGCGCCGCGACGAGATCATCTACGCGATGGCCAACACCGCCAAGCCGTACTTTGGCGACGTCGGCGAGATGTCGTACCTGCAGTGGCTGCAGCGCTACGTCGAGTTGGCCATCGGTGACGGCGACAGCACGGCCGACACCGCCGAGCCCGGCAGCCCCTGGCTGGCCGACACCTGGCGCGAGCGCTTCGAGCAGATGCTGCAACGCGCCGAGGCGCGGCTGCACCCGCAAGACTCCGGCCCGATCGACACGTTGTTCGGCGACGCCGCCCGGCTGGAGCGTCCCAACGAGGCCATCGCCGCGCTGGTCGCGCGATACCCCGACGCCGAGATTGTGCAGCTGCACCCGGCCGATCTCCCGTTCTTCGTCACCCTGTGCAAGACGCTGGGCAAGCCGGTCAACTTCGTGCCGGTGATCGACAAGGACGTACGCCGTTGGTGGCGAAGCGATTCGCTGTGGCAGGCGCACGACGCCCGCTACGACGCCGACCAGGTCTGCATCATCCCGGGTACCTCGGCGGTCGCCGGTATCTCCCGGCTCGACGAGCCGGTGGGACAGCTGCTCGATCGCTTCGAGCAGGCCGCGATCGACGACGTTCTCTCCACCGGCGCAACCCCGACCGCGGTGACCGCGCGCCGGCAGGGCCGCGTCGACGTGCGTGGGCCGCTGGCCACCGTGCTCGACGCGCCGGATGTGTTGTGGGCCGGCCGCGTCGCCACGAACCCGGTGCACCGCATCGCCGAACCCGGTGAATGGCAGGTGCACGACGGACCCGAAGAGCCACAAGCCACGCACTCGTCCACCGGGGCACGCCTGACTACCGAAGGCGACCAGTTGGTGTTGAGCGTGCCGATCGCCGGCGTGTGGATCGACATCCGATTCAGCTTGCCCGCCAACACGATTGACGGCGCCATTCCGGTGATCCGCACCAAGGACGCGATCGAGGCGATGCGTTCGGTGCTGGCGATCGCCGCCGGCGCCGACGGCCCGGACACCCTGCCGCGGGTGCACAACGGGACGGCGACCGTGACCGTGCACTGGGACCCCGAGCGGGTCGCCGACCACACCGGTGTGACCGCCATCTTCGGCGAGCCGTTGGCGCCGACCCTCACCACCGTGCCCGACGCTCTGGTCGGCCGCTGCTGGCCCGCGGTCTTCGCGGCCATCGGGTCCGCGGTCACCGGCGCAGGCGTCCCGGTCGTGGAGGGCCTGCTGAGCCTGGTGCATTTGGACCACGCCGCTCACCTGATCGCCGCGCTTCCTAAGGTGCCGGCCGAATTGACCGTCACCGCAACGGCTTCGGTGGCTACCGACACGGAAGTTGGCCGCGTCGTTCCGATCTCGGTGACGGTTGCCTCAGCCGACCGCACCGTGCTGGCCACCATGGAGGAGCGGTTCGCGATCCGTGGTCGCACCGGGCCCGCCGAGTTGACCGACCCGCAACGGGCCGGCGGCGCGGTGTCGGAGAACGCCACCGACACCCCGCGGCGTCGCCGCCGCGACGTCAGGCTCACTGCGCCGGTCGACATGCGGCCGTTCGCGGTGGTGTCCGGAGATCACAACCCGATCCACACCGACCGGGCCGCTGCGCTGCTGGCCGGCCTGGAATCGCCGATCGTGCACGGCATGTGGCTGTCGGCCGCCGCGCAACACGTCGTCACCGCCACCGACGGTCAGGCCCGGCCGCCGGCCCGGCTGATCGGCTGGACGGCCCGCTTCCTGGGCATGGTGCGACCCGGCGACGAAGTGGACTTCCGCGTCGACCGTGTCGGAATCGACCAGGGTGCAGAGGTTTTGGAGGTTACTGCCCGCATCGGCTCGGACTTGGTGATGTCGGCCACCGCACGGTTGGCCGCTCCGAAGACGGTCTACGCGTTCCCGGGCCAGGGTGTCCAGCACAAGGGCATGGGCATGGACATCCGCGCCCGTTCGAAGGCTGCCCGCAAGGTGTGGGACGACGCGGACAAGTACACCCGCGAGACCCTTGGCTTCTCGATCCTGCACGTGGTGCGGGACAACCCGACCAGCCTTATCGCCAGCGGCGTGCACTACCAACACCCTGAGGGCGTGCTGTACCTGACCCAGTTCACCCAGGTCGCCATGGCGACGGTGGCCGCGGCGCAGGTCGCCGAGATGCGTGAGCAGGGTGCGTTCGTGGAAGACGCGATCGCGTGCGGCCACTCCGTCGGTGAGTACACGGCGCTGGCCTGTGTGAGCGACATGTACGGGCTGGAAGCGTTGCTGGAGACGGTGTTTCAGCGTGGGTCGAACATGCATGACATCGTGCCGCGCGACGAGCTCGGCCGGTCCAACTACCGGCTGGCCGCGATCCGGCCGTCGCAGATCGATCTCGACGATGCCGAGGTGCCGGAGTTTGTCGACGCGATTGCGCAGCGCACCGGGGAGTTCCTGCAGATTGTCAACTTCAACCTGCGCGGTGCGCAGTACGCGATTGCCGGCACCGTCCATGGCCTGGAGGCCCTCGAAGAAGAGGTGGAGCGCCGACGCGAAATCACCGGCGGCAAGCGGTCGTTCATCCTGGTGCCCGGCATCGACGTGCCGTTCCACTCCGAGGTGCTACGGGTCGGCGTCGCCGACTTCCGTCGCTCGCTGGAGCGGGCTATGCCGCGGGGCAAAGACCCCGAGGTGATCATCGGGCGCTACATCCCGAACTTGGTGCCGCGGCCCTTCAGTCTGGACCGCGACTTCATCCAGGAGATCCGGGATCTGGTGCCGGCCGAGCCGCTGGACGAGATCCTGGAGAACTACGACTACTGGCGCAACGAGCGCCCGTTCGACTTGGCGCGCACAGTGATCATCGAACTGCTCGCGTGGCAGTTCGCCAGCCCGGTGCGCTGGATCGAAACCCAGGATCTGCTGTTCACCGAGGAGGCCGCGGGCGGTCTGGGTGTGGAGCGCTTCGTCGAGATCGGCGTGAAGTCCGCGCCGACGGTCGCCGGGCTCGCTACCAACACTCTCAAGCTGCCCGAGTATGCCCACAGCACAGTGGAAGTGCTCAACGCTGAGCGCGATGCCGCGGTGCTGTTCGCTACCGACACCGACCCTGAGCCCGAGGACGTTCTCGAAGTCGACGAGCCGACTGCCGATTCCGCGGCACCTGCCGCAGACGCTGTCCCCGCTGCCGCCCCGGCCGCGCCGGTCGCTCCGTCTGGTGCTCCCAGGCCCGACGACATCGGGTTCGACGCCGCCGACGCGACGCTGGCATTGATCGCGCTGTCGGCCAAGATGCGCATCGACCAGATCGAGGAGCTGGACTCCATCGAGTCCATCACCGACGGTGCGTCGTCGCGGCGCAACCAGTTGCTGGTCGACCTTGGGTCTGAGCTGAACCTGGGCGCCATCGACGGCGCCGCCGAGGCCGACCTGGCCGGGCTGCGCGCTCAGGTCACCAAGTTGGCACGCACCTACAAGCCTTACGGCCCAGTGCTTTCCGACGCCATCAACGACCAGCTGCGCACGATCCTGGGTCCGTCCGGTAAGCGGCCCGCGGCCATCGCCGAGCGGGTGACCAAGACCTGGGAGCTCGGTGAAGGATGGGTCAAGCACGTCACGGTCGAGGTCGCGTTGGGTACCCGCGAGGGCACCAGCGTCCGGGGTGGCGCAATGGGCAACCTGCATGAGGGCGCGCTGGCTGACGCCGCCGCTGTCGACAGCGTCATCGACGCCGCCGTCACTGGGGTTGCTGCACGCCGCGGAATCGCGGTGGCCTTGCCGTCGTCCGGTGGCGGCGGCGGCGGCGCGACCGTTGATGCGGCCGCGTTGGGTGAATTCACCGAACAGATCACCGGCCGCGACGGTGTGCTCGCCTCGGCGGCCCGCCTGATACTCGGTCAACTTGGGCTCGACGACCCGGTCAGCGCGCCGCCGGCCTCGACCGACGCCGAGCTGATCGACCTGGTCACCACCGAACTCGGCGCCGACTGGCCCCGGTTGGTGGCTCCAGTGTTCGACGGCAAGAAGGCCGTGGTGTTCGACGACCGATGGGCCAGCGCCCGTGAAGATCTGGTCAAGCTGTGGCTGATCGACGACGACGAGGCCAACGCCGATTGGGCGCGGCTGTCGGAGCGGTTCGAGGGCGCTGGCCATGTGGTGGCGACGCAGGCGACCTGGTGGCAGGGCAAGGCGCTTGCTGCCGGGCGTCAGATCCACGCATCGCTGTACGGCCGGATCGCTGCCGGTGCGGAGAACCCGGATGCCGGTCGATACAGCGCTGAGGTCGCGGTGGTGACCGGTGCGTCGAAGGGCTCGATCGCCGCATCGGTGGTCGGCAAGTTGCTCGACGGCGGTGCCACTGTCATAGCGACGACGTCGAAGCTCGATGACGAGCGGTTGGCGTTCTACCGGAATCTTTACCGCGACCACGCCCGCTTCGGTGCTTCGCTCTGGGTGGTGGCGGCCAACATGGCGTCTTACTCCGACATCGATGCACTGGCCGAATGGATCGGCAAGGAGCAGTCCGAAAGCCTTGGTCCGCAGTCGATTCACATCAAGGACGCACAAACGCCGACCCTGCTGTTCCCGTTCGCGGCGCCGCGTGTGGTCGGCGACCTGTCCGAGGCCGGCTCGCGCTCGGAGATGGAAATGAAGGTGCTGCTGTGGGCCGTGCAGCGGTTGATCGGTGGTCTGTCCAAGATCGGCGCCGAGCGCGACATCGCCTCGCGACTGCATGTGGTGCTGCCCGGCTCACCCAACCGCGGCATGTTCGGCGGTGACGGCGCCTACGGCGAAGCCAAGTCGGCACTGGACGCGGTGGTGACCCGCTGGGGAGCCGAGTCGTCGTGGGCGCAGCGCGTCAGCCTCGCGCACGCGCTGATCGGTTGGACCCGCGGCACCGGGCTGATGGGGCATAACGACGCGATCGTCAGCGCCGTTGAAGATGCCGGTGTCACAACGTATTCCACCGACGAGATGGCCGCGATGCTGCTGCGGCTGTGCGACATCGAGTCGAGGGCGGCCGCGGCCACCTCGCCGATCAAGGTGGACTTCACCGGCGGGCTCGGCGATGTCGACCTGGACATGACTGAGCTGGCCGCCAAGGCCCGCGAGGAGATGACCACCGAAGCTGCCCTCGACGACGAGGCTGCAGACGATGGGACCATCCCCGCGCTGCCCTCGCCGCCGCGCGGCTTCAGCCCGGCCCCGCCGCCGGTGTGGGCCGACCTCGACGTCGACCCGTCCGAGTTGGTGGTCATCGTCGGCGGCGCCGAACTCGGCCCGTACGGCTCGTCGCGGACTCGCTTCGAGATGGAGGTCGACAACGAACTGTCGGCCGCCGGCGTGCTCGAGTTGGCTTGGACCACAGGCCTGATCAAGTGGGAAGACGACCCGACACCGGGCTGGTATGACATCGAGTCCGGCGACCTGATCGACGAGGCCGAGTTGGTCGAGCGTTATCACGACGTCGTGGTTGAACGCGTCGGCATCCGTGAGTTCGTCGACGACGGTGCGATCGATCCCGATCACGCGTCACCACTCATGGTGAGCGTGTTCCTGGACAAGGACTTCACGTTCGTCGTCTCGTCGGAGGCCGACGCCCGCGGGTTCGCCCAGTTCGACGCCGAGCACACGGTGGTCCAGCCGCTCCCGGGCTCCAGCGACTGGCAGGTTACCCGCAAGGCGGGCACCGAGATTCGCGTGCCGCGCAAGACCAAGCTGTCGCGGACCGTCGGCGCGCAGATCCCGACCGGGTTCGATCCGACGGTGTTCGGCATCAGCCAAGACATGGCCAGCTCGGTCGACCGGGTCGCGCTGTGGAACATCGTGGCGACCGTCGACGCGTTCCTGTCGTCGGGCTTCACCCCGACTGAGCTGATGCGATGGGTGCACCCGGGCCTGGTGGCCAGCACTCAGGGCACCGGCATGGGTGGCATGACGTCGATGCAGACGATGTATCACGGCAACCTGCTCGGCCGGAACAAGCCGAACGACATCCTGCAGGAAGTCCTGCCCAACGTCGTTGCCGCACATGTTATTCAGTCGTATGTCGGTAGCTATGGGGCGATGATCCACCCGGTTGGCGCATGCGCCACCGCGGCGGTCTCGGTCGAGGAGGGTGCGGACAAGATCCGGCTCGGCAAGGCCGAACTGGTGGTCACCGGTGGGTTCGACGACCTGACGCTGGAGGCCATCATCGGCTTCGGTGACATGGCCGCCACCGCCGACACCAGCATGATGCGCGGCAGGGGCATTGCGGACTCGAAGTTCTCCCGGCCCAACGACCGGCGCCGGCTCGGGTTCCTGGAAGCTCAGGGCGGCGGCACCATCCTGCTGGCCCGCGGCGACCTCGCGCTCAAGATGGGTCTGCCAGTGCTGGCGGTGGTGGGCTACGCGCAGTCGTTCGCCGACGGTGTGCACACCTCGATCCCGGCCCCGGGCCTGGGCGCGCTGGGTGCCGGACGTGGCGGCAAGGATTCGCCGCTGGCCCGGTCGCTGGCCAAGCTGGGTGTCGGCGCTGACGACGTCGCGGTGATCTCCAAGCACGACACCTCGACGTTGGCCAACGACCCCAACGAGACCGAGCTGCATGAGCGGCTGGCCGATTCGATGGGCCGCTCCGACGGCGCCCCACTGTTCATCGTGTCGCAGAAGAGCCTCACTGGGCACGCCAAGGGCGGCGCGGCGGTCTTCCAGATGATGGGCCTGTGCCAGATCCTGCGTGACGGGGTGATCCCGCCCAACCGCAGCCTGGATTGCGTCGATGACGAACTCGCGGACTCCGCGCACTTCGTCTGGGTGCGCGACACGCTGCGGCTCGGCGAGAAGTTCCCGCTGAAGGCCGGGCTGGTGACCAGCCTCGGGTTCGGCCACGTGTCGGGTCTGGTCGCGCTGGTGCACCCGGAGGCCTTCATGGCCACGCTGGATGCCGAGCAGCGCGCGGATTACCAACGACGGGCCGATGCGCGTCTATTGGCCGGACAGCGGCGACTGGCGTCGGCGATCGCCGGCGGCGCCCCGCTGTACGAGCGGCCCGCCGACCGTCGCTTCGACCACGAGGCGTCCGAGAAGCGGCAGGAAGCGGCGATGTTGCTCGACGCGAACGCACGATTGGGCGACGACGACGTCTACCGCCAGTGAGCATCCGATAGGTTCGCAGAAATGAGCATCGTCGGAGTGGGGATAGACCTTGTCTCCATTACTGAGTTCGCCGAGCAGGTCGACCAGCCCGGAACGGTCTTCGCCGAGACCTTCACCCCAGGTGAGCGGCGTGACGCGTCGGACAAGAGTTCGCCGGCGGCACGCCACCTGGCGGCGCGGTGGGCGGCCAAGGAAGCGGTGATCAAGGCCTGGTCCGGATCGCGGTTCTCCCAACGGCCGGTGTTGCGTGAGGACATCCATCGCGACATCGAGGTCGTCACCGATATGTGGGGCCGGCCGCGGGTGCGGTTGACCGGCGATATCGCCAAACATCTGAAGGACGTGACGATCCACGTGTCGTTGACGCACGAAGCCGACACCGCTGCCGCGGTGGCCATTCTCGAGGCGCCGTAGGCTTTTCTCATCCGTCGCATGGAGTTGGGCACATGCGATTTGCCCGCCTCCGAGCGACAACTCAGCCACTCTAGGGCCTTGTCGCTGAAAGGTGGGCACAAAGTCCGCCGCCACCTCACGTGACCCATGTGGCGAATGGTGCCTTAGCGTCTCGAGTCGACTGCGGCCCGACTAGCCTCGAGGCCATGAGCGATCTGGTCGAACGAGTGCGCCAGGTGTTGTCTTCGGTGCGCGACGATCTGGAGAACCTGGTCCGTATCCAGTCGGTGTGGGCCGACCCGGCCCGCCGCGACCAGGTGCATCGCAGTGCCCAAGTGACTGCAGATCTGTTGTCGCAGGCCGGTTTTGGTGACGTGCAGATCGTCAGCGAGGGCGGTGCGCCAGCCGTGATCGCGCGGCATCCCGCGCCGCCCGGTGCGCCGACGGTGCTGCTGTATGCCCACCACGATGTGCAGCCCGAGGGTGATCCTGCGCAGTGGGCGTCGCCGCCGTTCGAGCCGACCGAACGCAACGGCCGACTCTACGGGCGCGGCAGCGCCGACGACAAGGCCGGTATCGCAACGCATTTGGCGGCGTTCCGGGCGCACGGCGGCAATCCTCCGGTCGGGGTGACGGTGTTCGTCGAAGGCGAGGAGGAGTCCGGTTCACCGTCGCTGGGCAGGCTGCTGGCCGCCCACCGTGACGTGTTGGCCGCCGATGTGATTGTGATCGCCGATTCGGACAACTGGAGCACCGATGTCCCAGCGTTGACGGTATCGCTGCGCGGGTTGGCCGACTGCGTGGTCGAGGTCGCCACGCTGGACCACGGCCTGCACTCCGGCCTGTGGGGCGGCGTGGTGCCTGACGCGCTGATGGTGCTGGCGCGCCTGCTAACCAGCCTGCACGACGACGATGGCAACGTGGCGGTGGCCGGTCTGTACGAAAGCACCGCTGCGGCAGTGGATTACCCGCCCGAGCGGGTGCGTGCGGAATCGGGCCTGCTGGACGGAGTAAGCGAAATCGGCTCCGGCTCGGTGCCGCACCGGTTGTGGGCCAAGCCGGCGATCACCGTGATCGGCGTCGACACCACATCCATTGCCGCATCGTCGAACACGCTGATCCCGCGCGCTCGCGCCAAGGTCAGCATGCGGGTAGCCCCGGGCGGAGACGCGGCCGCGCACCTGGATGTGCTGCGCGCCCATCTGGAGCACCACGCCCCCTGGGGTGCGCATGTGACGGTGACCCTCGGCGACGTCGGCCAGCCCTACGCCATCCACGCCACCGGCCCGGTCTACGACGCCGCCCGGGCGGCGTTCCGGCAAGCCTGGGGGACCGATCCAATCGACATGGGGATGGGCGGTTCGATCCCGTTCATCGCCGAATTCGCCGCCGCATTCCCGAAGGCGGCAATCCTCGTCACCGGCGTGGAGGATCCGGCGACGCAGGCGCACAGCGTCAACGAGAGCCTGGATCTCGGCGTGCTGGAACGGGCCGCGATCTCCGAGGCGCTGCTGCTGGCCAATCTGGGTTGATCGGCATCGGATAAGCCGACGACATTTACCCCTCGTCCGTGCGGTGCGCGACGCGTCTCCGCCGTTACGAGGGACGCTCTATTCCTGGAAGGCACGTATTGACCGATCGTCTCGCCGCATACTGCTTCTAGATGCAGCCACTCGTCCGCAGGAGACGCCGCAGTGAGCACGGAAGACACCCTGACCGGCGACGCCGGCAAGCCCAACCGTTACCACTTTGATCGCCACACCCCGGAGTACCGCGAGCGGTTCACCGCGATCACCAAGGACATGCACGCCACGTGCCCGGTGGCGTGGACCGACACCTACGGCGGGCACTGGGTGGCCGCGGGCAACCGGGAAGTCTTCGAGCTCGCTCGATGCCCATACGTGTCCAACGACAACGACGTCACCGGCGAACGCGCCGGCTACAAGGGCATCAACATTCCCACGCCGCCGCAGAGCGTCGGCGTCCGTGGCGGCATGCTCGAAATGGATGAACCCGAGCACACCGTCTACCGCAGCATCCTCAATCCGTACCTGTCGCCGGCCGCCGTCAAGCGCTGGCTGCCGTTTGTCGACGAGATCGTCCGGGCGAGCATCGACGAGAAGATCGAAGTCGGGCAGATCGACTTCGTCGACGATCTCGCGAACATCGCACCCGCCGTCCTGACTCTGGCGATGATGGGCGTTCCTTTGAAGAAGTGGACGCTCTACTGCGAGCCGGCCCATGCCGGCGTGTACACGCCCGCCGATTCCCCGCAAGCCCCAAAGGTATTCGAGCAGGCGGTGGCGATGGGAATGGACCTGTTAAGCCACCTCCTCGAGATCCGCGAGAACCCACGCCCCGGCCTGGTGGACGCGATGGCAAGACTCCAGATCAACGGTGAACCTGCCCCCGACATCGAACTGCTCGGAATGCTCACCTTGATCATCGGCGGAGGTTTCGACACGACGACGGCGCTGACCGCGCACGCACTCGAATGGTTGGGCGAACACTCCGAGCAGCGCGAATTGCTGAGGCGGGAATCGGAAACGCTGCTCGACTCCGCGACCGAGGAATTCCTGCGTTACTTCACGCCGGCGCCCGGGGACGGTCGCACGATCGCCGCCGATCTCGAATTAGCGGGCACGCAGTTCAAGGAGGGCGAGCGCCTGTGGTTGTCCTGGGCGATGGCCAACCGCGACCCCGCGGTGTTTCCCGACCCGAATCGATTGGACCTCGGCCGTAAGAACAACCGGCACTTCAGCTTCGGGCTCGGCATCCA
>DATAZN010000240.1:0-6053 GCA_036272035.1 Mycobacterium sp. | reverse complement strand
TGATCCAGACGTCGAGGCATTCCGCGCGGAGTTCGTCGCGTTCCTGGACGAGCACGTGGCCGCGACCGCGGCCGAGGCGCTGGAACGCCCGAAGTCGGTGTCGCACATGCCGGATTGGGCCCGCCGCTGGCAGCGCCTGCTATTCGACAACGGCTGGTTGCTGCCCACTCAACCGCCGGAGTTCGGTGGCCGCAACGCCACGGTCTTGCAGCAGTACGTGTACCTGGAAGAGCTCTGCAAGCGCCGGATCTATCACAGCTTCAACCCGCAGGGCGTGAATATTATTGCGGCATCACTTATTTCGTTCGGCAGCGACGAGCAGAAGCAGCGCTGGGCGGTGCCCATTCTGCGGGCCGCGATCACCGCATCGTTGGGCATGAGCGAGCCCAGCGCCGGTTCGGATCTGGCATCGCTTCGGACGAAGGCGGTGCGCGACGGCGATCACTTCGTGGTCAACGGCCAGAAGGTGTGGACGTCGGGTGCTCACGATGCCGACGTCCTGCTGACGTTCGTCCGCACCGACCCGGATGCGCCTAAGCACAAGGGAATCAGCGCACTTGTGATCCCGACCGATACCCCCGGTGTGACGCGTCGGCCGTTCCCGGATATCTGCGGCCAAGACAACTTGGACTTCAACGAGGTGTTCTTCGAGGACGTGAAGGTGCCGGCGGAGAATCTGGTTGGACCGCTCAACCAGGGCTGGGGGGTGGCCAACGGTTCGCTGGGCCACGAGCGCACGATGATGTGGCTCGGCTTCGCCGATCGTCTCGACAACGTCATCTCCGACTTTGAGCCGTCGAACGCCCTCGAGCGTGACCATTACGCCACCGCGATCATGGACCGCCAGGCGCTTCGGCTGCTCGGATCGGTGGCGCTGGCCCGGGCGGCCCGCGGTGAAGAAGACGTGCCTGCCCTGTCGGTGCTCAAGCTGCTCGGCTCCGAAGCCGAACGGCAGGCGTGTGAAAACGCCTTGTCGGCAGCGGGATCCGACGGTTTACTGCACCCGGCGCTGACCGGACCGTACGAGCCGATGAACCTCGACCACTACTTCGGCAGCTGGTTCGAGCGCTACGCCCGCAGCTTCTCGGGGACCATCGCCGGTGGCACCTCGGAAATCCAGCGCAACATCATCGCGCAGCGAGTGCTCGGGCTACCCGCTCGTTGAGGTCGCGACCTCAGAACCGGACGAGATTGAACGGGTAGGTGTTGGTCCCGCCCGGCGCATTACCACAGCCGGCGTCGAACGTGGAATCCACTGAACCGGTCAGCGTTGCCGCATCCCAGGTGTACGTGTCGTGCGACGGCAGGAAGTAGACCGTGCAGCGCACACCGTCGGGCACGTCGACGATCATCGTGTAGCGGCCGTTCGCCAGATGTGCGACGCCGTACCATGGCGTCGCTTGGCCATTGGGCCTGGGCTGGGCCTGCATCTGGACGCAGTCAGCGGGGTGACCTGGCTCGCACGGTCGGACTTCCCACAGCCATGAGTGGCCTGGGTCGCGCGGGGTCTGCACTTCGTAGTTTCCGTACGGCATCCCGGCGTGGGCTACCGGAGCCAGCGCCACCGCGGCCGCCATCAACGGAATGCTCAGCGTCAACGACTTCACGTCCTGCCCTTCCGTTCGTCTCCTCGAGACCTGGGTCGGCTGAATATAAGCCGTCTGGTCGCGGCCTTACGTGGTATTGCCAAGTTAAGTGCCGCTGCAGTGAGTGGTTCAGTCGATGACGGCGGCTTCCTTGCGCTCGGTGATCGGCAAGGCCAATTCCTGCTCGTCGCAGATTCGCTGGAGCTTATTCAGGGTCTCGTCCAGACTAGCCCCGAGCCGGCTGCCCGGTGTGAAGGTGGCCGGAAGGTTTCGCATGCCCTGAATGACGCCGATGGTCTCGTAGTGCACGGTGCCTTGTGGGTCGCACAGGTAGTCCGGCATCCGGTCGAGCACCGCAGTGAGCATGGACTTGAACACCGTCCGCGCAACGTTGGAGCCGATGCAACGGTGGACTCCGAGGCCAAAGCTGAAGTGCCGGTTGCCTTTACGGTCCATGATGATCTTGTTCGGCTCGTCGAAGACCGACGGGTCGCGGTTGGCCATCGCCCAGGAGATCCACAGCCGCTCACCCTCTTTGAACTGCGTCCCTTCGAGTTCGACGTCGTCGGAGAAGGTGCGTCCATCACCGGGGGCCGGTGTGTAGTAACGCAGAAACTCTTCGGTAGCGGAGTCGAGCAGCGTGTCTCGCTCGAGGCTGAGCCGTTCGCGCTGATCGGGATGCTGCGACAGCCACTCCAGCGAGTGGGCCGTCAACGCGGTGGTGGTGTCGAAGCCGCCGCCGATGACCAGACCGAGATTGCCCATGATCTCGAGGTCGGGCGCGGGTTCGCCGTCTATCCGCAGTTGGATGAGCGCGTTGACGATGCCCGGTCGCGGATTCTCCTTGATCTCGATCATGTTGGTCAGCAGATCGAGTCCCATCTGCCGATGCATGGCGTTGACGCGCTCAAGGTCTGGGGAGTGTTCGGGTGTATACAACGCGGCATGCGTGGGCTCGCTGTACATCGACCACTTCTTCAGCGGGATGCCCAGCATCGCCAGCGTCAGTACCGCGGGCACGACGTTGGCCAGATCGTCGACGAAGTCGATGCGACCTTCTTCGATCTTCTCGTCGAGGCACGCGCGGGTTACCTCGTCGACGAACGGCACCCACCGCTTCACCGCCGCCGGCGATAGGAACGGGTTGAGCACGGTGCGGTAGACGCGGTGCTCAGGTTCGTCCATCTCTAAAATGCCGCCACGAACACCGCTTGCGCGTTTGGCCGTGGGGATCGAAATGCCTTTGTAGCCTTGGCGTTCGTCGTTGATGTCGTGGTCGTTGGAGACAACCGGGCAACGAGCCAGCTCGAATACCGCGTTGCTGCCGCCGGCGACCCAGTGGCCCTCGTAGGTGTCGGTCCACGCAACGGGGCACTTGTCGTGGATTTCCTCAGTGATCTTCTCGAACTGGGTGCGGTACTCCGGGGTGTGCCGGTCGAAGTGATAGCGGTTTTTCTTGCGATCGCTGTCACTGAGCACGTCGTCGATGCTCACGCTGTGTCCTCCGTAATCAGGATGGCTTGCTCCGGGCAGGAATGCGCGGCTTCTCGGACGGCGTCTTCCTGGTCGGCCGCAACGTCTTCCGAGACGGCCGACGAGTGGCCTTCGATGTCGTCGAGCTCAAAGGACTCCGGCGCGATCATCGAGCACAACGTGTGCCCCTGGCAGCGATCTGAATCAACGCGAACTTTCACAACATTCCCTTACCTGCGGTAGTCGTACCACTTGAGGTATCCGCCGGCATCGACGCGCAGCTGCATACCTGTCACATACCTGGCCTCGCCGGAAGCCAGCCACATCTCTCCCACGAATCCTCCTGTTGGTTCTCAACCCGAATTATGCTTGGCGGCTATGTATTTCGGCCACCATTAACGCCAAGAATCTGGCCGGTGATGTAACCGGCTTCCTCGGACACCAGAAAGGCGCAGGCCGCCGCGATGTCCTCGGGCTTGCCCATCCGGCGTACCGGCGTTGCCGCAATCGTCTTTTCGATGTCGCCGAGATTCCCGCGTTCCTCCGCGCTGCGCAGCATCGGGGTGTCGATGAAGCCGGGTGGTACCGCGTTCACGGTGATGCCGTTCGGTCCGTACTCCAGTGCCAGCGACTTGGTCAGCCCGTTGACGGCGGATTTGGCCGCGACATAGTGCGACATGAAGGGAGCGCCGGAGTGGGTGCTGGACGAGGAGATATTGACGATGCGTCCCCATTCGGCCTCGAGCATGTCGGGCAGCACGGCCTGGATCATGTGGAAGACCCCGTTGAGGTTGACGTCGATCAGGCGTTGCCAATCCGCGAACTCGATGTGGGTGAAGCGCTTGAAACCGTCGAGCCCGGCGGCGTTGACCAGCACGGTGACCGGGCCGGCTTGCTCGTGGATGCCCGACAGCGCGGCGTCGATCTGCGCGCGGTCGGTGACATCAGCGGCGAACGCCAGCTCTGTCTCGGACGGTTTGAGGTCGATGGTCGCGACCCGGAAGCCGTCTTTGCGGAGCCGCTGTGCGACGGCCAATCCGATTCCGGAGCCACCGCCGGTGACAACAGCCGTTCTCATGTGGTCACCCGGCTAGGGACCGTGTCAAGCACAAAGAATCTCCCTTCCGAATATGAGAACCTTACTCTCACGCTGTGGCCGCATGCAAGATAGCTCAGAAACCGCGATTAGCCTGCAGTGATGCTGTAAATAGCGAACGCCTGAATCGGCTACGAGTATGGCAGTCTCGTTTCTCCCGTTTCGTTGAATTCTCGTTGTCGGAATGTAAGATTCGCCCGGGATGAGAATGGAATTATCAATGCGTCGAGGAGACCGAATGCCAGTGCAGGATGCGGCCCCCGCCGCCGTGCCCGTGCCGGGGGTGGCTCGATGAGGCCGCTGGAAGGGATCCGCGTCCTAGAGGTCGCGATGTACGGGTTCGTCCCGTCGGCGGGTGCGGTGCTGGCCGAGTGGGGCGCCGACGTGGTCAAAGTCGAGCACGCGGTGACCGGTGACCCGCAGCGCGGCCTGCGGCAGACCGGTTTGTTGCGGGTCGAGGGCGACCCCAACCCGAACATCGAGCACGCCAACCGGTGCAAGCGCAGCATTGGCCTGGACATGTCGGTGCCCGAAGGCAAAGGGGTGCTCTACGAGCTGGCTCGCCGGTCGGACGTGTTCTTGACCAGCTTCCTGCCCGGACACCGCAGGAAGTTCGGCATCGACGTCGACGACATCCGTGCGGTCAACCCCGCGATCATCTACGCCCGCGGCAGCGCCCTGGGCCCGCGCGGCGCGGAGTCGGAAAAAGGCGGCTACGACATGACCGCGTTCTGGTGTCGGGCCGGGACGGCCGCCACCATCACCCCGCCCGGAACGGAGGGCATGGTCGGCCCGCCCGGGCCCGCCTACGGCGACACCATCTCCGGCACCAACCTGGCCGGCGGTATCGCAGCAGCGTTGCTCAAGCGCGAACGCACTGGCGAACCATCGGTCGTCGACGTCTCACTGCTGGGCAGCGGCCTGTGGTCGATGGGGCACACCGTCGCGTTGACCGTGCACTTGAACCAGCGGATGGAGGCCTTCCCGCCCGGGGTGCACGGCTCTCCGATCAATCCGCTGGTCGGCCTGTATGCGACATCGGACGGCCGCTACATCTCGTTCGTGATGATGCAGGCCAGCAAGTTCTGGGCCGACGTCTGCCGGCACATCGACCAGCCCGACCTGGCCGATGACCCTAGGTTCGACACCGACGAAAAGATCGCCGCCAACACCGCGGAGGCCGTGCAGATACTGAGCAAGGCGATCGCCACCCGCAGCCTCGCGGAATGGAGTGAACGCTTCGCCACCCTCGCCGGACCGTGGGCGCCGGTGCAGGACACCTTGCAGGCGGCCGGCGACGCTCAAATCCGGGCCAATGAATATGTAGTACAGGCAGGCGAACTCGAACTGGTCGCCAACCCGGTGCAGTTCGATGTAACCGCACCGGTATCGGGGCCCGCGCCGGGGTTCGCCGAGCAGACCGACGAAATCTTGATGGAACTCGGGTTGGACTGGGACCGCATCATCGAGCTCAAAACTATCGGTGCCGTTACTTAACTCGGAGGTCCCTCAGTTGTCAATTTTCACTCCCGCCGCATACGGCATGGGTCATAATCGCCGGACGCTTCAAGAAGTGGAGATGGACCGGCCCGTGTTGCTCGGGTGCGCCAGCTTCGGCGGACGATACGAGGGAGCTGGCGTGAGGACGGTAGGCGCTGATGGCGACTAAAGGGGCGGAGCGCTGGTCGACGGGGATCAGCTTGCCGAACGGTCTCTCCGGTGCAATGCAGGCCGTCGGGGGCCTGTTCGCGATGGGCGCCGATGCGATCAAGTTCGCGTTCCGCAGACCGTTTCAGGCACGAGAGTTTCTGGACCAGTCGTGGTTCATCGCGCGCGTTGCGTTGGCTCCGACATTCCTGGTGGCCATTCCGTTCACCGTCTTGATCAGCTTCATCCTC
>DATAZN010000239.1:0-8044 GCA_036272035.1 Mycobacterium sp. | reverse complement strand
ACCTTGTTGGCGTCGCCGCGCGCCATCTCCGGCAGGGTCTGCAGATACTGGTAGGCCAGCATCTCCGGGGTGGGCCGGCCGGCCTTGATCGCAGCGAACGTCTTCTCGATCGCCTTGGCCTGCCCCTGCGCCCGCATGTAGGCCGCTGCGCGCTCACCTTGAGCGCGCAGCATCTGAGACTGCCGGCCGGCCTCGGCGGACAGGATCGCGGCCTGCTTGGCGCCCTCAGCGGCCAGGATCTGTGCTTGCTTGGCACCTTCGGCCTCGGTAATCGCGGCCTGCCGATTCCCTTCGGCAGTCAGGATCATCGCCCGCTTCTCCCGGTCGGCCTTCATCTGCTTTTCCATCGAGGCCTGAATCGACGGCGGCGGGTCGATGCTGCGCAGCTCCACTCGCGCAACCCGCAGACCCCACCGGCCAGTCGCCTCGTCGAGCACGCCGCGCAGCTGACCGTTGATCTTGTCGCGGGAGGTCAGGGTCTGCTCCAGCGTCATCCCACCCACGACGTTGCGCAGGGTGGTGGTGGTCAGCTGTTCGACGCCGACGATGTAGTTGCTGATCTCGTAGACGGCCGCCTGCGGAACGGTGACCTGGAAATACACCACGGTGTCGATGTTCAGGGTCAGGTTGTCCTCGGTGATCACCGGCTGCGGCGGGAACGACACCACCCGTTCCCGGAGGTCCACCCGGGCACGGACCCGGTCGATGAACGGGATCAGCAGGGTCAGCTGCCCGCTGATCGTGCGGCTGTAGCGACCCAGCCGTTCGATCACCGCCGCTTCGGCCTGCGGGATCAGCGTCACCGACTTGGCCACCACGATGATTGCGAACACCACCAAAACGGCGAACAAAAACAGCCCGGCAGTTGCACCTTGCATGGAATTCTCCTAAAGCTCTCAGAGGATTATGGGACCCAGACCACCGCAGTGGCCCCATCGATATGCATGACCGTCACGCGTGCGCCGGGTTCGAACACGTCACCCTCATTCAATGGTCTCGCGGTCCATACCTGACCGTCGACTTTGACCTGACCCTCGTCCCGGGCCACGCGATCGAGCACCAGCGCGCTTTTACCCTCCAGCGCCTTGATGCCTGTCGACAAGCTCTCCGGGGGGGTCAGACGCCGCCGCAGCGTGGGTCGTACCAGCACCAACAGCAGCACGGAAACCGCCAGGAAAACCGCGCCATCAGTCCAGATCGGAAGATCGAGCAGCCAGCTGGATCCGGCCGCGGCCAACGCGCCACCACCCAGCATGAGCAGGAACGTGTCGCCGGTCAGCGCCTCCGCACCGGCCAGCCCCAAGGCGACGATCAGCCAGATCACAGCCGCAGACATGCCGTCAGGATATCGCGTGATCGGCCGTGGCCACGGCGAACAACTAGACTGCGAAACCATGTGGTGCCCAAGCGCGACGCTCTCGGTCTGGGCCAATGCCTGGCTTGCCGGCAAGGCCGCGCCCGACGACGTCCTCGACGCGTTATCCTGCTGGGCGCCATCACATTCCGTCACCGCCTACGATGCCGTCGCGGCGGGACACACTGGGCTGCCGTGGCCGGACATTAACGATGCGGGCGCGGTATCGCTGCTGCAGACCTTGCGCACGGCGGCCGGACGGGCCGCAACGGGCACACCGTCGATCAGGGTGGCGCTGCCGGTTCCGGGCGATGTCCGCGGACTGGCCCCGGGCACGCAGTTCGAGCGTGACGCGCTGGCGGCGGGCGAGGCGGTGATTGTCACGCATCCCGACGATCCCAGCCTCGCCGTCGGCCTGGTGCCTGAATACGGCTACGACGAATCCGACGACGAACTCGTGATCCCCGAGTTATGTGCGCTGTCGTGGACGGTGTACTCGCTGCCCGGCGCCCCGGTGATCGATCACATCGACTTGGGCGAGGCCGAATACACGTTGCGGTCAGCGGTGCGATCCGCCGCCACTGCCCTTACCACCATCGGGCTGGGGTCGGCCGGCGTCGACGTCGACGATCCGCGCGGGCTGGTGGAGCAGTTGCTGGAATCCACACGGCACCATCAGGTTCCCGAGCCCGCACCGTCGCGCGCCTTACGGGTGCTGGAGAACGCGGCACACGTCGACGCGATCATCACGGTCAGCGCCGGGCTTTCCCGAATCGGCACGCAGTCGTTGTCCGAGACCCAGATCGCCACCGACGCGCTGCGGCCACTGGCAGCGGTCGTGCGGTCGGCGAGAACGGCTGCGCTCAGCACGATTCTGCACGCCGCGTGGCAGAGCTGACCCGATCAGAACTCGGCGACGCAGTGCGGCGGACGGCACGGCTCGCCGTTGATGCCCGCCGCACAGCCGGGCACCGGATCCGGCCCGACCACCCGCGCGGGCGCACGGCCGCAACGCAATTCGTCGATAAGGTCCACCGCGAGCCGGGCGAATCGCGGGTCGGCGTTGGGCGTGCCGGCCCGCGCGAGCGCTATGCCCGCCGCGTCGGTCTGTTGGCGCAACTCGGTGTCGAGATCCCACACCACCTCGATGTGGTCGGCGACGAAACCGATCGGGCAGACGATGACGGACGTGGTGCCCGTCTCGGCGAGCGCGGCAACGTGGTCGGCGACGTCGGGCTCCAGCCACGGCACCTGTGGCGGACCCGAGCGCGACTGCCAGGCCAGGTCGTAGTCGGTGTAACCCGCAGCCGCCGCGACAAGCCCTGCGGCATAACGCACTTGGCGGCTGTACAACTTGGGGCCGAGCCGGTCGTCGGCGGCCACCGGTACCGAGTGCGCAGTGAACACCAGCCGTGCCTCCTTCGGCGCTGTGCGTGCGGCGGTGGCTATGTTGTCGGCGAATATCTCGACGAACAGCGGGTGGTCGAAGTATCGCCGCAGTTTGACCAGTTCGGGAGCACCAGGCCCGACCGCCCGCCTGGCCCGGTCAAGGTCCTCGGAATACTGGGTGCAGCCGGAGTATCCACTCCACGCCGAGGTGGTGAAGACCGCTGCGCGCCGGATCCCGTTGTCGCACATGGTGGCAACGGCGTCCTCGACATAAGGTTCCCAATTGCGGTTGCCGAAATAAACCGGGACGTCCAGTACAGCTTGCAGCTGGGCGACCAGATCCCGGTTGATCCCGTTGATCGGCGACA
This sequence comes from Mycobacterium sp., assembly GCA_036272035.1. Lineage (GTDB taxonomy): Bacteria > Actinomycetota > Actinomycetes > Mycobacteriales > Mycobacteriaceae > Mycobacterium. The sequence goes on along the minus strand of DATAZN010000239.1, from coordinate 4,933 downwards.
CCCCGCCGAAGTGCAGGTAATGCTGAGCCACGTCGTCGAGACGTTCCGGTGGCACATTGCGGCCACGGGTAACGTTCTCCAAGAACGGTCGCACCTGCTCCGGGCCTTCAGGTCCGCCGAAGGACAGCAGCAGTACGGCGTCGAAATCCATTGCGTGCTAGAGCAACTGGGTACTGGCGCCGCCGTCGGCGTAGATGATCGACCCGGTGGTGGCCGGTAGCCACTCGGACAGCAGTGCGCACACCGTCTTGGCAACCGGCGTCGGGTCTTTCATGTTCCAGCCGATCGGCGCGCGCTGGTCCCAGCCCTCTTCGAGCAGCTGCATCTGGGCGCCGGCCTCGTCGCCGAGCGCGCCACCGACGATGGCGCTCATTGCCAGGGTCCGGATCGGCCCAGCGGCAACGAGATTGGAGCGCACGCCATGCTTGCCAGCTTCGCGCGCCACGAACCGGTTGACCGACTCCAGCGCGCTCTTGGCCACTGTCATCCAGTTGTACGCCGGCATCGCCCGGGTGGGGTCGAAGTCCATCCCGACGATCGAACCACCCGGGTTGATGATCGGCAGCAGCGCCTTGGCCAGCGAGGCGTACGAGTACGCCGAGATGTGAATGCCTTTGGAGACGTCCTCGTAGGGCGCGTCGAAGAACGGGTTGATACCCATCCCGGTCTGCGGCATGAAGCCGATCGAGTGCACGACGCCGTCGAGCTTGTTGCCCTCGCCGATCTCGGCGGTCACCCGCTCGGCCAGGGTATCGAGGTGCTTTTCGTCTTGCACGTTGAGTTCGATCAGCGGAGCCTTCTCCGGCAGCCGGTCGGCAATGCGCTGAATCAACCGCAGCCGGTCGAATCCGGTCAACACCAGCTGCGCGCCCTGTTCCTGGGCCACCTTGGCGATGTGAAACGCGATCGACGCGTCGGTGATGATCCCGCTGACCAGGATCCGTTTACCTTCGAGCAGTCCTGCCATATCCGTCCTTCAATCGTGTAATCGTCAGTGGCCCATACCCATGCCGCCGTCGACCGGGATCACGGCACCGGAGATGTAACTCGCGTCCTCGGACGCCAGGAAGCTGACCACGCCGGCGACCTCGGCGGCGGTACCGACCCGCTTCGCCGGGATGAACTCCAGCGCCCCCTCTTGAATACGCTCGTCCAACGCGCGGGTCATGTCGGTGTCGATGTAGCCCGGGGCGACCACGTTGGCGGTCACATTCGCCTTGGACAGCTCTCGGGCGATCGAGCGGGCCATGCCGATAACACCAGCCTTGGAGGCCGCGTAGTTGGCCTGGTTGCCAATGCCCCAGCTGCCGGACACCGAACCGATGAAGATCAACCGGCCGAACCGCTTTCGCTGCATGCTGCGCGATGCGCGTTGGACGACCCGGAACGCGCCGGTGAGGTTGGCGTCGATGACCTTTTCGAATCGCTCTTCAGTCATTCGGATGAGAAACGCGTCCGCGGAGACGCCCGCGTTGGACACCACCACCTCGACCGGACCCTGGTGCTCCTCGACCGCCTTGAAGGCACGATCCACGGCGTCGTTGTCGGTGACATCGCACTCGACGCCGAACAGCCCATCGGGTGCCCCGGATCCGCGGTGCGTGACGGCCACCTTGTGTCCGTCGGCGGCCAGCCGCTGTGCAATCGCCAGCCCGATCCCCCGGTTTCCGCCGGTGACCAGTACAGAACGAGATACGAATGCGGGCTTGCCGCCGTCGGCTGGGAGGTCAGTGGCTACTTCAGTCACCTCGACAACCTATCGCCTGACCACAGCATGGCCGAAATCGCCCGACGTTGGTGTGCAACGGAACTAGGTCGGCAACCGCCGGTTGATCAGCAACGCCGCCAACGCGGCCAGCGCCAGCACCAGCGAACCCAACCTGAGCCATCCGACACTGGCGTCGCCTCGGATCGTCTCGTAACCGATCTGCTGTTGGAGTGAGGCGTAAACCTGCTTGAGCTCTTGCAAGTTCGAGGCGCCGTAATGGTTGCCGCCGGACAGTTCGGCAACTTTTTTCATCGTGGTGTCGTCGACCGGCACCGGCTGGCGCTGGCCGTTGATCTCCACGAAGCCGTACGGGGTACCGAACGAGATCGTCGAGATCGGCACGCCTTGGTCCTTGGCGGTGCGTGCCGCGGTGAACGCGCCCTTGGGGTTGTCCGGGTTGGTCGGCATCGTCTCTTTACCGTCGGAGAACAACACGATGCGCGCCGGCGGCGGGGTGTCGCCCCCACCGATCACCGCGCCGACGGTGGCGATGGCCTGCAGCGCCGTGAAGATGCCCTCCCCGGTCGCGGTGCGGTCGGCGAACTGCAGCTTGTCCAGCGCGGCTTTGGTCGCGTCGCGGTTGGTCGTCGGCTGGACGAGAACGGTCGACGTTCCCGCGTACGCGATCAGCCCGAGGTTGATTCCGGGCGTCAGCTCGCCGGCGAACTCCTTGGCGGCCGCTTCGGCCGCGGCCATCCGGTTGGGCTCGACGTCGGTGGCCCGCATCGACTGCGAGACGTCGATGACCAGCATGACGACCGCACGGTTGCGTGGAATCCGGACGTCGTGGGTCGGGCCGGCCATCGCGATCGTGAACAGCACCAACGACGCGACCAACAGGATCGCCGACAGGTGCCGCCATCGAGTGGGCTGCTTGGGCGCAACGCTTTCCAGCAGCTCCATGTTGGCGAAGCGCAGCATCCGGCGCTGCCGGGCCACCTGGGCGATGATGTAGAGCGCCACCAGCCCGACGATGACCAGCAGGAACACGAAGAACCAAGCGTGGGAGAACCCCGATAGCGTCATCGGCCCGAGTAAGGGCAATGTCATGACAGACCCGTCCTGATGTTGCGGCCCGACTCGTGAGAAACAGAAGTCACTGGCGTCCCGCCAGGGCCCCGCGGCGGCGCGATTCGACGAAACGGACGATGTCGGCGATCCAATCGCGGTCAGTGCGCAGCGGCAACAGCGGCGCCCCGCACCTGCGCAGCGTGCGGGCCACGTCGGCGCGATGGGCCGCAGCGGCCTTGGCGAAGTCGTCGCGCAACTGCTCGTCGATGGTGAACTCGCGAGAGCGGCCGGTTTCGGCATCCTGCAGGATCACATCACCGATGTCGGGCAACTCGACGTCGCGCGGGTCGAGGATCTCGATGCCGAGCACTTCGTGGCGGGCGGCGATGGCTCGCAGCGGACGCATCCAGTTGATCGGGCCGAGGAAGTCGCTGATGATGACCGCCATTCCGCGGCGGCGTTCCGGACGACGCAGCGCGTCGATCGCGACCGACAGATCCCCGCGCACCCCGACCGGCGCCTTGGGCATGGTCGCGATGGTCCGCAGCATCGTCTGCTCGTGCTGTCGTCCGGACCGGGCCGGCACTCGAGTTATCTTCTCGCCGTTGGCAATCAGCGCGCCAAGCCGGTTTCCTCCGCCACTGTTGAGGAACGTGATGGCGGCCGCGGCGGCCACCGCCAGGTCGCGCTTCTCGCAGACCGCGGTGCCGAAATCCAGGCTGGCCGACATGTCGACCACCAGCCAGGTCTCCAGTTCGCGATCGGCGATCATCTGGCGCACGTACGGGTGCGTGGTGCGCGCGGTCACCGCCCAGTCCATCCGGCGCACGTCGTCGCCCGGCTGATACTCGCGCGACTCCCCCGGCTCCGAACCGGGGCCAGGAATCAGGCCGAGGTGGTCGCCGTGCAGAACACCGTCGAGCTTGCGTTTGACCGTCAGCTCGAGTGTGCGCAGCGCCGCCGACAGCTTGGGGTCGTCGATCTGCCCGCGCTGCATCGACGGCGGGCGGGTAGCCACGGGCTGCTCCGCGGCGGAGTTGCTATCGGTCACCGACCGCTGGCCGCACCCGCGACCTGCATTGCCGGGGGCACCGAATGACCTTGCTGTGGAACAGCATTCACCTGTGGCATACCGACGGTCTGCAAGATCCGGTTGATAACGACCTCCGACGAGATCTCGTCGGCCAACGCGTCGTAGGTGAGCACCAGCCGATGCCGCAACACGTCGGGGATCACCTCCACGATGTCCTGCGGGATCACGTAGTCGCGCCCACGCACCAGCGCCAGCGAGCGCGAGGCGGCGATGATGCCCAGCGAGGCGCGCGGCGATGCGCCGAACGAGATCCAGCTCTTGACGTCGTTCATCCCGAGTTGCTCGGGGTGGCGGGTGGCGGTGACGACCCGCACCACGTAGTCGACCAGCGCGTGATGAACGAAGTTGTTCGATGCGACCTCCTGCAGTCGCAGCAGGTCACCGGTGTCCAGGATCTGCTTGGGCTCCGGGGGCTTCACGCCCATCCGGTAGATGATCTCGCGCTCTTCCTCCGGCGAGGGGTAGCCGACGTTGATCTTGAACAGGAAGCGGTCCCGCTGTGCCTCGGGCAGCGGGTACACACCCTCGTGCTCGATCGGGTTCTGGGTGGCCATGACCAGGAACGGGTTGGGCAACGGGAATCTCTTGCCGCCGATCGACACCTGGCGTTCCTGCATGACCTCCAGCAGAGCCGACTGCACCTTCGCCGGTGCACGGTTGATCTCGTCGGCCAGCAGGAAGTTGGCCACGACCGGTCCGAGCTCGGTGTCGAACTCTTCCTTGCCCTGCCGATAGATGCGGGTACCGATGATGTCGGTAGGCACCAGGTCGGGGGTGAACTGGATGCGGGCGAACGTCCCGCCGACCACCTTCGCAAAGGTTTCCACGGCCAGGGTCTTGGCGACACCGGGCACACCTTCCAGCAGCACGTGACCCTTGGCCAGCAGGCCGACCAGCAGGCGCTCAACCAGGAGATCCTGGCCGACGATGATGCGCTTGACCTCGAAGATCGCCCGCTCCAGGGTGTGGACCTCGCCTTGCAGTCCTCCGGCGGGAGGCGAGGACTGCTGGGGGCCGGGAGAATAACCCTGCGCCGGGCCCGGGCCGGGATTGGCTCCGGC
>DATAZN010000238.1:0-1791 GCA_036272035.1 Mycobacterium sp. | reverse complement strand
AGGTGTGGCGGCCGGTGAGGTCCTGATCTGCCTGGGCTACACCGAGCCCGCGGGCGGTTCGGACGTGTTCGCCTGCGCGACCCGGTCACAGCGCGACGGCGACGAATGGATTGTCAACGGGCAGAAGATCTTCACAACTTTTGCCCATCTTGCCGACTATTGCTTCCTGCTCACCCGCTCCGAGCCCGGATCGGTGGGACCGCGCGGCCTGACGATGCTGCTGGTGCCGCTGGATTCGCCCGGTATTGAAATCCAGCCGGTGCACACAATGGGTCACGAGCGCACCAATATCGTGTTCTACAACGATGTGCGGGTCGCCGATGCGAACCGAATCGGCGAGGCAGACGAAGGCTTCGCGGTGATGCGGGCGGCGCTCGAGGCCGAACAGAATGTTGCCCCCGGTTCGCGCACGGGGTGGGTCGCCGACGATGCGCTGGAATTCGCCCGCACGTATCACGGACCCGACGGTGCTGAGCTGATCAACGACGTCCTGGTCCGCGAGCGCCTGGCGCGTGTGGCGATGGAAGCCGAGGTGGCCGACCTGTTGGATATGCGGGTGGCCTTCCTCGACGCCGAGGGCGACAAGCCGGGTCCGGTATCGGCGTTGTTCGGGCCGGAAAGCTACGTGCGCGCCTCGGCTGCGGCGATCGACATCGCGGGGGCCGCGGGCATGATCGACTGGACCGACCCGCAATGCGCAGTGGACGGCGCCCTGAACACGCACTATCGCAGCGCAGTTGCGTCGACGATCTACGGCGGGTCCAGCGAGGTGCTGCGCAGCCTCATCGTGGAGAACCGGCTGGGGTTCCCACGTAGCCGTCCACGGCGTTGAGGGCGGCCCTGGCCGAGGTCAGACACCGAGAAGGCAACGCGCTCAGAGGAAGTCGCTGCCACCGTCGACGTTGAGATGGGCGCCGGTCATATAGGTGTTGACTGGTGAGGCGCAGAACGCGATGACAGCGGCAACCTCGCGAGGCAGCCCGAGCCGACCCAGGTCCACCGACATGCCGTGACCGCGCCCCAGCAGTCCAAAGGCACCGACGGGGTCATTCGACGCGATCCCGGCGGAGGCGAGCGCCGGTCGCGCCCAATCGGTGAGGATTGGACCCGGGGCGACGGCGTTGACCAAGATGGCATCGCTGGCGAGACTGCGGGCGAGGTTCTTTGTCACGCTGAGTAGCGCGCTCTTGGCCGCGGTATAGCTCACCAATCCCGCCGACTGGTGCTGGATTGACATCGCTGTCACGTTCACCACTCGGGCCCACTCGGCGGCTCGCAGCAGCGGCAAGGCCGCACGCACACATCGAACCGCGGACAACACCCCCTGGTCGAATGCCGCCGTCCACTGCGCGTCATCCACGTCCTCGAAGCGACCGGCCCCCGTCGGCCCGGCGGCATTGACCAGCACGTTGAGTCCGTCCCAGTGCGCGCCAACCGTGGCAAAGACAGTGTCGACGTCCGAGGCCGAACTCAGATCCGCGGTCAACGTCAGCACCTCCGGACTGCCGGCGTCAGCCAATGTCGTGGCGGTTTCCTTAAGCCGAGCGTCGTCTCTGCCGATGACGCCGATCCGCGCGCCCTGTTCGGCCAGGCACAGTGCGGTCGCCAGTCCGATGCCACGGGTGCCCCCCGCGATGACCGCGGTTGCATCGGCGAATCCAAGATCCACGATCGCCGCCGGCTACTTCGGCGCGAACCGTTGGCCGGCGTCGAGTCGGATGGTCGACCCGTTGAGCATCTGGTTCTCGACGATGGACAGCGCCAGGGCGGCGTACTCATCGGGCCGACCCA
>DATAZN010000237.1:0-9178 GCA_036272035.1 Mycobacterium sp. | reverse complement strand
GATCGGGAAGTGGATACGCCTGCGGTCCGCCTACCTCGCTGATGCCGTTCACCGGGTCACTGACCGCAGCGGCGGCAACGGCTTCGGCGACGTCGACTGCGGCCATCGGCTGACAGAGCGCCGACGGCAGACGCACCGTGTTCCCCTCGGTCGCGGAGTCGGCAATGAAGTTGAGAAACTCGAAGAACTGCGTCGCGTGCACGATCGAGTAGGGTATCGGGCCTTCGCTGATCAGATCTTCCTGCGTCTGCTTGGCAAGGAAGTAACCGCTCTGTGGGGCAAGAAAATCGGTGCCTACGACCGACAGCGCGACATGGTGTTTGACGCCGGCGTCGGCCTCGGCGGCCAGTAAATTCGTCGTGGACTTGGTGAAGAACTCCATCGCGGCGGCGTCCTCGAACGACGGCGAGTTCGAGACGTCGGCGACCACTGACGCGCCGGCGAGCACGTCGGACAGGCCCTCGCCGGTCACGGCGTTCACACCAGTCGAGGGAGCGGCCGCGACCGCATCATGACCTTGTTCGGTTAAGGCCTGCACCACTTTTGACCCAATCAGGCCAGTTCCTCCGATGACCACAATTTTCATGATGAGCCTTCCTTGATCGCGCCGTACGGCTGACGACAACCGTCCAAACCGGGGTTATCACCGGGGAGTGGGTGGATTGCCTCAGCTCCCTGACCGCCAGAACGGATGCAAGACCGCAAACTCATCCCGCGTGCCAAAAATTTTTCGAGGCTAGCGGAGCACTGCCGCACGGGCACGGCACACTTGCACGGCAGGGTCACGGGCGGATCAGTGCGGGCACTAATGTCAGGGATCCAGGGGCGGTAGCTCAGTCGGTTAGAGCCGCGGACTCATAATCCGTTGGTCGCGGGTTCGAGCCCCGCCCGCCCCACATCAAAGAACCTGGTCAGAGCGGAACATCTCAAGGAACGCCACCTTCGGAAAGCGCTGGAGGGCAAGGCTGCCTCTGAACAACAATCAAGGCATGGCGAGTGAGTACCCATCAGCGCCCACGGTGCCGACTCGTGACCGAGGGTCGCCCTGTATGCGGTGAATTTCTTCATGGCTGACATGGAGGCTGGCATGGGTCCGTTCTTGGGAGTGCTACTGCAGAGCCGTGGCTGGAACACCGGCGCCATCGGCGGAGTCATCACTTTGGGCGCTGTTCGTTGGCATGTTAACTGTCACTCCCGCGGGTGCGCTGGTTGACGCCACCAGCCACGAGCGGGCGTGCGTCATCGTCGTCGGTCTTGGCGCCGTGGCGGGCGCGGCGGTAATCCTGACGTCAGGGAACTTTTGGGTGATCGCCGGAGCCCAGGCGGTGATGGGCATTTCTGGCGCAACCATCGCACCCGCGTTGGCTGGCTTCCGCCTCGATGTTGCGCGGCGCTGGCGGCGAACAACGTCCTGCTGGGTAAAGCCGTGAAGGGCTCTGAATCGCGTCAGCGGAAGTAGGTAGTTGCCTGATATCATAAGGAAAAACTAAGGCCAACAGCATCATAGGTTGCGGCTGCATCCCGGCGACGGCATGGTTCATCGCGCATCTAGCCGGTGAAAGTCTCTGGGCAGATGGCTTAGTACACAATCGAACTCACCGGGCGGCACGGCCTCACGAAGCGTCGCCAGGACCGCATCCACGGCATTTCTAGACGCGATAGGGTCGCGTCCGGTGCGTTCAGCCACCCGGTTGACGAACTCATCGAAGCCGAATACTTCTGCCTGTTCTTTCGTCGGGAGCAAGGCGTCCTGCGGTGGTCCGGGTAGGTGGGCCGCCAAGTTGCGGGTCTCGTCGCCGCTGAGTCGCTCGGCGAGGGTGGCCAGTGTCGCGCGTGTCAAGGCCACCGCTTCACCTTTAAACAGGCCGGTACGCTCGGCTACTTGCGCAATGATCTCGTCGTATTGCATTGTTTCTCCTCGAGTTTCGACGCTGACATCGTGCCGAAGGGTCAAGCGTCGGTGCATCGTGCTGGTGAGCCGGATTTCGGCGTTTGTTATTACCCTGGCAGGCGAACTCGCATCACAAGGCCCACCCGTATTCATCGGCCTGACGGGTTGACTCCAACGAGGATTTTGCTTCGACGAGACAACACATTCGCGGGCAGCGGACGGCACACTTGCTGCTGCAAAGCGAAGGTGGCCGGACCCCGCAAATTGGTCCAACGCACATGAAAGTCGTTGAAAAACAGTCGGGGTTGAGCATAGCGGTCTAAGCCACGTCTCCGTCGGCTGGGCGATCGTGCGGGGCGTCTCAGATCTGAAGAAACGAGACGGCTCAGATCCTGTCTCAAAGCTAAAGCGGCGGGCGCGCACCGGCTTAGCGTTGCAAGGAGCAAGCCAGCCGACCTCGACGAGCGTGACACTGGCAGTTGAAGAGAAACGAAACATTTGGGCGACCGTTGTCGGCCCGCGGTTAGCCGGGCTGGCCGGGTTCGCCGGTGGTGCCGTTGGCGACGGGACCGGTGCCGCCGGGTCCGCCAGCGCCGCCCTCCCCGGCTGAACCGATCAGCCCGGGATGGCCGCCGTTTCCGCCGTTTCCGCCGTCCCCGCCGAAGCTACCGGTGGTAACGGTGCCGGTGCTTACCGTTGCGGCGTTGCCGCCCGCGCCGCCGGTACCGCCGGCGGCGCCGTTGCCGAAGATGACGCCCTGTCCACCGTCGCCGGCGGTCCCACCGGCACCACCGTTGTTGCCGGTGCCGATGATGCTGTCGGTGATGGTGCCAGAGTCACCGCCGGTCCCACCGTCGCCACCGTGACCGGCGTTGCCGAACTCGACGTCGCCGCCCGCGCCGCCGGTGCCGCCGGCCCCGCCATCGTTGCCGGTGGTGACGGTGCTGTCGGTGAGGGCTCCAGCTGTCCCTCCGGTTCCGCCGGTGGCACCGTTACCGCCTGTTCCGAAGACGCTGGTGCCGCCTTCGCCGCCGGCGCCGCCGGTGGCACCGTTGTCGCCGGAGTGGACCGTGCTGTCCTCGACAGCTCCGCCTGCACCGCCGTTTCCGCCGGCACCGCCCTCGCCACCGGTGCCAATGGTGAACGCTGGGCCGGCATTACCGCCGTCACCGCCTGCCCCGCCGTCGTCGCCCGTGGTCACCGTGCTCGATTGGCTCAGGGCCCCGCCGTCGCCGCCGACCCCACCTGCTCCGCCGGCCCCGCCGTCGCCGACAATTCCAGCAGTGCTGCCCGAGCCGCCGGTCCCGCCGGCTCCCCCGTTGTCGCCGACGAAGACGGTGCTCGCTTGGCTCAGGGCCCCAGCGTTCCCGCCGTCGCCGCCGATCCCGCCGACTCCGCCGTTGCCGGCATACCCGGCGACCTCACCTTCGCCGCCATCGCCGCCGTTACCGCCGTTGTCGCCGCTGGACACAGTGCTGGCGATGACGGTGCCGCTGTCGCCGCCGTTTCCGCCCGCCCCGCCGTCGGCGCCGTTGGCGTCGGAGAACCCGGCAGCGCCGCCAGTGCCGCCTGCTCCGCCGTTGTCGCCGGTAGCGACGGTGCTGTCGGTGACGGTCCCGCTGTTTCCACCGTCGCCTCCGTTACCGCCAGCGGCGCCGGGGTCGCCAGGTGTGCTCGCGGCCGTCCCGCCGAGGGCGCCGTTCCCCCCGTTACCTCCGTTGTCGCCGGTGCCGACCGAGCTGTTGGTGACAGTCCCGCTGGCCCCGCCGTCGCCGCCGTTACCTCCCACGCCGGCGTCGCCGCTATACACGCCTCGCCCGCCGGCCGCGCCGTTGCCACCGTCTCCACCGGTGTCGCCGGTGCCGATGGTGCTGCCGGTGACGGTGCCGCTGGCCCCGCCGTCGCCGCCGCTTCCTCCGGTGCCGCCGTTGCCGTAACCGCCAGCAAGCCCGCCGGTTCCACCGTCGCCGCCCCGGCCGCCAGCGTCACCCGTGGTGACGTTGCTTCCGGAGGTGACGTTTCCGGCGGCCCCGCCGGTTCCACCCGCTCCGCCGTCTCCGCCGTTGCCGAAGGGAAGCCCGCCTTCAAGTCCGGCGCCGCCCGATCCGCCTGCGCCGCCGGTGTCACCGTTGTGCACGGTGCTGCCGGCGACGGCCCCGGCGTCACCGCCGCTGCCGCCGGCGCCGCCGTAGCCGCCGGCACCGTCGACCCCGGCATAGCTGCTGCCGCCGCCAGCCCCGCCTGCGCCCCCGGTGTCGCCGGAGTAGATGGTGCTGTCGCTGACTGAGCCGGCGTCGCCGCCCGCACCTCCTGCCCCGCCGTGGCCGGCGTCGCCGATCACCCCGAAATCCGAGGCACCGAGTCCGCCGGCTCCGCCGGCTCCGCCCATGTCGCCGGAGTAGACGGTGCTGTCGCCGCTGACCGCGCCGGCGTCGCCGCCGGCGCCACCGGCCCCGCCGTTACCGGCGTTGGTGATCAGGCCGACGGCCTGGCCGCCGGCTCCGCCAGCCCCGCCTGCCCCGCCGTTGTCACCCGAGTCGACGACGCCGCCACTCACTGCTCCCCCGTCGCCGCCGTGCCCGCCGTCGCCGCCGTCGCCGCCATCGCCGAACGCCCCCCCGGCGTGACCGCCGTTCCCGCCCGCGCCGCCGTTGCCGCCATTTCCGCCAGCACCGGACGCAGAGGCGCCGTCCCCACCGTTGCCGCCGTCTCCGCCGTTGCCGATGACTCCAGCACCGCCGCCGTCGCCTCCGGCGCCGCCGTCGAGGCCCGCACCGCCCTCTCCGCCGTTACCGACAAACAGCCCCGCAGCCCCGCCGTCACCACCCTGCCCCGCTGCGTCGGTGGCGCCGTTGCCGCCGTCGCCAAACAACAATCCACCATTACCGCCGGTGGCCTCGGCCAATGTGCCGCCGCCAACACCATTGGCGCCGTTGCCAATCAGAACTTCGCCGAAGCCCTTGTTGATCGAGTTGTCGATCGACTCGCCCAGGGGGCTGTTGATCCAGTTCTGCTCATCGGTGTGGATGGCCTGCACGAACATTGCGTCGAAGCTCGCGGCGGGATCCAACGACGATGCTGCGGCGCCCTCAGCCGCGTTGCCGGCTCCGGCTACGGCATCTGAAGCGGCACTCGCGCTGGCTACCGCGCCGGTGGCCGTACCAATACCGGCGACCGAATCCGTTGGCAGCGCCAACCATTGATCGAATGCGCTACCGCCTAGGCCACCGAGATCCAGGCTCGCAGCGGAGCTGAGACTCGCCAACGCGTCCGCTCCTGTCATGGCGTGATCGACGACGTTGATGATCGGATCGAAGATGACATCCAGGCCGTCAGCATGTGCCGCGGGGATGGCGGCTAGCGGACCGACGGTGAAGGTCAGGGCCGCGCCCGCACTGCTGCCCCAGCCGATTACACGACGCCAGCGATCCAGAGCCCGCTGTGACGGGCTCGTGTGGTTCGAGGAGTAACGTTGTGCAGCCATCTTTGAACCTCCCCGTCGAGGCCGCCCATCTCCGGTTTCGTCAAGCTAGCCCTCGAGTGGTCCCGGCGGGGCAAAATGAACATCGAATTTTCTGATGAGCCTCTGGGAACGCAATCCGCCCTATCGCAGATCAACGCGGCTACTTGCCACTGGCAATCCTGTCTCGAATCCGGAGAGACGAGACAGGATAGGTTGGGTTTACGCCGGAGACGTTGTCCCAGTGAGCATGTCTTGTGCCGTCTCGTTTCTTGTCTTATTCGTCATGTCTCACATCTCGGCTAAGCCGCGGGGCGAGACGAGCCGCGTGACCGTGGGTGCAGTTGGCGGCGTAGCTGGCTGGGGGTTGGTAGCCCAGCGATGAGTGCCGACGATGATGGTTGTAGTCGTGCTTCCAGTCGCTGATGACCACGCGGGCCTGAGTCAGTGACCAGAAGCTGTGGGTGTTCAAGCATTCATCGCGGATCCGAGCGTTGAATGATTCGACGTAGCCGTTGCGCCACGGCTGGCCCGGCGGAATGTAGTGCAGACCGACCTGTCCGGCGGCCCAGTCCGTCATGGCGGTGCAGGCGATCGGGTCCGTTGTCGCAACGCAGCACCGCCGGATAAGCGCCACGTGGACCGGCCAGACGGTCGAGCTCGGTGATGAGGTGCTCGCCGGTGATCCTGCGCTCGACCATTCCGCCGAGGCATTCGCGGGTGTGCTCGTCGACGACGGACACGATCTTGATCGGTTTCCCGTCGGTGGTGGAATCGAATTGGAAGTCCACTGCCCACACCTGGTTGGGCGCATCCGCGCTCGGGGTGTCGTACGCGGTGGAGGCGCCGCGGCGTTTGCGGCGTCGCCGTGCGGGAACGCTGAGCCCCTCCTCGCGCCAAAGGCGTTGAATCTTCTTGTGATTGACGAACCAACCCTCGCCGCGCGCGTCATGGTAGGCCGGCCGGAACCCGCGGCGCGGGTGGTCACGGGCGTAGGCGCGCAGCCAGGCCCGCAACGTCGCATCCGGGTCGGCCGGCGTCGTCGCCACGGACTCGCGCCGTTGAGTGGCGCGGTGCTGCCCGGTGACGCGGCAAGCGAACCGCTCGCTAACCCCCAGCACCCGCTGGAGATGACGAACTGCCGCCCGCCGGCGTTCCGGGCCTAGAAGTTTCCCCGCGCAATCTCCTTGAGCGCAACCTTCTCCAGCTCGGCATCAGCCAATAGCCGTTTGAGGGTGGAGTTCTCGCGCTCAAGCTCCTTGAGCCGCTTCGCGTCTTCGGCCTTTAAGCCACCGAACTGATTACGCCAGCGGTGATACGTCGCCTCCGAGACACCCAGCTCACGGCACACCTCCGCAGTGTCCTTGCCCTCGGCCAGCAGCCGATCGCCCGCCATCAACTTGCGCACAACCTGCTCAGGACTGTGCCGCTTCCCGGTCGCCATGATCTAGTCGAGCCTTCCTGCCCATAACGTGGGCCGTAAGACTCCCACGCAACCTGGATCAATCGATCGGGGTCAGGCCAAAGGCAATGCTTTCAAGGGGTGTGGGGAAGTGCGAACGATTGCACTCTCGGGCTCCGCCTTGCAATCAGACTGGCGGTGTGGGGAAAGGCCGATGACCGGGGGCGCGCAGTGTTTCCGATGGAGTCTCGCCGAACAGCTGACGATATTTACTGGCAAACCTGCCAAGGTGCATGAATCCCCAACGGCCCGCAATCATCGTGACCGTCACCGAGTTCGGCTAGCTAGCGGCGAGTTCTGTGTGCACTCGGTGCAGCCGAAGCCGCCGCAGATACATCATCGGCGAGGGCAGGTCGGACCGTTCACCGGGCTGGTGGGCAGAAAAGCCGGTTGGCGGTAATTCCGTCAAAGCCAAGTTAACCGAGTAGGAACTCGGCGATCTGTCCCCTATGCGCGTCTGTCGGGTGACGGGAAGCGGACAAGTTCGGGGCGCTGTGGCTATCACGGCTGTATGAGTCCGCTTGGCTACAGCTGATATGTAGGCAGTGCTTGTCAAGAGGCAGGTGAAAGCCGCCCCGGTTTGGTGCCGGGGCGGCTTTCGTTTGATCGGTGTCAGTCGGTGCCGCGGCGGTCGTTGATCAACGACGGTGGTGTCAGACTGATATGCGCGGGTTGGGTACCGCAAGACGATGGTTCGGCGCGAACGGTGGCTACTCTCTAGGGACGGGCGTCACATCACGATTCTTGAATCCTGTTGTGGCTCATAGCTGTAACGCAGATCTAGTTCGCCTACCTCGCCGCCGACCGGCTGGCTCCGATCAAGTTCGGTGATGGCTCGGTCAGTCCAGCGTGGCCAGTGACCAGCACCAGCCGGCCAGTTGGCGCGCGATGGCGACGTTGGCCACCACGTGCGGTTTCTTGCGTTCGTTAAACCGGCACCATTGTTCGTGCAGCCGTCGGTTGCCGGCATGCCCGCGGGCCTTGCGGGCGGGGTCGACCTTGGCCCAGCGCGCCCGCATCGTCGGTCCTGGATTGCGGTAGGCCGCCCGGTGATGCCAGGCCGCCTCGATCAACAGCCGGCGCACGTGAGCGTTGCCGGCCTTGGTGATCGAGCCCTGAACCCGTGATGCCCCGATGAGTATTCACATGGCACCAATCCGACGTAGGCGCCGATCGAGGAACCGGTGAACCGTGTCCAGTCACCGATCTCGACGGTCAACGCGAGCCCAGTCAGCGCAGAGACACCGCGCAGGCATCCCAGTCGGTCGACCTGATCAGCCCAGCGTGGTGAGGCTGCCACCTCGATGATCTGCTCGTCGAGGCGATCGCGGGCTGCCGTCGCCGACAGGACCGCGTCGAAGTGGTGGTCGAACGCCGCCGCACTATGGGCGTCGTCGAATCGTTGCCGACGCAGCCAGACCTCGTGCACGCCGGTCCAGGCTTTGCCGTCGCAATAGATGCGACCATGGCGCAGAAGCATTTTGGAGAGCCGGTGCCTGACCCGCATCAGATCCGAGCGGGCATCCTCACGGGCCCGTACCAGGTCGCGCACCGCCTCAACATCCGCCTCGGGAACGGTGACCGCAGTGATCTCACCCAACCGCAACAAACGGGTCAAATGCGCAGCGTCGCGGGCATCGGTCTTCACCCGATCCCCAGCCGGGCGGATCAACTTCGACGGCGCTGCCACCAGACAATCGATCTCGGCATCAGCCAAAGCCCGGGCCAAACCGAACCCCGTCGGTCCGGCCTCATAGGCCACCCGCACCGGGCCACGCAGCCGGTGCAACCAATCCAGGATCTCGCCGTGATCAGGACACAACCGTGCCCGCTCGACTCGACCCGTTTCCTCATCAAATGCATGCGCAACTACCGAAAGCGCATGCACATCCAACCCGACACTCGTACCGTTGAAACTCACCGGAGGCCTCCTGATCTGCAACTGTGGCTCTACCCCGGCGAGTGTTCACCCGCCAACGGCAACCCACGTCCGATTGCAGCCCGAGGCCTTCGGCCTCAAGTCAGCCTCCATACCGTCTAGGGCCTTGACGCGTCGAGGAGGCGACGTGGACTAACCATGCTCTTGAAGGGTGGCGTGATCGCCGTGGCAAGACGCTGCGTGAGGCCGCTGACGCGCTGATCGTCAAAACCGGTCCAAGACCAGGTCCGGGCCGCGTCTAGCGCGATCGGGCTCGTTCGGCTCTCGACGGTGACTCGTGCTGTCAGGACGAATCCGTTCATCGATTTTCACCCCGCCGGGCGCACGCGCTAACTCAATCCGATTGCAAGGCTAGTTGGTTAGAGGCGTACCGATGTGGGCTTGACCCACTTGGCTTGTGCCCCTGAACACACACAAATTAAGGAG
>DATAZN010000236.1:0-4439 GCA_036272035.1 Mycobacterium sp. | reverse complement strand
TCACCCAGCCGGAGCGCAAGGTCTATGGCCTCGCCATGCATGGCGGCCGCCTCTACTACGCCGTCGCCGCCGGGCCGCAGGTCTGGTCGGTCGGCATCAACGACGACGGCAGTTTTGGCAGCGATCCGCGCTGGGAGTTCGACGTCACCGGCCTGCCGAGCGGCAACGAGGTCGCCAACATCGTCTTCGATTCCGCCGGCCGGATGATCCTCGCGCAGCGCGGGCCGCAGGTGGGCAGCTACGACTATTCGGTGTTCGCCGACCCCGCTTCGTCGTCGGTCGTGCGCTACCGGCACGAGTTTCCCGACGATCCGACGACGCCCAGCACCTGGGTCGAAACGCCCGACAGCTATGCCGTCGGCTTTGCGCCCGACGGCCAGAACGCCGATGGCGGCATCGCGCTCGGGTATGGCTACGCCCCCGGCACGCAGTCGCTTGGCGGCGCCTGCAACGCGTTCCTGTGGTCGACGGGGGACTCGCTGCGCGACGATCCGGCGGCCAATCCGCCGCTCGATCCACCGGCGCAGGTCGCCGGCCTCCAGGGCAACGATGTCGACATGGTGCGGCCGCAGGACGATCCGCCGGCCGGCGCCTATTTCACCGACTATGACGGCAATACCGACGACACCCAGGCGGCCCTGCACGGCCATGTCGGCGCCGTGGCGATCTGGCAGACCTGCGAAGGCGTGTCGGCGCCGCCGGCCCAGCCGGCGCCGCAGATTCCGCCGCCGAACTACGTGCAGCCGCCGCACTACAACCTGACGCTGCACAAATGGGCGAAGCCGTATTTCTGCTTCGACGCCGGTGCGGACTGGAGCTGCCACTACACCATCCGGGTCGAGAACACCGGAACGGTGCCCTACTGGGGGCCGGTGGTGGTCGAGGACTGGCTGCCGGACAACAATCCGGGCGCCGTGATGCATTTCTCGCCGCAGCCGCCGTGGAACTGCACGCCGAATGGATCGACGTCCTACCAGTGTTCGACCGGCTTCGAGCTGCTGTTCCCAGGCGACAGCGTCGACCTGCACGAATCCGTCCACCTGCCGAAGGCCCAGGTCAACTATTGCGACCTGCCGAACGCCGCGCAGCTCGACTGGTTCTTCTTCGGCCACGACGACAACCCGAGCGACGATTTCGGCTTTGCCGTCGCCGGCATCAAGGCGCCGACCTGCAATTCGCAGGGCAGCGACCTGCTGCTGAAGAAATTCTCCTTCCCCAAGACCTGCGCCGACGCCGGCACCAGCTGGGCCTGTTCGTTCGCCGTCGCTGTCGAAAACCTCGGCCCGGGCAATTTCAGCGGGCCGATCAAGGTCGTCGACACGCTGGGCGTCAACGCTCCGGCGACCACCGTCGGCCCGTGGGCCTGCGGGCAGGTTGGCGCGGTCGTCACCTGCAACACCGCGCCGCCGCCGGTCAATGTCGGCATGGGCTGGTCGTCGGCCTTCGTGATTACCGCCAAGGTCAAGAAGAACATCGGCCAGCCGCTCTGCAGCCTCGACAACAAGGCGAACATCCAGAGCCCGGCCGGCGGCTCGCCGTCGAACACGTCGCCCGGCGACGACTTCGACCACGCGACCGACAAGATCCCCGACCCGCTCTGCGCGCTGCCGCAGCTCAAGACCGACATCAAGGTGCAAAAGACCCCGCAGGGCTGCATCGCCGCGATCTACAACGGTCAGGCGGGCTACCTCTGCAGCTGGAAGCTGACCGTCTCGAACGTCGGGCTCAACACCTATATCGGGCCGCTGTCGTTCTCCGACACCACCGCCGGCGCAACCGAGAACACGCTGAAGCTGCTGACGCCCGCCTGCTCCGGTCCACCCACGCATGTCACCTGCACGGCCATCGGCAACGTCAACCTCGGCGCGCCGATCGTGCTGCCGATGCAGACCTTCTACAATGGCGGCCCGAGCGTCTGCACGGTCACCAACACGGTCTCGGTCGTCACCCCGACGCCGGGTTCGGCGACCAATCCGCCCGGCAACGATTCGGTTTCGATCTCGCAGCCGGTGCCGAACCCCGGCTGCAACACGCCCGGCGCGGCGCAGCTGAGCATCGCCAAGACGGCAACGGGCTGCGCTTCCGATCCGCACAGCTCCGACTGGCTGTGCGACTTCGACGTCGTGGTCACCAACTCCGGGTCCGGCGCGCAGCCGGCGCCGATCAAGGTGCACGAGCAGGTTTCGCTCAACCGGCCGACGACGTTCACCGGCGCCAGCTGCGCGCCGCTGTCGCCGGGCTACCTCTGCACCCGGTCGACGCCGCTCAACGCCGGCAACCACTGGACCTTCCACGCCACCGTCCACGTCAATCCCAACAGCGTCAGCCTCGCCGATTGCGACGTGGTCAACACGGTGCACATCACCACGCCCTTTGCGATCGACCCGGGCTACCTGGCGCAGGCGTCCGAAAAGGTGCCGCAGCTGTTCATCAACAACGGCCCGGGACCGGTCGCGGTCTATTGCGACCCACCGAGCCTGAAGCTGGCGAAGGCGGCGGGTCCGTGCCTGCCGAGCGGCAATGGCTATGATTGCCCGTTCACGATCACGGCCACCTCGACCGGCCCCGACCCGTACCACGGGACGGTCGAGCTCGACGAAGTCCTGCCGGGCGGCACCAACTACGTGAACAGCAGCTGGACCTGCGTGCCGACCACCGGCAACGACGTCCACTGCTCATCGCCGCCGGTCGACCTCGCGGTGGGCACGAGCACCTCGATGCACATCGTCATCCATGTGCCCAGGAGCGAGGCGATCCGCAGCCAGTGCGCGATCACCAATACGGTCAACGCGTCGATCTCGGCGGCGGTGCTGCACAGCAGCAAGGGCGCGCAGTACACCGCCTCGGCGACCGCCAGGCTGCCGGCGGACGCCTGCAACCAGCAGCCGGCCTGCCCGCGCGACCAGAGCAAGCCGAACGGCTGCTGCGATCCGGGGCTGCACTGGGATGGCCGCAACTGCGTACCGAACAATCCGCCTCCGCCACCGGTGAAGCCGTGCCCGCACGACAGCCAGGCCGGTCCGGACGGCAGCTGCAGCTGCCTGCCCGGCACCCATGGCGATCCGGGCCGCTGCAGGCCAGACGCGCCGCCCTGCAACTTCAAGGACAGCCACCTGGACAACGGCCAGTGCGTCTGCCTGCCCAACTCGCATGGCGATCCGGGCCATTGCCAGCCCGACCAGCCGCCGTGCACCTTCAAGGACAGCCAAATCGTCGATGGCGCCTGCCTCTGCCTGCCGAACACGCATGGCACGCCGGGCCGCTGCCAGCCGGACGCGCCGCCGTGCAATTTCCGCGACAGCCACGTGGTGGACGGCGAGTGCGTCTGCCTGCCCCGGACGCACGGCACGCCCGGCCAGTGCCAGCCCGATGGCGGCGGCAAGCAGTGTCCCGAGCACAGCACGGGGACCTATCCCGACTGCAGCTGCGACCAGGGCTTCCACATGCAGCGCGGCATCTGTGCCCCCGACCGGCTGATCCTGCAGCCGGTCGCGCCCAAGGCCTGCGGCGACCACAGCAAGGGCACCTACCCCGACTGCGCGTGCCTCCGCGGCTACCACCACCCGAAGCCGGACGATCCGATCTGCGTACCGCTCGCGCTCACCGTGCAGCCTGGCCTGCTGCTCAACCAGTCGGTGCCGCAGCAGACGATCAACTAGCGCGACGGCCGGCGCTCCCGGGAGCCGGCCGAGCCTGCCTCACTCTCGTCAAGTGCTGGAGCGGGTGAAGGGAATCGAACCCTCGTATTCAGCTTGGAAGGCTGCTGCTCTACCATTGAGCTACACCCGCAGTCCGGGCCGGCGCTCCCATGGGGAGGTGGTGGAGGGGACTGGATTCGAACCAGTGTACGCTAAGCGAGCAGATTTACAGTCTGCCGGATTTAACCACTCTCCCACCCCTCCATCGAGACAGAAGAATTCGGCGCGGCCAGCTTCCGCCGCCCGCGCCGTGGCGGTTTATGGTGAGCGGGTCCGGGACTGTCAACTGCAAATCGAGCCGCGCCGGCGCCTTGCCGCCCCGCTCCAAACGTCCTAGGCCAAGCCCATGAGCGTCAACAAGTTTCCGCCCAGACCGAAATACGACCCCGATACCGGGCCGGTCTATCTCTATGGCCTCCATACGGTGCGGGCGGCGCTCGACAATCCACGGCGGGCCCGGCGCGAGCTGCTGGTGACGCCCAACGCGTTGATGCGGCTCAAGGAGACCGGCCCGGTTGCCGGGGTGAAGCAGCGGGAGGTGACGCCGCGCGAGCTCGACCAGTTGCTGGGCGCCGAAGCCGTGCACCAGGGCGTGGCGCTGGAGGTCGATCCGGTAAGCCGGCTCGGGCTCGACGACATCGCGGCGCCCCGGTTGATCGTCGTCCTCGACCAGGTGACCGACCCGCACAATGTCGGAGCGATCCTGCGCACCGCCTGCGCCTTCGGCGCCGACGCGCTGCT
>DATAZN010000235.1:0-2576 GCA_036272035.1 Mycobacterium sp. | reverse complement strand
GCCGATCACCACCGCGTCGATCTCGGCCGCCGACATGCTGTTGCCGGCACGGCCCAACGCGCGCTGAGCCCCCACCGAACGCCGTCGCACACCCGTGGTGACCCGGCGGGCGTCGACGTTGTGCGACAGCGCATACAACCGACCGCCCATCCCCCCACCCACCAGCGACGCCAGCATCGGCTCGCTGAGCTCGGCGACGTCGGCGACCGTGTCGATGCCGTGCGCACGCAGCTTGTCGGCGGTCACCGCCCCGACGCCCCACAACCGCCGAACCGGCAGCGGGTGCAGGAAGGCGAGCTCGCGGGCGGGCGGTACCAGCAGCAGGCCGTCGGGTTTGGCTTCCTGGCTGGCCACCTTCGCAAGGAACTTCGTCCGCGCGATACCGACGGTGATCGGCAGTCCGACCCGGGAGCGGACGTCGCTGCGGAGCCGGGCCGCAATCTCGACGGGCGTCCCGGAGATCCGCCGTAGCCCGCCCACGTCGATGAACGCCTCGTCCACCGAAATCGGCTCCACCAGCGGTGACGTGTCGCGAAACACCTCGAACACCGCATCGCTGGCCTGTGAATAGGCCGCCATCCGGGGCGGGACCACCGCGGCCTGCGGGCACAGCCGTCGCGCCTGGGCGCCGCCCATCGCGGTTCGCACGCCGTAGGCCTTGGCCTCGTAGCTGGCCGCCAGCACCACCCCGCCGCCAACGATCACCGGCCGGCCACGCAGTCCTGGGTCGTCACGCTGCTCGACGGACGCATAGAACGAGTCGAGGTCTGCGTGCAGGATCTCGGCTGCCTGCCGATGCGAGCGTGACACGAACATATGTTCGCATCAAGGGGTGACGGCTTAGGCCCGACTGCCCGCGTTCTGCTCGGTCCGCTACCCGGACGGCATCGTCGGCGGCTTAGACCTCTGCGCCGTAGATGCTGCTGACCCAGATGTGGACCAGCGTCTCGAGCAGCCGCTCTTTGGAAACCGACGGACGATCGCCGGCGAACGAGCTCAGCATCACCTTCTCGTTGAGTAGGTTGAGCGCCGCCGAGAGCTCATCGGCCGGCAGCGTCACCGGTGCCGCGCCGCGGGCGCGCTCCGCCTCGATCACGGTGGTGATGTGGTCGACCCACTTCTCCATGAACCGCGACCACAATGCGCGCAGATCCGTATTGGTGCGTGCGGAATCGGCGGCGAGTGAGACGGCGCGGTGCGAACCGAACGTCTCGACGAAGACGTTGATGCCGATGCGCCACAGCGCTTTCAGGTCGGCCGGCGGATTGGCGACCATGTATTCCAGCGCGGAGTCAGCTTCGACGAGCACCCGCTCGAACAAGGTGAGCATGACCGCGTCCTTGGACGGGAAATAGAAGTAGAACGTCGGGCGGGAGATTCCGGCACCTTTGGCCAGGTCGTCGACCGAGATGTCGGCGAGCCGGCGCTGCTCGAGCAGCTGTTCGGCGGTGGTCAGGATGGCCAGCTCGCGATCGTCGCCGGACGGGCGCGCAGAGCGTCGGCCCCTGGATGCACGGCTGGAGCTGACGGTCGTCACCTGCGCTACTTTACACGGTGTTGAGTATTTCGACAGGGTGTTGACGCACTCAACGCCGTGTTGATAGCGTGTCGCCATGACTGAACATCTCGACGTTGTGATCGTCGGCGCCGGCATCTCCGGCATCAGCGCAGCCTGGCACCTGCAGGACCGCTGCCCGTCCAAGAGCTACGCGGTCCTCGAGCGCCGCGACGACCTCGGTGGTACCTGGGACCTGTTCCGCTACCCCGGCATTCGCTCCGACTCGGACATGTTCACCCTGGGCTTCCGGTTCAAGCCGTGGGAGTCCTCGACGTCGATCGCCGACGGCGCATCGATCAAGGCCTACATCAAAGAGACCGCCACCGAGAACGGCATCGACAAGCACATCCGCTACCGGCACAAGGTGCTGGCCGCCGAGTGGTCCGACGCGGAGAACCGCTGGACGCTCACCGTCGACAACGACGGTCAGCAGCAGGAGCTCACCTGCTCGTTCCTGTTCGCGTGCAGTGGCTACTACAACTACGACGAGGGCTACCTGCCGACCTTCCCGGGCTACGACGACTTCGAAGGCACCACCATTCACCCGCAGCACTGGCCTGAGGACCTCGACTACATCGGCAAGAAGATCGTGGTGATCGGCTCGGGCGCTACCGCGATCACCCTGATTCCTTCGCTGGTGAAGTCGGGCGCCGGTCACGTGACCATGCTGCAGCGTTCACCGTCCTACATCGGATCGCTGCCGCTGAGCGACCCGTTCGCCGAGCAGGCCAACAAGTGGCTGCCGACCAAACTCGCGCACGCGGCGAACCGGTGGAAGTGGATCGCGTTCAGCACGTTCCAGTACCAGTTCTCCCGGAAGTTCCCGCGCCAAATGCGCAAGACCCTGCTGACGATGGCCAAGCGGCGACTGCCCCAAGGCTACGACGTCGAGAAGCACTTCGGCCCGAGCTACAACCCGTGGGACCAGCGGCTGTGCCTGGCGCCCAACGGCGATCTGTTCAAGACCATCCGCAAGGGCCAGGCCGACGTCGTCACCGACACTATTGACCGGTTCACC
>DATAZN010000234.1:0-21330 GCA_036272035.1 Mycobacterium sp. | reverse complement strand
CGTCGGCAAGACGTGGCAGTCCGGCGATTTCGACCAGCTGCTCGATGACGTCACCTCCCGGGTGTTCGACGTCTACGACGACACCACCGTCGTCTACCCGGGCCACGGCGACGACACCACGCTGGGCGCCGAGCGTCCCAGCCTTGCTGAGTGGCGCGAGCGCGGCTGGTAAGCCCCGGGAGCGACCTCCGACAAATCCGGTGGCGCGAGCGGGGTTGGTAAGACCCCGAACGCGGTCGGTGATTCGTAGCCGCGAAACGCCCAGCAGCACCTACGCTTAGCCGATGAGGCTGGGGATCGACTTCGGCACAACGCACACCGTTGTTGCGGTCGTCGACCGGGGCAACTACCCCGTGGTGTCGTTCGACGGGGTCGACGCGTGGCCGTCGATCATCGCCGCCAACGATGGCGGCGAGCTGCGCTACGGCCCGGACGCCGCCGCGGTCCGGCACCACCCCGACTGGTCCGTGTTGCGGTCGTTCAAGCGGCTGCTCAACGACTCCGGGCCGACGACGACGGTGGATCTCGCGGGACGCTGTTACCTGCTGGCCGACCTGTTCGCGGGCTTTCTGACCCAGCTGAGAAGCGACCTGCAGCACCGTTCGAACGCCGAGCTCTCCCCGGGCGTGCGGGTCGAGGCCGCGATCAGCGTGCCGGCCAATGCCTCCAGCGCGCAACGCTTCCTGACCCTGAACGCGTTCGCCCAGGCCGGCTTCGACGTGGTCGCTCTGCTGAACGAGCCATCGGCGGCGGGCTTCGAATACGCCCACCGGTATCGCTCGACGATCACCGCCAAGCGGGAGTACGTCCTGGTCTACGACCTTGGTGGCGGAACGTTCGACGCGTCGCTGCTGAAGATGACCGGGCGGTTGAACGAGGTGGTGGTGAGCGAGGGCATCCAGCGCCTCGGCGGCGACGACTTCGACGAGGCCATCCTCAAGCTGGTCCGCCAGGGCGCCGGACTGCGTTCGTTGCCGTCGGGCACCCGCGATCAGTTGCTCGAGGAGTGCTCAGTCCGCAAAGAAGCCGTCGGTCCCAACACCCGCCGATTCCTGGTCGATCTCTCCTCGGTCGGCAAGCCGCCGTTTTCGTGTCCGATCGAGGACGTCTACACGGCGTGTGCTCCGTTGGTAGACAAAACGATTGCCGCTCTACCCGGTGTGCTGCGCGACCGGACCGCCGGCGACGTCGACTGGTCCGAGATCGCCGGCATCTACGTGGTAGGCGGCGCCGGAAGCTTCCCGCTCGTCGCGCGGGCGCTGCGCTCGGCGTTCGACGAGAAACGGGTCAAACGGTCATTGCACCCGTTCGCGGCGACGGCGATCGGCTTGGCCGCCTTCCTCGACAGGGAGGCCGGATTCGCGCTCTCCGAACGTCTTTCACGCCACTTCGGGGTGTTTCGCGAGGCGTGCGCGGGTGAGGACGTCTGCTTCGACCCGATCGTGCCCAAAGGGGCGGCGCTGCCCACCGCCGGTCAGCCGCCGTTCGTCGTCACGCGGACCTACCGCGCGGCGCACAACATCGGACACTTCCGTTTCGTCGAGTGCAGCCGACTGCGCGATGGCCGTCCAGACGGCGACGTGACGCCGTATGCCCCGGTGTTTTTCCCGTTCGATCCGGACCTCAATGATGATCAAGACCTGCCGCGTCGCCCGGTGAGCCGCTGCGATGACGGCCCAGATGTCGAAGAGCGCTACGTCGTCACCTCAGCTGGAGCCGTCGAGGTCACCCTGACTACGCGTCCGGACCGACTCAGCCGCACGTTCCGGCTGGAGCGGCACGACCTCGCCAGCGCGTAGCGGTCGGTCAGCTCGCGCCGTCGAGATCGGGTGTCCAGGCCACCCCGTTGATGTGGCTGCCGCCGTCGACGAACAACGTGTTGCCGGTGAGATAGCGGCAGCCCTCGCCGGCCAGAAACAGCGCAACCGGGGCGATGTCGAGATAGGGATCCCCGATTCGGCCCATCGGGTTCATCGCGCCGGCGAAGGCGGCAATGTCGGGGTTGTCGCCGAGGGCGCGCATGAATGCCGCACTCTTGGCGGCCGGGCAGATGGCGTTGACGGTCACGCCGAACGGCGCCCACTCGCGGGCGGCGGTGCGGGTGAGGGCACGCAGCGCCTCTTTGGCGGCGTTGTACTCCAGGGTGCCCATGTGCGCGTTGACCCCGTTCAGGCTGCAGATGTTGATCACCCGTCCTCAGCCGCGGGCCCGCATGTGCGGCAAGGCGGCCCGCATCGCCCAGAACGGGCCGTAGTACGCGACGGCGATACCGTCGCTGAGCTGCTTATCGGTCTTGTTCTCCACCCGGCTCATCGATCCGCCGCCCCACGCGTTGTTCACCACGACGTCGATCGAGCCGTACTCCGAAACAGACTGCGCGACAGCGCTTTCCACCTGGTCTCGAACCGAGACGTCGACCTCGACGAACAATCCCCCGACGGCGGTGGCGACGTCATGTCCACTACCGGAATCGCGTTCGGCCACGACAACTTTCGCGCCCTCTTCGGCGAACCGGCGCGCGATCCCTTCGCCGATTCCTGCTCCCGCACCGGTGATCAGCGCGACCTTGCCCGCTAATTGCCCCGTCATGCCGGTCGGCCGGTCGCACCGGCGGCCAGCAGGCCGCGCGCCTCGGTAGAGCCGTCCAGTGCGCGACTGGTGCGTTTGGCGATCCGCCAGCCGGCGGCCGTCCGCCGCAGCGTGAGATGGTTGGCGCCGGCCCGCCACACCCGGTAGCCAACGCCGTCGTCGTTGCGGCGGATCACAATCGACTCGCACACCGCAATCGCATCGTCGCCGTCGATGTCGACGCATACCGGGCCGAGGAAGTGGGCTGCACCGCGGCTGATCAGACCCTGATGAGCGGGTGATCGCACCATCTCGGCAACGTCGGCCCGGCTGCGCATGTGCCAGCCCTCGACGTCGTACTCGCCGTCGTCGGCCCACAACCCGGAGACCGCGTCGGCATCGCCGGCATCGACCAGCGGTCCATACGACGCCATCAGGCGGCCGATAGCCAGCTCATCCTCGACCCGGCGCAGCCGCTGTTCCAGTGCCGCGAGCCGTTCCTCCACCATCATCGGAATTCCTCTCCGCGTTCAACAGCCTCTGCATGGCGTGATGGGCACCGAGCACCGTCTTGGCCCGGTCGGGATCGTTGCGCGTGGCGACGATCTGTTCGTTGCCGCTGACGATGTGGACCGGACCGTGGCCCAGCCATTCCAATCCCTCGCGGGCGACATCGGCGGGCTCGGCGACGACGACACCGGGTGCGTCGAAATTCAGGCCGACCCGCTCCATCGCGGGTGTGCGCGTCACGCCCAGCACCAGGTCCAGCACGTCGACGCCGTGCTCCTGGAGCTCTAACCAGAGTCCCTCGCCGAAAATCCTGGTAAACGCCTTCACGCCGCCGTAGACGGTGTGCCGAGCCGATCCGAGGTAGCCGGCCAGCGAGCCGAGCAGCACAATGCCGCCACGGCGCCGGTCGCGCATCGGCTGTCCGTAGTGGTGCACGAGGGCCAGCGGTGTCGTCACGTTGAGATTGATGACTCGCTGGAACTCCGCAAGATCGCCGTCAAGAAATTCGTGGCTGTGCGTGTTCGCGCCCGCGACCAGGATCAACAGCCCCACCTCGAGCCCGCTCGTCGCCGTCGCGATCCCGGTGCAGGCGTCCGATGCGCTCAAATCGGTCTGGACGGTGCGAACCTCAATGCCGTTCCCGCGGCACTGCTCGGCCGTCTGCTCCGATGCGTCTGCTGTGCGGGCAACCAGCACCAGATTCAGACCCGCTTGCGCGAGCAGTCGGGCGAATTCGGCGCCGACACCCTCCGAGCCGCCCGCGATCAGCGCCCACGGCCCGTACTTCGCGGTGTCGATCACCGGGTTGACGCGCGCAGGCCCGCTTACGTGGTGGTGTGGACGATCAGGACGTCGACCTTGGCCCGGCGCGAGACGTTGGCGGGTACCGATCCCAGCAGCCGACCGGCGATCGTGCTCAGGCCGACGTTGCCGACAACGAGCAGGTCGGCGCTGACCTCTTCGGCGAGTCCGACCAGCGCGTCGACCGGCGCGCCGACGATTGACCGCTCTTCGACATTCGCGGCTCCGGCCGCTTCGGCCCGCTCCTTGGCCTCGCGCAGGATCGCATAGATCGGGGCACTGCCCGACACTTTGTAACTCTCAGCTTTCAGGGCGTCGGCGGCCCGTGCATCCTCGTTCTGCGGCAAGTACGCCGTCGCCACGATCAGCTTTGCGTTAGCCCCGGCAATGCTGCCCGCCTTCTCTACCGCGCGCAGCGACGAATCCGAGCCGTCGGTTCCTACCACCACGGTCCGATAGGCGCTCATTTACCCTCCCAGGTGTCGGTTGCTACGCCAACCCCAGACAGTAACGCCTTGCCATAGCCAGATGGTCGACTTTGAGACACGCCGACATGGTTGGCAACTCCCGGCTACCGCTGCGGCGCGCACACTCTGAGGCTCCAAATGTGTCGGCTACGCGTCCAATTAGCCAACGTAATCAATGAAACTCATTGCTGTGCTTGCATTTTCGTCGATATGGCTACCGCACGACCGAGTCGCCCGATTCGGCCACACTGGCAAAAGTGGTATGTGATCAGGCAGGACGGGTAAGCAGGTTCACCGCGGTGGCCCTAAAGTGACATCTATCATGGTTGCCACAACAGTCGCCGAACCTAGGACGGCGGTCACCCCGAGCCCCTCAGGGCCGCGCCGCCCCACCAGGTTTGTCGACCCGCTCGCTATCGCGGTGCTGGCCGCCGTCATCGGCGCCGCCGGGGCGAGCTGGCCGTCGCTGTGGTTCGACGAGAGTGCCACGATTTCTGCCTCCGGCCGCTCAATACCCGACCTGTGGCGGATGCTGGGCCACATCGACGCCGTTCACGGTTTGTTCTACCTCCTCATGCACGGCTGGTTCAGCCTCTTCCCGGTGACCGAGTTCTGGTCGCGGGTTCCCAGTTGCCTGGCCGTCGGGATCGCCGCAGCCGGTGTGGTGGTCTTCGCGAGACAGTTCCTGCCGCGGACCACCGCGGTGTGTGCGGGCGTCGTGTTCGCCATCCTGCCGCGCGTGACGTGGGCCGCCGTCGAAGCGCGCTCGTATGCGTTTACGGCGGCCGCGGCAGTCTGGCTGACCGTCTTGTTGGTTACCGCCGTACGCCGACACCGGCGAGGGCTGTGGGCGTTCTACACGCTCGCGCTGTTGCTCGCGATACTGCTCAACCTCTATCTGGTGTTGCTCGTGCCGGTCTACGCCGTCGTGACGCCGGTGCTGCGGCGCAACAAGTCGGTGTTGCGTTGGTGGGCGATCACGTCAGCGCTGGCGGTGGCCGCATTGACACCATTGATGTTGTTCGCGCATGGCCAGAGCTTCCAGGTGGCCTGGATTTATCCGTTGAGTTGGCACAGCGTGCTCGACGTTGTGCTGCACCAATATTTCGACAACAGTGTTCCGTTCGCGATCCTGGCTGGGCTCATTTTCATTGTCGCGCTGACGATTCGGATGAGGGGTCGGTGGCTATCACTGGGCGATACCCGCCGGGTGCTGATCATCTGCGCGGCCTGGATGGTGGTACCCACCGCCATCAGCCTGGTCTACTCGGCGGTCAACGATCCGTTCTACTACCCGCGTTATCTGTTCTTCACCACCCCGGCGATAGCCGTTGTGCTGGCCGTCTGCATTGTCGGGATCGCGCGCAAGCCACGATGGATCGCCGCAATGCTGATCGTGCTCACCGTGGCGGCACTCCCGAATTATCTTCTCTCGCAACGACAGCGGTACGCCAAAGAGAGCTGGGATTACAGCGACGTCGCCGACCTCATCAGCGCGCAGGCGGCTCCCGGGGACTGCCTGCTGGTCGACAACACGGTCGGCTGGCTACCCGGGCCGGTTCGCGCGGTGCTCGCCGCGCGTCCCGACGCCTACCGGCCACTGGTCGACCTCGGCCGGGGCGTTCCCGCGGCCAAGCGTGAGACGCTATGGGACGGTCACGTAGCCGTCTGGTTGGTGGTAGGCCGGCTGTACCAATGCACCACGCTGTGGACGATTTCCACCCACGACACCAAGCTGCCGAACCATCAAAGCGGGACGTCGCTATCGCCCGGACGGATGCTGGTGCACGCACCCGCCTACACGACGGCGAAAAATGTCGGGTTCCGCATTGTCGAGCGCTGGCAGTTCCACCGAGCGCAGGTCATCAAGTCGACCCGCTGACGCCGGCGCACTTCGGAGCGGTCGCTGGTCCTACAGAGCTGACAGCAGATCTGTCAAGGTCGCACCATCACAGCCTGACAAGTAGCTTGGCGGCATGCAGATCTGGCTTGCCGACCCGCTATTCGGTGGCGCCGTGCAGAGCGGCCGGCACCTCATCGAGCTCTTCGCCGCCTTTGGGCTGACGGCAATCATCGGTCTGGAACGCACCATCCAGGGCAAGGTCGCGGGGCTGCGGACCCAAACCATCGTGGGCACGTCGTCGGCGCTGATCCTGTTGGTCAGCAAGTACGGATTCGGCGACGTACTGTCTGCGCACAATATCGAACTCGACCCCTCACGGGTTGCGGCCCAAGTTGTTTCAGGCATCGGCTTTCTTGGGGCCGGAATCATCATCACTCGCCGTGGCGCGATACACGGACTCACCACCGCCGCAGCGGTGTGGGAATCGGCGGCGATCGGCCTGGCCGCGGGCGCCGGCTTGCTCCTGCTGGCCGCCGCCGTGGTTGCCCTGCATTTTGTCAGCGCGCTGGCGTTCAATGTCGTGGAGCGGCAGCTCACCGCACGGTTGCGTGGCACGATCCGGCTGCAGATCGTCTACGACAACGGCCAGGGGGTGCTGCGGGAGATCTTGCGTGTCTGCGGCCAAAGGAACTGGCAGCTCACCGAACTCGAAGCTGACGACGGCAATATCGATCGCGATCAGGTTGCCGTGGCCATGACGCTGTCAGGGAACAAGGTCAGCAACGCCGCACAAGTGCTCAGCGAGATCGACGGCGTCTCCGCCGTGCTGAATGCGGAGGACGAGCCCGACTAAGGGTTGGCCGAAACCGCTTGTGCGTGAATGCAAGCTGGTCAGCGCAGATCCCGAGTGGCCCGGTATGCGGCCCACGCGCCCACTAAGCCCACTACGGCGAAGACCATGTACAGCGCCCGCGCGGCGATGACCATGCTGCCGGCGGCGGTGTTGACCACAACGCCGGCCAGGCCGGCGCCGAATGCGCCGGCGATGACCTCAATCGTGTTGATGGCCGCGGCCGCAGCGGAACCTTCGGCTTCGTCGTCGATGGACTGCATCGACCAGGCCGACAGATGCGGCCAGGCCGCTCCGATGCCGATTCCGGTGATCGTCAGCGCCACCGCCCACGTGACGACAAGCGCCGCCGGCGCATTGTCGACTTGGGTAGCCGCGGCCAGACCCAGGCCCAACGCTATGACAAGTGGCGCGAACACGACCACCCGATTGATGACTTTCCTGCTGCTCAGCGACGCGCTGAGGACCTCGCTGACCGCCCACCCGACCGCCAGAGCTGCGCCCAGAAACCCGGCCGCGACCGGAACCAGATGCGCGAGGCGTTGCCCGAACAGCGGTACGTACATGTCGACCATCGCCGAGGCCATCAGTACCGCGAGGGTCAAATAGATCCATTTCAACGGCCCGTTTCCAAAAACGCTGGGTGGTAACACTTTTACAGGCATGCGGCGATCGACGATGATGAACGCGCCGACCAGGGCCAGGCTGATCGCGAGCAACGCTGCGGTCAGTCCGACGTTCGTCGGCACCTGGGCGACGCTGATCGTCAACGCCGCGGTGCCCAGCAGGACTATCGACCACACCGGCACTTGCAACGTGGGCGCAGCCTCGCCCGAATCGATGCGAGCCGGGAGCACCCGCGGGACCAGCACGACCATCGGCACCGCGAGAATCGCCATGACGCCGAACGCCCAGCGCCACAGGCCGAATTGCGCGAAGAGGCCGCCGGCCGTCGGGCCGATCACTGTCGCGACACCCCACATCGCCGACGCCAGTGCTGAGGCTCTGGTCCACAGCGAGCGCGGCAGAGCGGTATTGATCAGCGCGTAGCCCAAACCTGCCAACAATCCCCCGGCGCTGCCCTGCAGGGTGCGACCCACCAGCAACACCTCCATGCCGGGAGCCAGCGCGCAGACCACGCTGCCGATCCCGAACACGATCAGCCCCAACAGAAATGACACCCGTGGCCCGATGCGCAGCAGCAGCGCGTTGACGGTCGTCGCCGCGACAACCGACCCCACCAGGTACAGGGTGGTCACCCAGGCATATAGCCGTTCGCCGCCGATGTCGGTGATCGCGCTCGGCAGCAAACTGACCGTGACGAACTCGTTGGTCGCATATAGCGCCACGCCACCGGCGAGAAGTATTGAGGTCCCTAGGAATCGGGGACCCAGCAGCGTGCGCCAGCCGTCGGCAGCTGCCTGGTCGTGGGGTGAGCTCACTTCAGACCGGCGGCGTCCATCCCCCGCAACTCTTTCTTGAGGTCGGCGATTTCATCGCGGAACCGGGCGGCCAACTCGAACTGAAGGTCGCGGGCCGCGGTCATCATCTGCTCCGTGAGGTCTTTGATCAGATCGGCCAGTTCGGCCCGCGGCATGCTGGCCGTGTCGCGCCCTTCGAACACTCCGGCGCTGATGGCCCGGCCGGGCTCGCCCTGAGCCCGCCGCCCGCGCGACGAGTTGCGCCCCGATCCGCCGATTTCCACGGCCTCGGTGTCGTCCGCCTCGCGGTAGACCTGGTCGAGGATGTCGGCGATCTTCTTGCGCAGCGGCTGCGGGTCGATGCCGTTGGCCTCGTTGTAGGCGACCTGCTTGGCGCGGCGACGGTCGGTCTCGTCGATCGCCTCTCTCATCGAGTCGGTGATCTTGTCGGCGTACATGTGCACTTCGCCGGACACGTTGCGGGCGGCACGGCCGATGGTCTGGATCAAACTGCGCGACGAGCGCAGAAAACCTTCCTTGTCGGCGTCGAGGATCGCGACCAGCGACACCTCCGGCAGGTCGAGACCC
This sequence comes from Mycobacterium sp., assembly GCA_036272035.1. GTDB lineage: Bacteria > Actinomycetota > Actinomycetes > Mycobacteriales > Mycobacteriaceae > Mycobacterium. The sequence continues at coordinate 12,282 of DATAZN010000234.1, read as the reverse complement.
TCCCGCAGCAGGTTGATGCCGATCAGCACGTCGTAGTCACCCAGTCGCAGCTGACGCAGCAGCTCCACCCGTCGCAGCGTGTCGACCTCGGAGTGCAGGTAGCGGACCCGGATCCCCAGCTCCAGCAGATAATCGGTGAGATCCTCAGCCATCTTCTTGGTCAGGGTCGTGACCAGGATCCGCTGGTCGGCTTCGGCGCGCTTGCGGATCTCGCCGATCAGGTCGTCGATCTGGCCCTTGGTCGGCTTCACCACGACCTTCGGGTCGACCAGCCCGGTCGGACGGATCACCTGCTCGACGAACTCTCCGGCGGCCTGGCTCAGCTCGTAGGGGCCCGGCGTCGCCGACAGGTACACCGTCTGTCCGATCCGGTCGGCGAACTCCTCCCAGGTCAGCGGTCGGTTGTCGCATGCTGACGGCAGCCGGAAGCCGAACTCGACGAGGTTGCGCTTGCGGGACATGTCGCCCTCGTACATGCCACCAATCTGCGGCACCGTGACGTGCGACTCGTCGATGACCATCAGGAAGTCTTCGGGGAAGTAGTCGATCAGGGTCGCGGGCGGCGAGCCGGGCCCGCGGTCGTCGATGTGCCGCGAGTAGTTCTCGATGCCGGAGCAGAACCCGACCTGACGCATCATCTCGACGTCGTAGTTGGTCCGCATCCGGAGGCGCTGGGCCTCCAGCAGCTTGCCCTGCCCCTCCAGCTCGGCGAGGCGCTCCTCGAGTTCCTGCTCGATGGTGGAGATGGCGTGGGCCATTCGCTCCGGTCCTGCGACGTAGTGCGTCGCCGGGAAGACGCGAAGCGAATCGACCTTGCGGATCACCTCGCCGGTGAGTGGGTGCATGTAGTAGAGCGCCTCGATTTCGTCGCCGAAATACTCGATGCGCAAGGCCAATTCCTCATACGACGGAATGATCTCGACGGTGTCGCCGCGGACCCGGAACGTGCCGCGAGTGAAGGACATGTCATTGCGGGTGTACTGCACGTCGACCAGCAGCCGCAGCAGCCCGTCGCGCGGGACCTCGCTGCCCACCTGCAGCTCGACCGAGCGGTCCAGGTAGGACTGCGGCGTGCCCAGACCGTAGATGCAGGACACCGACGCAACCACCACCACGTCACGGCGCGACAGCAGCGACGACGTGGCGGAGTGCCGCAGCCGCTCCACGTCGTCGTTGATCGAGCTGTCCTTTTCGATGTACGTATCTGTCTGCGCGATATACGCCTCGGGCTGGTAGTAGTCGTAGTACGAGACGAAGTATTCAACGGCGTTGTGCGGCAACATCTCTCGCAACTCGTTGGCCAGCTGCGCGGCCAGTGTCTTGTTGGGCGCCATCACCAGAGTCGGCCGCTGCAGCCGCTCGATGAGCCACGCGGTGGTGGCCGATTTTCCGGTACCGGTGGCACCCAGCAGCACGACGTCGCGCTCGCCCGCCTGGATCCGGCGTTCCAAGTCGTCAATGGCGGCCGGCTGGTCACCGGCCGGCGCGTAGGGGCTGACCACCTCGAAGTGGCCACCTGCTCGGACCATGTCTTCGACCGGGCGGTATTCGGAGTGCGCAACCACGGGATGCTCGGTAGCAAACGCCATGCTCACCAGGGTAGAGCTCAGCACCGACAGAAGGTCAGCTGTGCTGGCTGTTCCACACCCGCGTGCCGGGGTCGCACTCGATGAGGTGCCCGTCGTCGGACTTCGACATCGTGAAAACCGGCATGTCAACGCACGAGGTGCCGACTGGGTGTACACCGGTGGTCGGCGGAGCCTTGTCCCAGGTGTTGCCCTCGCAGACGACCTGTTGGTTGGCCGTGGAGTCGAAGGCGACCTTGTCGATGTCGGTGCATGGCCCACCCAGCACCGCGGGCGTTGCGGTTCCGATCGGGGTGGCGGTGGTGTTCGCCGCCTGCGCGGGATCGGCCACCGTCACGCCTGGCGGAACATCGCCGGTCCGGGATGCCACGACCGGGATTCGCAGTGTGGCCCCTTGGGAGCCGCACTCGTTGCTTTGCACGGTTTGGGTCTGCACGCCGCGCAAGGTGCCATCCGGTTCCGGCGTCAACGTCCACACCACGGTCTCGGATTGAGTGGACATCGGCCCGCCGCGGGCGGTGCGGCACGGCACCTGCACCTGGCGAGGCTCGGCTTGCCAGTGGCCGTCGACGAAATGCAGAACGCCGGTATTGCCGGTGCCGCCGGTCTTGGCCATTTGATGACTCGTGTCGTCCAGTTTGGTGCCGCTGGCGGCGCACCCGTTCGCGGTGCACGCAGAGGAAAAGGCCCACCAACTGGTGACTCCGCCGTTGGTACGGATGACGCCGTTGGACGTCTGCTTCGCGCGGTCGTAGTCCAGCCGGTAACTGCCGTTCAGCGGCGGCGCCGCCAGGGCCGACCCCGAGGTCGACGTCCTGCTCACCCGCGGCGGCGACGTGGGGTTCGCTTGCGGCTGATCGTCCCAGGAGAAGAACGAGATCGCCCAAGTCACGGTCAGCGCGACGACGGTCGTAACGATCATCGCCAGGGCAATACCGGCCTTCAGGGAAGGTCGTCGCGCGGCCTTCCAGAAGCCGGTGCGCCGGGTTTTCGGCGTGGAGTCGCGATCGCCGGCCGGGTGGCAGGAGACGTGCTCGCCGAACGCCGCGGCGAACTGGCGGCACCGATCGAACCGATCCGACGGGTCCTTCGCGAGCGCTTTGAAGAACACGTCGTCGAGGTCGGCCAGGTCGGGGCGGTAGTCGCTGAGTCGGGGTGGCGCCGCATGCAGGTGCTGCCCGATCACCGCGACGGGATTGGAGTTTTGGTATGGCGGCGCGCCGGTGAGTAGGTGGAATGCCGAGGCGGCCAGCGCGTATTGATCGGCGCGGCCATCGATGTTCGACCCGACGAGTTGCTCGGGGGCAGCGTAGGCAACGGTGCCCACCGCTACGTTCGTCTCGGTGATTCCGCTGATGTCGGCGAGTTGACGGGCAACGCCGAAGTCCGCCAACAGGATTCGGCGATCATCCTCGTCGGGGTGGGTCAGCAGGATGTTGGCGGGCTTGACGTCGCGGTGCAGTAGCCCGCGGGCATGGGCGTAGTCGAGCGCGCTGGCGACCGCGGTGACGATCGCACAGACGTCGTCGTCGGCCATGCCGCCACGGAAGCGGTCCCGCATCAGCCGGGCGGCGTCGGTGCCCTCGACGTAGTCCATCGCGATCCACAAATGACCGTCGAACTCGCCACGGTCGTGCACCGCGACGATGTGCGGATGCCACAGCGTGGCGGCCAAATCGGCTTCGCGATTGAATCGTTCGCGGAATTCCTGGTCTGCCGTCGTCCCTTCGCTCAAGACCTTCAGCGCGTCACGGCGCGGCAGCCGGGGATGCTTGGCGAGGTAAACGTCGGCCATCCCGCCGGACCCCAGTGGCCGCAGGATGGTGTAGCCGGCAAAAGACGTCGGCGTGGCGATCGCGCTGCCCTGGCCATCGCCTTGGCCCGAGCGGCCGATCTTCACCGACTCCCGGTCGGGACGCGACTTGATCAGCGGGACGCGAGTCAGCAGGCGGGTGATCCCCAGGTCGGGAAGTGACGCGTAGCCGCGCTCGAGCAGACTGCGGGAGCGTCGCGGCTCAGCGGGCGCCGGCGGCCCTGATTGGGCGTCCCAGCGCTGCGTAGCTTTGGTCGCCTCGTCCCCAGACACACTTACCCCCTCGCTTCTCTCCCTTTGCGTGCGATCCAGCACGCTCCCGGTCACCCCCACCGGACTACAGTTTTAAATTAGTTGCGGTTATGGCGTTTTCGAAATCTCGTAACGCGCAGCCGTGTTCGCAATGGCCTGCCTAACCTTCGCAATCATGCCGCCAGATGCGGTGCGCCCCTGTTGTGGCGCTTATGAAACCGCTGTGAATCGGAACTTCGCAGCAGCTCGCCGCAACATATAGCTGAATCACAGTGCGTCCCGTGGAAGCCGTGCCGTCGCGGAGTCGATACTGGAGTGGTGAGTCGACCAGCCCCACCCATTCTGACCATCTGGCACAACGGCTCAGAAAGCACCTTCGCGCCGGGTCACGACGTCGTCATCGGCCGTGATTTACGCGCTGATGTCCGGATCGCCGATCCGCGGATTTCGCGCGCGCATCTGATCCTGCGTTTCGAGCAGGGCAAGTGGATAGCCATCGACAACGGCTCGGTGAACGGGACTTTCGTCAACGGCTACCGCACGCCGGTGGTCGACATCCATGACGGGCAGAGCATCAACGTCGGCAATCCCAGTGGACCGCGGCTCACCTTCGAGGTCGGACCACGCCGCGGCAAAGGGGCCCGGCCGCCAGGCCGCGCAGCCCCGCCCGCGCAGTCGACGATGTCGTGGTCGGCGCCGGCGGCGCCCGTCGCCCCTCCCGCCGAGCCGCGGCGAAGCGGCCCCCAGCCCGTACCGTCACCCGTCCCACAGGGCCGACCCGCGCCGCCGGTGCGGCGGCCGTTGTCCCCGTCGGAGTATCCGACCAATGTGCAGGCCGGACGGCCGCCCGCGGGGCCGCCGCCGGAGGACACGACGGTGGTCAACGCCCGGGCCGCGCACACACAGCACGACGTGCCGCCCACCGAGGTCACCAAGCTCGACAACCGGGCACCCGACGCGTCGAATTTCGCGACCCGGTTCGTCAAAATGCTGTCGCCGAGGGCGGCGCCGACCGCCAAACCAGCCGGCTCGGTGACGATCGGCCGCGCCTCCGACAACGACATCGTCGTCCCAGACGTGCTGGCCTCGCGGTATCACGCAACGCTGATCCTGACGCCGCTCGGCACCGAGATCCGCGACACCAGCGTCAACGGGACGTTCGTCAACGGCACCCGGGTCGGATCGGCGATCCTGAGCGAGGGCGACGTCGTCACCGTCGGCAACATCGACCTGGTGGTCAGCAGCGGCCTGCTGGTCCGTCGCAGCGAGACCGAAGCGGCGACGCGCACCGGCGGCCTAGAGGTGCGCAACGTCCAGTACGTCGTCGAGAACGGCAAACAGCTGCTGAGCGATATCTCGCTGACCGCGCGTCCCGGAACGCTCACTGCGGTGATAGGCGGATCCGGCGCCGGAAAGAGCACGCTGGCCCGGCTGATCGCCGGTTACACAACACCCAGCTCGGGGTCAGTGACGTTCGAGGGCCACGACATTCACGCCGAATACGCCTCGCTGCGCAGCAGGATCGGCATGGTCCCCCAGGATGACGTCGTCCATCGTCAGTTGACGGTCAACCAGGCGCTGAGCTACGCGGCCGAACTGCGCCTGCCGCCCGACACCAGCAAAGCCGACCGGACCAAGGTCGTCTCGCAGGTGCTCGAGGAACTCGACCTGACCAAGCACGCCAATACTCGCGTCGACAAGTTGTCCGGCGGACAGCGCAAACGGGCCTCGGTAGCACTCGAGCTGCTCACCGGGCCATCACTGCTGATGCTCGACGAACCCACCTCGGGCCTGGACCCGGCCCTGGACCTGCAGGTCATGACGATGCTGCGCCAACTGGCCGACGCCGGCCGGGTGGTACTGGTCGTCACGCACTCGCTGTCCTATCTCGACGTCTGCGACCAGGTGCTGCTGGTGGCACCGGGCGGGAAGACAGCCTATTGCGGACCGCCGGACGGCATCGGCGAGGTGATGGGCACCACCAACTGGGCCAAGATCTTCAGTCAGGTCGGTGCCGACCCCGACGAGGCCAACCGCCGGTTCCGGGAGCGCGAAGAGCCACAGCCGCCGTCGAAGTCGGATCAGCCGGCCGACCTGGGCGAGCCGGTCCATACCAGCGTTCCGCGCCAGATCTCGACGATCGCACGCCGACAGGTCCGGCTCGTGGTCGCCGATCGGGCGTATTTCGTCTTCCTGGCGCTGCTGCCGTTCATCCTCGGCGCGCTGTCGCTCACAGTGCCCGGTAGCACCGGATTCCGCCCCGCGGGCCCGCACACCGGGACGCCTGACGAGTCTGCACAGATCCTGGCTCTGCTGCTGCCGGCCGCTGCGTTCATGGGCGTCGCGCTGACGATTCGCGACCTGGTCGGTGAGCGTGCCATTTTTCAGCGCGAGCAGGCGGTCGGCTTGTCGACCACCGCATACCTGCTGGCCAAGACGCTGGTGTTCTGCGGATTCGCCATTCTGCAGGCGGCGATCGTGACCGCGATCGTGGTGGCCGGCAAGGGTGCGCCGAGTCAGGGAGCGGTGCTGCTGGGCCATTCGACGGTGGCAGCCACCGTTGAGCTGTTCATCACCGTCGCCGCGACCTGCGTCGCCTCGGCTGTCCTGGGCCTGGCGATCTCGTCGCTGGTCCGGTCCAGCGAGCAGATCATGCCGTTATTCGTGGTCGCGGTGATGGCCCAGCTTGTGCTGTGCGGCGGGATGGTTCCGGTGACCGGCCGACTTGGTCTGGACCAGATGTCGTGGCTGATGCCCGCACGCTGGGGGTATGCGGCCGCGTCGTCGACTGTCGACGTCCGGCATCTGGTGCCACCCACGCTGCTCCCCCAGGACCAGTTCTGGCAGCACACCCGCCATTTCTGGCTGCTCGACATGGGCATGCTCGCCGGGCTGACGGTGTTCTTTGCCTGCTTTGTCCGTTGGAAGATCCGGCTTCGCCGCTGATACGAGGTACACCATTCACGCCCCCAAGCACGAGACGTTCGACCTGCGCGGCCGCACCAACACCGATCCCAAGGGCATCGTGCGGGCCGTGGATGACTACGTCGTGCGGCCATGGGGCCTCTATCTGGCCCGCCCCACACCCGGCCGCGCGCAGTTCCACTATCTCGAATCGTGGCTGCTGCCATCACTGGGCTTGCGGGCGACGATCTTCCACTTCAACCCCGGCCACGAACGCGACTACGACTACTACCTCGACGTCGGTGAATACACGCCGGGTGCGGACTTCTGGAGCTCAGAAGACCATTACCTCGATCTGGAAGTTCGCACCGGCGTCGGGGTGGCGGTGAGCGACGTCGACGAGCTGCTGGAGGCGGTTCGGCGCGGATTGCTGACGCCGGAGGTCGGCGAGCTGGCCGTGCGGCGAGCAATGCACGCCGTGGGCGGTCTGGCCCGTAACAACTACGACCTCAATACCTGGCTGGCCGGCAACGGCATGCAGCTCGAATGGCAGCGGTAACCGAAACATATTGCTGTACAGACGATTAGACCACGAGTAGCCGTTCGAAGAACTCACGGTAGTGCATCAAAGCCAGGCGCAGGTCTTCGGTCGAAGCCTGCTCGCCGCGCGACCACTGATCTTCCAAACGCGACCGAGCTTGCGCGAATTCAGTCGTGAGCTGTTCGACCAAGTCGGAAACCAGAGCATCCGCCTTCTGGACGCAGTCCTTGGGATCATCGACGAAAGCCGCCTGGACGCCGGCCCATCGCGCGCGCAAATCGGCGAGGTCGTCGTCGCTGAAAAGCGCGTCGTCCGTTGACGAGTGGTGTCCCGCCTCTGCCGTGGCCGCGTCGGCGGTTCCGGCGCCGGGCGCCGACTCGCGTACCGCCTCCGCCCCGACGTCATCGGTAGCGGGTTCCGGCTCGCGTACCGCCTCCGCCCCGACGTCATCGGTAGCGGGGGGTTCCGGCTCGCGTACCGCCTCCGCCGTGTTCTCGTCGTCGATACGCGGTTCTGCTGTGACGGGTGGCTCTTCATGAATGGTCATGCGCTTGCCTCCTGTGATGCTTCGTTGTCGGTCGGGGTTTCGAGCAACTTCTCGAACAGCGCCCGGTAATGCACGAACGCCTCTCGCTGTTGCTCGGTGTCGGCATGCTGCTCCGTGACGTGGATACCGTGAGCCGCTCGGTAGTTGTCTACGATCTGCGGGTGGTCGACGGAGATATCGGCGGCCCGCCGGTCGAATTCGTCGACGGGGTAGCCCCGTTGGCGCATCACCTCAGTGACCAAACGGTCGGCGACGCCTACGGCCGTCGCGGGGTTGTCTACGAATCCGGCCTGCACCTCTTGCCAGCGGGCGGAGAATTCCGAGTGCGCCGAAGGCGAGAGAGGAACAATGTCGAGCTTGTCGCGCTTGCGTTCCCGCGTCGTGAGTTCGCGCACGGCACCTTTCTCGCTACCGGTCTCGTCTACCACCCGCTCGTACTCGGTGCCGTAGTGCTGTTTGAGCCGCTTCGCTTTTGAGCGAAAGCTGATCATGCTTATAACGACTGCCGCGCCGACCACCACGACGACAGCGACGGCCGCGATCAAGATCCATTCCCAGATGGGCATCGCAGGCTCCTTTCTGACATATGTCTAATAACCCGTTCAGCGAAGGGGCAAACGTGAATTTGTGACGTACGGCATACGTCCCGGGTGCTCGGCTGGGACCTGAACCACGGACGCTCAGAAATAGTGGCGTCGGCCGCCGATTGCGCGTCCGGTGGTGCCCAAGATCGCCAGGATCGCGCCGACGACGAGCGCGACGATGCCCAGCGTCCACAGGATGGAGATCTTGAGTAGAAAGCCCGCGATCAGCAGGACGATGCCGAGAATGATCATGATTGAGCCCTTTCCTCAAATGATGGGTGACCGATGTTCCGGTCGGCCGGCCTGCAACAAGTCGACCACTCCTGTGGGGGTACGACTACACCCCTAAGGAGGTAATGTCCCCGGCATGCCGCACCCGCCTCGCGCGCCGATCACCATTGCGCTGGTCGATGACTACGACGTCGTCGTCAAGGGTGTGGCCAACATGTTGGAGCCGTATCGCGACCGCATCGTCGTCGCGGAACTCGATTCCAGCGTGTCTGTGAAAGACGATGTCGACATCGTCTTGTACGACTCATTCGCCCAACCCGAGTCCGATCACGAAGAAATCGGGCATCTCGTCGCCAACCCCCGCGCGCATCGAGTTGTGGTGTACACCTGGAACTTTCACCCCGACCTTGTCCAGAGCGCACGGCAACATGGTGCCGTGGGGTATCTGTCAAAGACGCTGCCCGCGCGAGAGCTGGTGGCGGCCTTGGAGGCCGTGCACTCCGGCCAACTGGTTGTCAGTGATGTGGCGACGCGCGCACGCAGCGCGCCCGGGCTGGACTGGCCCGGACGCGGCGAAGGGCTTAGCGAACGCGAGGCGGAGATTCTGGCGTTGATCACCCAGGGCATGAGCAACGCCGACGTCGCGCGGCTAACCTACCTGAGCCCGAACACAGTGAAGTCGTACATCCGCACCATTTATCGGAAGCTCTGCGTGAGCAGTCGCACCCAGGCCGTCTTATGGGGTGTCAAGCACGGGTTCACGCCCGACCACCACCGCATCGAGCACTGGCGCGTCGGACCTTAGCGGCGGCCACAGCCAATCGGCAGTTTCTCGACCGAGGGCAGGCGGGTACCTACCCATCATGGGTTTGAGCGATTACCGGCGACAGCGGCAGTCTGGGCGAAGTCCCGAGCAGCCGCGACGCCGAAGAAGGGGCGATAGCGGGCCACACTTCGTGATCCAGCATCATGCGGCGCGCAGCGACCACTACGACTTTCGGCTGGAGATCGACGGCGTCCTGGTGTCGTGGGCAATCCCTCGCGGCGCCTCGGTCAACCCGCAGGACCGGCGGATGGCCCGTCGCACGAAGGACCACCCGATTGACGACGCGGAGTTCGAGAACACTATCCCCGATGGTGCCGACAATGTCACCGTCTGGGACCACGGCACGTACGCCAACCGGACCGAGTACGAAATGACCACCTGCCTTGGCCGAGGCCACCTGTCTATTCGCCTAAACGGCGATAAGTTGCGCGGCGGTTATGCGTTGACCCGGGTCCGCGAGGGCGAGGAGGAGACCTGGTTGCTGGTCAAACGCCAAGAAGACGAGGCGCCGCACAACCCGTACGGATAGCCGCGGCGTACCGCCGTGCGCGCTGCCGGCAACTGGATGCCCGCACCGATACCGCGCCGCGTAATCTGTGCGATCATGAGCCTCACCAGGCATAGATGGACCGCGATTGCCGCAGCGGCGGTGGTCGCTGTGAGCGCGCAGCTAACGCCCGCGGTCGCGCGCTCCGATCTGCACAACATCACCTACATCGCGCGCGTCGAGGGGGTGGCCCCCGGCAGCCAGGCCACCTTCGTCACAAACGACAACCAGACCAGCACGGCCGCGCTGAGCACCGTGCCCGGCAACGCATTTCAGGCCAATGCGGTGCTGGACGATCCGCATCGAGCGGGCATGCAGGTAGCCGTCCGGTGGCCGTATTCGGCCAATGTGCACTGCGAAATCGATGTGGACGACACTATCGCCGTTCAAGTGGATCAAGTGGTGCATCCGGCCCCCGGTAGCACCGACCCGATGAACGGGGTGCTGCCGTGCGGTGCACCGTTGCCTAATCCGTAGGCCGCCAACCCGTGGTGTCTGCCCAATTCCACGCGTGGCGGTAAGCATCGGAAAACCATGGCTGCTTCGCGGCGACATAGTCCGCAAGGTGGTCGTCGAGTGCACCGGCACGCTCGGCATCGCGCTTGACGGCCAGATATTGTTCCCGCGCATCGGGATTGGCGGCTAGCCAGTCGACGAAAAGCAGCGCGAACTGCTGATTGGGCCAGCCGTCGACCCGCACGTGGACGTTCGTGGGCCGACCGGGATCGGCCGAGCAGTGAAGTCGCTTGTGCCACAAGGATTCACCGTTGGTGTGATCGAACTCCGCAACGGTGCTGCGGGCATCCGGCTTGCTCTCGTCAGCAGTGACCGGCATGCGCACGTATCCCGCGTTCGTCACGGCCTCGGCCAACTCGTCGGCCGCGTCCGGCGAGGCGACCGTCACCTGCACGTCGATAACGTCCTTGGCGTCCATGCCCGGCACTGCAGTCGATCCGATGTGGTCGATGCGAACGGCGCGGTGCCCGCAGGCCGTATTCAGTCGTGCCGCGATGCGGCGCGCCTGATCTGGCCAAGACGGGTCGTGCGGCACCAGCACCGGCTGCGAGCGGGCCGGCTCGCCGCCATCAAGGTTGTGCGCGAACGGCACGATCCGCTGGTGCCACAGCGCGCGCGCCTGTGCGACCAACTCCCCTGTGCTGCCGGAGTTGTCGAGCCACACATCGGCGACCGCGCGACGCTGCTCCTCGGTGGCCTGCGCCGCGATCCTGGCCCGGGCGTCCTGCTCAGAGAAGCCACGGTGCTCGATCAATCGTTTCACCCGTAGGTCTTCATCGGCGTTGACGATCACCACCAACGGGAACATCGGCGCCATCCCGGATTCCACCAGAAGCGGGATGTCCTCCACGATCACAGGGTTTTTGTCGGCCTTGACGGCACTGGCGATCAATTCCGACCGGCGTTCGGCTACCAGGGGATGCACGATGCCGTTCAGCGTCTGGCGCTTCTCGTCGTCGGTGAAGGCGATCGCGGCCAACTCCGGCCGGTTGAGTGAGCCGTCGTCGGACAGGATCTGCTTGCCGAAGGCATCGACCAGCTTGGCCAGGCCCTCGGTGCCCGGCTCGACGACTTCACGGGAAATCACGTCGCCGTCGACGACGATTCCGCCGAGTTCGCTGAATGTTGAGGACACCGTCGACTTTCCGGCGCCGATACCGCCAGACAGGCCAATGCGCAACACCGCACCAGTGTGTCAGGGCGATGCAGGGCCGAATCGTCCGGCTCACGCCGGAGAGACGAACGCCCCGACTCATCGGAGTCGGGGCGTTCATTCGGGTCTAACCGTTACGCGTTGCCTGCGAGCTTCTCCCGCAGAGCGGCGAGTTGCGCGTCGCTGGCCAGTGAGCCACCGCTCGGCTGGTCGTCGCCGGACGAACCGTTGGCCTGCGGGCGCGCGGCCTCTTCGGCCTCGGCAGCGGCGAACTTCTCCATCTGCGTGGTGTGCATCTTGTGCCGCCGCTCGGCCTCGGCGTAGCGGGCCTCCCACTCGGTGCGCTGAGTGTCGAAACCGTCGAGCCATTCGTTGGTTTCGGCATCGAAGCCCTCGGGGAAGATGTAGTTGCCCTGCTCGTCGTAGCTGTCGGCCATGCCGTACTTGGCCGGGTCGAACTCCTCGGTGTAGTCCTCGTTGGCCTGCTTGAGGCTCAGCGAGATGCGGCGACGCTCCAGGTCGATGTCGATGACCTTGACCATCGCGTCGTCACCGACGGCGACCACCTGGTCGGGCACCTCGACGTGGCGCTCGGCCAACTCGGAGATGTGCACCAGGCCTTCGATGCCCTCTTCGACACGGACGAACGCACCGAACGGCACCAACTTGGTGACCTTGCCCGGCACGATCTGGCCGATGGCGTGGGTGCGGGCGAAGTGGCGCCACGGGTCTTCCTGAGTCGCCTTGAGCGACAACGAAACCCGCTCGCGGTCCATATCGAC